>JAYZXX010000310.1:0-12690 GCA_036140815.1 Bdellovibrionota bacterium | reverse complement strand
TTTCAGTTCATCAAACTTAGATAAATCCCCAATGAGAATCGCCTTCAAGCCTGGTAGTTGTTGCCTTAGACCATTTGCTTTCTCTTCATTTCTGGCGTGAACATACACTTCATTACCGGCTGTGATTAATTCTTTTGCCGCAAGAAAGCCTAAACCTGTACTTGAACCAGTGATAAAAATTCTCTTCATTCTAAATCTCAATCTATCTTCTTTTAAAAAAATTGTGGTTACAGATCACAATCCAAACTGGCTACCATTTTTTTCCGATGATTTAAAGTCTCGACAGAGACTTAAACAAAGAGTCTCATTTTATGCTAGCAGATTAACACTGACAGAAGGTGCTTCAATTCTTTAAAAGCATGGAGCTCTACTCAGGAGCTAAGAATGAAAAAGCTCCCTTTATAGGGAGCTTGAAAATTTCCAACAGGGCATTTCTTCAAAAAAACTTACCGCCATCCTAGCGTCTCCCTGTAGGAGTATAAGTTTAAGCCAATTTTTTTCCATCAAGCTGGAAGCTTAACTGACCTTTGCTTTCTGTTTTTTCTAAATTTTTATGGATTTCCTTAATATGGGAACCAGCCTGAACGGCCTGAGGAATTTCAAAAACTTCAGCACCGTTTTCTTTGTAATTTGCTTGTTTGATTAGGTGCTTGATAAATGCTTTTTTAGCCCCGTCATCTGCTTCCGGATTAAAACCAAGCTCCTTCATTAAATCGCCAACCTTCTTCACTACTAGCCTCCGTGCTAATGTATCGGCTTGCTGGACTTAAGACTTGATGTTTTCTTTGAGGATGTTCTTAGATGAATTCTGCCAATTATTGAGTCATTAAATTGTGGATTATTCCGTGTACACCGTGGACAACCCTTACCTTTATTAGACAAAGGTAAGGGAAATTTAGGTTAGCAAAAATTCCATTATTTTTTTATATGCTTCTTATTATCAAATGGACCACTAGATGTAGTGGTACCTAGACCTTAGTCAATGATATATTGTGGATAAACCTGAGGACATTGTGGAAAAGTCTGCGTCAAAGGACTCGAGCCAGTGAAATAACCATAAGGCCACCTTATTGTGCGGAAATAAATAGCTTATTAGCTATCTTACAAAACCTGAAATATATCCTAATTAAGGTGCAAATGTATTTTGTTTTTTCTGGTACTTTCGATGTACCATCTCAAAAAGATTATCCGCTGCAACCCCGATTTTCTCTCCGTTCGTCAAAGACTTAGATACTCCTTCGAAACTAGTAGGACCTCTTTTGGCGCCCGCTTTATTTTTGTTCATTAAACCACTTAATAAAGCATTCATGTCTGGACCTGCAGCTCTAGCTACTCGTGTAGCCGTTGCTCGATTTCCTCGTGAGCCTCCACCAGCATAAGCTCCGGCGGTTCCCATTAAGCTTTTTAATTGATCATTAATATTTTGTTTCTTTGCTGCCGCTAAAGCTGAGTTTAAAGCCGAAATTGATTCATCGGAAAAACCACTACTACTTAATCCACTGGAGCTAGAAAGAGAACTCAAAGATGCTGTCGAGCCGTCAGGCAAAGTAACACTTTTTCCATCTGCTGAAATAGAGACCCCTTTTGCAGCCAAGGCACTCAATTGAGATTGGACTCTTGATTTCAAGGCTGTATTGGCTGCAGTCATTTTAGTTGCGTAATCCCCATAATTATCGAAGGAAAACCCTGATCCAAAGTTTGAAGGAGCTGTGGATGACTCAGAGTCAGATTCTGTAATAGTGGTCTCACCATTCGATGTTTCATAAGAAATCGTTTCAATTGGAGTAATATCATCAATGGTAAAATTACTGTTGCAAAGAGCTTCTCCCAAAGAGGCTTCACAACTTGCTACGTCAGAAATCGAACTAGAATCGCTGGCAGAAACAAGCATACTTGCAGCTGAAGTAGCAGCAGCTATTGCCGTCATACAACAGGGTGAAGAAACAGGACTACAACATGCTGTTGCTTCCTTAGTCACAATTGTATTATAAATTGCCGCACCAGACGCATATAAAGAAGCCGTAGCTCCAACTGCAGAAATGGCCTTAGCCGCATCTGCCTGGGCACTCACTGACATAAGAATGGAGGCGAATAAAAATAGAATTTTGATAACAAGCTTTTTCATCAACTTCTTATCGGAGTTTAATTTGTATCACTTTAGGATTTCGTCGGAATTTTTTTAAACTTTTGCCTCAAAAAAAGCTAATGATTTCATTGTTTTATGCGAAAGCGCTACTAGTTTTTATAAGTCACCTCAAATGCTACTAAGTTTACTTGTAGCAATGAGACAAAAAACTAAAACGTCAAACAAACTTTCTATCCAAGTAAATACTCAAAATCCTCTCTGGTTAAGCCACCAGATTTTGATAGTGTGGCGTCGTCTGGGCTTTCTATATCGAACAAGGAATTGAAGTAGGAAGACTTTCTTTCTTTCAGCTTTTCAATTTTTTCCTCAACCGACTCTTCCATAATGTAGCGATAAACTTGTACAGCCTTCTTTTGACCAAGACGGTGTACTCGGTCGGTTGCTTGGTTTTCTACCGCTGGATTCCACCATGGTTCTAAATGAAAAACATAACTGGCTTTGGTTAAGTTTAAACCAACACCACCTGTTTTCAGTGTCATTACCAAAACAGCACCTTTTTCATATTCCTCAAAGCCACGAAGAATTTCTTCTCTCTTGTTTTTGGAAGAGCGACCGTCCATCGTAAAAACTTTTATGCCTTTAGCAGTGAGCTTTTGAATGATCTTCTCAAGGGAATGAATAAACTGTGTAAACACAATGGCACTTTCGTCAGCTTCAGTGATACTCTCTAAGGTGTCAGATAGAAGTTGAATTTTAGGAGGGCTTTCTTGGTAGTTAACCCCTGGCAAGGCCGATGGATCACTACAAACCTGCCTTAGCCTTAACAAAGCCGTAAGCATGATCATCTGGCTCTTTGCTTCCCCTACCTCTTCGATAGAAGCTTTTACTTTTTCATTCCAAGAAAGGGCAACATCTCGGTAAATTTTCTTTTGCTCATCAGAGAAAGGAATCTTAATAATGGAAATGGTCTTCTCTGGTAACTCGGTTAAAATTTCCTTCTTTGTCCGTCTTAAAACTAGTGGCCTAGCTTTTAATTTCAAAAAGCGTATGTCCTCACGATCTATATTGTAAGGGTTTACATAAACCTTTTTAAAATCTTCATAAGTTCCCAAACTTCCTGGAACACATAGATCAAGCAAAGAATAGAACTCACCCAAATGGTTTTCAAGTGGAGTACCAGTTAGGCAAAGCTTAAAGTTTGCATCTAGTCTTCGTGCGGCCGTTGTACGTTTAGTTACAATGTTTTTTAAATTCTGTGCTTCATCAAAAATATGAATGTTCCAATTAAACTCTTGGAAAAAATCTTCATGCTCGGTAAACAGACCATAGGTACTAATCACAATAACGTGTTCATTAGTCTTTAATTCATGCTCAATCTGTGGCTTTTCTTTTGAGTTAAAATTAATAAACTTCAAATTTGGAGTAAACTTTTTCGCCTCAGAAATCCAGTTATATACCAAAGAAGTAGGAACTAAAATAAGGGCCTTTCCTAGATCATCTTGTTCTTGCAAACTATCTAAAAAGGCTAA
The DNA here is from genome assembly GCA_036140815.1 of Bdellovibrionota bacterium. Classification (GTDB taxonomy): domain Bacteria; phylum Bdellovibrionota; class Bdellovibrionia; order Bdellovibrionales; family UBA840; genus UBA6502. Next base: position 9,075 of record JAYZXX010000310.1, on the reverse strand, counting down.
GGCTTGAAGTGTTTTACCCAAACCCATATCGTCTGCTAAAATTCCACCAAGGCGAAGCTCATACAAATCCTGCAACCATCGAAGGCCTTTTTCTTGGTATGGTTTCATTAAGTTACCAAGGTATTCTCCAACTTTTGCTTTGCGATCTGTGTCTTCTAAACGGTCAAAAAATTGAGTGATTTTTTGCCATTCCTCACCGCCCTTAACGTCTACCCCGATACTTCTTAAAGCCAAAAGCTCTAAGCTCATGCTCTTTTGAATTTCAAAATAAGGCTTTTCTTTTGTTTTAGTAGATTGAGTCACTTTTTTATTGGAAATTCGATTCCAAAACTTTTCTAAGATTTTGACCGAAGGCAGCTCACTACTTTTTAAAATATAATATTTGCCGTTGTGACTTATCCATTCTCCTTGCGATAGACGTCTTGCTGATTCAAAATCAATTTCGTTGCCCTTAAGAAAAAATTGCGGATGCAATTCGAACCAATCGATCTTTTGCTTTCCAACCAGGGTCGCATCCTCTTTAGATTTTTCCTCTAAATTAAACTGCCACTCAAAATCAGCTTCATCAATGATCGTCACATCAACGCCATCAACAAAAATATTCCAACCTTTTGCATTAAGACCAAAAAGCTCAGAGATAATTAAATTTCTTTTTAATCCTTTCGAATACAAACCATATCGATCCACATTCCCTAGGTTACGCTCAGACAAAACTCTAAGCTCCCAAGAGTTTTCAGTGTAGAATTTTTCTTCTTCCGTTTTGTCGAATTCAAAGCTACTAAAATTGGTTCTAGATTTTAAAAAGCAGTCACCATTACTAGACAATACCGCTGCTCTTAGTAGTTCCATCAAAACCACCAGGTAGTTGTGATTTAGCTTTTCATATACAAATTCTTTTCCACCAACTAAAAGTCGTAAGTCCTTCTGTTGCATTTCTCCGATATAAGCGAACATCTTTTTGAAATTATCTAGTAATGTCTTTGAGCAAAATAGTCCAAAGCCATCCGCCTCAGAACCTTGCTCGCTGGTGGCATAGTACTTTTGTAAATTATTAAAAAGGAAATCAAAGGCTTCTTCGTCTTCCCTTTTTTCACCATCTGTATTTTGCCCATGTAAATAATGAGTTAGAGACTCATAGATAAAATAATAATAAATTCCTAGGTGCTTTATGATTTTATTGTCTATACTTTTTCGCAAACCCTTGGGCGTAAATTGGTACTCGAGAGCATCAAAAGCTCCTCTAAATCCTCGATCAAATCCCACACACAATGGCTTTAACCAACTAGGAAAATTTAAAATTTCTAAATCTCTTTCCCCACTTTTGAAGCCGAAACTAACGCTCAACTTACCTTCTTTGGAAAAATACAATTTTCCAGAATAATCAGTTTCCCCCACATTCACTTGTTCATGAGCAAAACCAACTTGAATTTTGTATTTCTCTGCCATCTCTCCGCGAATTAAATGAAAAAAGCTTAAGGCTTTCTCTGGAGACTTCACTTCGAACTCAAGACTGTTTTCATCAATCAAAGCTTGTTTTTGATCTAACTCAGTGATTGGCATAAGTTCTTCTTCAATCAAACGACTTGCAATGCCATTAAACAAACCTGCTATTCGGTGAAATACAAAGAGCTTATCCGTATAATCTACATAAAAGTTTTTAAAGAACCCATGGTCCCCCGCAACTTTCACGTCAATTTTTACCTTCAATCGATCATCATAAGAATGTAGCTCGTTCTCTAGCTTAACAATCCCGTTCTCTGTACATTCAAGGTCATTCTCAAAACGCACAAAGTTCATTTTCGCCAATTCAGGCTTTTTCTCTGTGGAAACATAAAAATCAAGACGACGATTGGCGATCATTTTTTGTAGGTTTTTTAGAATTCGTAAAAATAAATATTCAATCTCACCAAACTCTAGCTTTGCCTTCTGGTGATCCCTGATCCAAAAGTAAGGCTCAAATTCAAAATCCTTTTCATAAATCCCTTTTCTTAAAGGAAGCAGGTCTGGGTGAAGAAACTTTGCCAATGGGTGATAAATAATCTGATTCCAGTCCACTACGCTTCCATCTTCAAAAACGTAGTACAAACAAATTCCCAAAACCCTTCTTACTTTTTCGTAAGAGTTCTTTAGACTAGTGTTTGATGCTAAATGTGGAACTAGTTCAGAGGACCGAACAAATGAGTTTTGGTAACGATGATCTAAATCATTGTAGCTAGCGAACTTCAAATCGCCCAATTGCTTTTTGATTTCTTGATGAAAAGTTTCTGTAAAATTCTCGTCACCAACTTCAACTACAACCGCTTTTAATCGATTTTCAGAACTCAAAATACCTCCGAGTGAGCAAAGCTCGAGTATAACCAATAAAATACCGATGGGCTTTTAAAAAATTGGTTTTACCAACAAAATTCGGCTTTAGTAGAATTAGCCTATACAAAGAATAATTTTTCTGCTAAAGTCCGCGACCTTCTCTTTTCGTTTTCATTTAGTTTCATTTTTTATTTAATTTTTGTTTTTTATTTTTAACTAATAAATGCATTGAGTTATTTTGGCCTTATTTTGAGCGAAAATGCAGTTTTATCCGTAATTTAGAATGGATGAAACTTGTCTTCAAAACCCCATTCATATATTCTGTGCCGGCTTATTTTTAGACAGGTGTTTACTCATGAGCACTAAATTTGAAAATTGTCCTTTAGGAGTTTATTTTCATATTAATAAGACTTAGAGCAAACATCGAAACACCTTAAAATAACAAGGTGTTAAACATTCAATCGGGAGTAAGGGATGAAAATTCTAGTTTGTGTAAAACAAGTTCCAGACACTACGGCAAAACTTGTTACGAAAGCGGACGGTTCAGGAATCGAAGAACGTGGTTTTAAATGGGTGATGAACCCTTATGACGAATTTGCTGTGGAAGAAGCCCTTCAAATTAAGAAGGAAAATGCAGCAGCTAACATTACAGTTGTTACCTTAGGGCCAAAAGCTCGTGTGGTTGATACATTAAGAACAGCTCTAGCAATGGGATGTGATGAAGCTGCTCTTATTGATGCTCCCGCAGAAGCGGACTCCTATCTAACAGCAAATGCCTTAAGTAAGTTTATTGAAAAAGAAGGCGGCTATGATTTAATCCTAACGGGTAAGCAAGCCATTGATGCATCTCAGTCTTGTGTTACGCAAATGTTGGCTGAAAACCAAGGCTTAGCCCATGCTAATATCGTTTCTAAATTAGATTTAGGCGCTGAAAAATCCATTGTAGAGCGTGACCTTTCTGGTGGTGCAAAAGAAGTTTCAGAGATTCCAGCAAAATCGGTCGTTGGAGCAAATAAGGGTTTAAATACTCCTCGTTATGCAAGTCTTCCTGGTATCATGAAGGCAAAGAAAAAGCCTGTGAATGAAGTTAGTTTAAGTGACCTTGGCCTTTCTGATTCTGATAGTAAAACCAAGTTAAGTGCCTATAGAATGCCTGCCGAGCGACCGCCTATTAAATTTTTGGATGGTGAAGCTGCAGCACAGACATCTGAATTAGTAAAACTTTTAAGAGAAGAAGCCAAAGTAATCTAAGCTAGGAGAAAAGAATGAGTAAAATTTTAGTTTTTTGTGAAAGTGCAAATGGAAATATTAAAAGCTCTAGCTTAGAGTTAATTACAGCAGCGAAAGCTTCTGGTCATGAAGTAGTAACATGCTTACTAGGTTCGGAAGCAACTAGTCTTGCCCCTAGCTCTGGAAACTATGGTGCTACTAGCTCTGTAGTTTGTTCTGACGCTAGTCTTGATGCCTACAATTCCGATGCTTATTTTAATGCATTAGAAGCAATCATTGAAAAGGTAGCGCCAACAATTGTGCTCGCATCTGGTTCAGCACCAGCCAGGGATGTATTTCCAAAGCTGGCGGCGAAATTTGACTCAGGTGTTGCCGCTGATTGTACAAGTATCGAATTTAACGGTGATAATGTTAAACTAAGTAAGCCTCTTTACTCTGGTAAATGCATTGCAGACGTGGACTTTCAAAATTCAAAAATTCAATTTGTTTTAATGAGACCAAATCAATTACCAGTAGGAGAGGCGGACACTTCTGCTACTGCAACTGTGGAGGAAGTAGCACTTCCGGCAAAAGATTTAAGAGTATTGATTAAGGAAATCGTCCAAGGCGCTTCTAAGCGTGTTGATCTTACTGAAGCAAATATCATTGTTTCAGGTGGACGTGGTTTAAAAGAGGCGTCTAATTTCAAGCTGTTAGAAGAGCTTGCTGATGTGATTGGTGCCAGTGTTGGCGCAAGTCGTGCTGTTGTTGATGCCGGATGGGTTGATCACAGTATGCAAGTTGGACAAACAGGAAAAACCGTAGCACCTAGTCTTTACATTGCATGCGGAATATCTGGAGCAATTCAACATCTAGCAGGGATGAGTTCTTCAAAGGTTATCGTAGCAATTAATACTGATAAAGAAGCACCAATTTTTCAAAAGGCAACTTATGGAATCGTTGGAGATGCTTTAGAAGTACTACCTGTTTTAACTGAAGAGTTTAAGAAGATTCTTTAAGTTGTTTATTTTATTAGACTATATTAAAACCTTCTAGGAAGTCCTGGGAGGTTTTTTAGTTTAATCGATTGGATTAAATTAGACTTCAAAAAAACATTTGTTTTCAAAAAAATATTTTAAATCAATTACTTAGAGAGAAGTTATTAAAGTAAGTAATAAAATTAGCTTAAGCTTCTTCAGACAGCTTATAATATTTTAAAGCAGGAATATTTTAAAAGACATCTATGCCCTATCTGTTAAAATATTCATAAATTATTTCCATGACATGGAGAGTTTTAATGAAACAAATGTTTATCGCTTTTTTGATTTTTATTTTCTATCGCTGCCTATACCTGACTTGGAAAATTGAAATAGTTGAAAGTGTAGATTTTAAAAATAATTTAGAAAAAAAACAGCCTTACTTGATTTCCTTGTGGCACGGAAATGAGTTAGCGGTTCTACATATTTCTAGTAGATACAAACTATCTGCTTTGGTGTCTCACTCAAAAGACGGTCAATTAATGACAAACGTTTTAAAAATGATGGGAGTTAAAATCGCCAGAGGATCATCAAGCCGTGGTGGCATTGGAGGCCTAAAGGCCTTAATCCGTTTAATCAAAAAAGGTTTCGCGACCGTATATGCAGTGGATGGGCCGAAGGGGCCTTACCGAGTTATTAAGCCAGGTTTATTTGAAGCCGCTAAATTAAGTGGAGCAAAAATCTATCCCTCTGGTGTAGCCGTTTCCAGTTATTGGATGTCTAAGAAATCCTGGAACAAAGCCATATTACCAAAACCTTTTTCAAAAATTGTGATGGTCATTGGAAGCCCAATGGAAGTATCAAAAATAAAAGCTGCCCCAAGGTCGCCAGACCTTCGATTGGAAATGACTCAATCCATGCACAACGCAGAGCAAGAAGCCCTAGCTCGACTTGCCGAGATCTAACGCCGATGATAGCCTTTTATTAAGTATTTTCAATGATATAGATTACCTGGAGGCATGGGTGAATTTTTTAAAAGTTAGCGTATTAATTTCTTTAGGTATGGCTGTTAGCGCGACAAGTTTTGCAAGTGTCATTGCAACTGTTGGCAAAACTCAAATCACTGAAAAAGACTTTAAAACACGTTATGAAAAAGTATTAAAAGAGGCCGTTCATCCTCCGACCAAAGAAGCTTACCTAGAAGATATGATTCGCCTTGAAATTGGTTTGCAAGAAGCAGAAAAAAATAACATCAAAAATGATCCGGTCGTTAGAGACAGATATCGCCAGCTTTTATATGCCGCTCAAATTGAAAAAGCGATTGGTAAGCGTGTAGAAAAAATTAAAATTACAGAAAAAGATATGAAAAAGTACTACCGAAACTCGCCTGAGTTAAGAACCTCTCATATATTGATTCAAATTCCACCAAATGCAACGGCCGCACAAAAGAAAGAAGCAAAAGATAGAGCTAATAAAATTTTAAAAGAAGTACTTAGTTCTAAAAAGTCATTTGCTGAGCTTGTAGCTTTATATTCTGATGACCAGTCGACAAAAAGAAACGGTGGTGACATTGGCTGGCAGTCACGACTTACGATTGTACCCGAATATTATAATGCTGCTTACGCAATGAAAGCTGGTAGCACAAGGAGATCCCTAGTTGAGACCAAATTTGGTTATCATATCATCCGTCTAGTGGACAGAAATCCATATGAAAAAGCCAACAAAAGACATTTGCGCCAAGTAGTTTTCGATGAAAAAAGAAATGAAGTTTTCAATGACTACTTTGCTAGCCTAAAGAAAAAATATAAAATTAAAATCAACAAAGGGCTGTTAAAATAATATGAAAACTTCAAAAACTATGAAATGGCCAGTGTTAATCTTGGGCCTTTTTTGTGTCTTACAAATTTCATGTACCAGTAAAACCAACAACTCTACAGAAACTGTGATTATACAAATTGAAGCTAGCAAGTTCACCTCTGGAGACTTTGCCAAAGAATTGCTACACAAAATTAAAACTTTTGACCTAGTAAGTGGCCGTAGTGAGGCCTTCATAAATCAGGCAAAACAAAATGTAGTACATGACTTTCTTCATGAATATATTGTCAAAAATTGGGCAGCAAAAAATAATCTAGAAATCACAAAAGACGAGCTAGATACTGAATTTCAATTAATTCGATCACAGTACCCTGATGACATTAGTTTTAGAGACTCTTTTGCAGATGAAAACTTAGATATGTCTTTTTGGCTCAAAAAGCTTCAAGTAAAACTGTTGGAGCAAAAGGTACAAAAGAAGATCACTGAAACAGTTCAAGAGCCCACAGACCAGGAGCTTAAAAAGTATTACGAAGATAATATCAGCCGCTTCAAAGAAGATGCCGCAATTCAAATAAGACAAATTGTAACTGAAAACCGAGTTGAGGCAGAACGACTTAGAAAACTAATACGAAAAGGTAAGGACTTCGAGGATCTAGCAAAAAAATTCTCCATCTCTCCCGATTCTGCTGAGGGGGGAAATACAGGCTGGATCACCAAAGGAACAAATGAAGTTTTCGACAAAGTTTTTGGTAATCGAATTCGTTCAACGTCTAGGATTTTAGAAAGCTCATTTGGTCATCATATTATCCAAGTAACTAAGAGACGCTCAGCGCGTCAATTGAAGTTCAAAGACGTTAAAGACCAAATATTGAAGGAACTATTTGAGGATAGAAAGCAAGCAACTTATACTTCGTGGATTGATAAGCAAGTAAAGTCGCTTAAGGTTATGATAAACGAAGAGGCCCTTGCTGCAATTAAATTAGATATTAAAATTCAATAAGGGTTCTATCATGAAAAAGGTTCTGTTTATCGCTCTAATGGTCACTAGCTTATTTGTGAAAGCTGAAGACTACGATCGAATTCTCGCAGTAGTTAACGGTGAAATTTTAACTTTATCCGACATGAATCAATACAAAGCCAGGCTAAAAAGTCAGAAGCTTGCTGATGATCTTTTTAAGGTTAATCCCGAGACCCTACTTAAAAACAAAAAGCTATTAATTGATCATTTGATCGACCAAAAAATAGTAGATTCTGAGGTTTCACGTTTAGGTTTAGAAATTGGGCCAGAGAGAGTAGAGCATGAAATTAATAAAATTGCTGAAGGCCTTGGGATTACCCGTGATGATTTGATGAAGCGTTTGAAAACTGATGGAATTGACTTCAGTGAATATAGAAATTTTATAAAAAGCCGAGTGGAAAGACAGTCCTTAATTCAACGAGAGATAACATCCAAAATCAGAATTTCAGATGATGAACTCAAATCGTTCTATGCAAAAAAGGCTTCAGGTTCAAATGTAGATGCCTTCGAATACAATCTTTCTCATATATTACTTCAAGTAAAAGATTCTGAAGACAAAGCCAAAGAAAGAGCAGAAAATGTCTATAGCAAAATTCAAAAAGGATTGAATTTTTCTGAAGCCGCTTCACAGTACAGTGAAGATCCTAATTTTTCTAGTGGTGGCTTCTTAGGAGTTTTTAAATCCGGCGAATTTCTTCCCGCCTTTGAAAATGCCGTTAAAAATCTGGATGAAGGAGGCACTGCCAAACCAATCAAAGTTGGTAGTAATTTTATAATTTTAAAAGTTAACAAAAAGCAGATAGTAGAAAGCCCTCAGTTTCTAGCGCAAAAGGAACGCATTCGTTCTTATTTAACACAAGAGGCTTTCAAAAAGCAGTTCCAGTTTTGGTTGGTGCAAAAACGATCTGATTCAGACATTCGGATTAATTAAATGAAGCCGCATAGAATTGTCATTACAACCGGTGACAGCGATGGCATCGGTACGGAAGTAACTGCAAAAGCATTAGCGAAAACGAAACCTATTAAAAGTTGTCGGTATATTGTTTGGGTGAGTCCATCTTGTCCAAAAGCTCACCTTAGAAAATTCGCAAATAATTTTGAGCTAGTTAATTTTCACAGTTGGCCAGAGGCATTAAAATACGACCACGATAATCACAAAGAATTGTTGGTTATTACTTCCGACTTATCCCCTGCTATTTGGGTTGAAACCACAGCGAAGGCTGCAATATACGGCCACATCGATGCGATCGTGACAGCTCCTCTGTCAAAAACAAGTATTTTAACTGCAGGACTAGAAGATATTGGGCATACCGATATCCTTAAACGAATTGCAAGAAAGAAAGATGTGTTTATGGGTTTCTGGGGTGAAAAAATGTCGGTAGTATTGGCCACAGCTCACATTCCCGTTGCAGATATTTCCGAACATCTCACAACTGGAAAATTATTTAAAGCGGTTAAAGCCGCGAACGCTCTTAAAGATGTTGTTAACAACACAAAAAAACCAAAGCCTGTAGCCTTGGTTGGCCTAAACCCACATGCTGGTGAAGCCGGTGTTATTGGAAATGAAGAAACAAAATATCATGCAAAGGTTTTAGAAAAAGCCAAAGCAGAAAATATTGAATTAGAAGGTCCATTGGTACCAGATGTATGTTTTCAGCCACAAGAAATTAAAAAATATTCAATATATGTAGCCAGCTACCATGACCAGGGTCTAATTCCCTTTAAAATGCTTCATGAACAACACAGAGG
>JAYZXX010000309.1:0-9984 GCA_036140815.1 Bdellovibrionota bacterium | reverse complement strand
TAAATCACACTTTAAGAGATCAAAATATCGCCTCACTAAGTCTAGAGGACTATAAAAGTCAGTTTGGCTTTCCTGTAAAGGATTTCTACGATGATTTAGGTGTGGATTATACTCACCGAAGCTTTGCAGAACTATGTGATGACTTTGTCGCCTTTTGGATGAGTGGTGCAGCAAAATGTAAGCCTTTTCCTTTTATATTTGATCAGCTCCAAAAAAATCAATCTGAGCAAAAGGTACAATCCATTCTATCAGCCACCGATCAAGAGAATTTAGATCTTCTCATTGATCAGTTTGAACTAAGACACTTTTTTACCAATGTTTACGGAATCGCTGATAAATTTGCTGCCTCTAAGATCGACCGAGGAAGAGAGCTAATAGAGGTTTCAGGCTTTTCTAAGGAAGAAAGTGTTTTGGTGGGCGATACCTTGCACGATCTAGAAGTAGGTGAAGAGCTTGGGATTGATGTGGTGTTGGTGAGCCATGGCCATCAATGTGCTACTAGATTGAAAGCCAAGCACCCCCACGTTTTGAGCTTAGACCTGCTTTAATAAGCTTTGTTTATAGTAGCTTATAAAAATGTAAAAAAAGGAAGCGCAAAAACTTCAAAATCGGAGAGATTTAGAAGTTTTTTGCCGCGACATGCCTAAGTGATGTTAGAGTCGCCACATTATGGGGATATTTGCAAATCTAGCAGAACAAGCTCTTCTTTTTGATTGGACCGTTAGCGTCTTAACCGTCATTTCGTCAGTTCTTTTAGCGTGGGGAGTGTATAAGAAATCCCGCCTAGAAAAAGTTCATAAAATTTTTATCGGTACATTAGCGTCTTTGGCTGTAGCTCACTTTTTTAGGAGTTTGGTGTGGATGTTTGATGAGAATATTTTTTATACCTTCAGCTATTTTGGATTCGTTTTAGTTCCCTTGTTTTTAACTCTATTCATTGAGGAAGCCACTCATAAAGCCACGGCTCTATGGTTTAAAGTCTATTTGTTGCTACAGGGCTTAGTGATTCTTTATGGTATCTTTAATCCAGAGAATTTCGAGAGTGCCTATTGGAAATCAAGCTTTGCTTTCTATCACTCCATCACATTTATCTATTTAGCTACTAAAAGTTATTATGCCAGTTTTAGTGCCAAGAATCGTAGAGAAGCAGGAATTTTTCGTGCCATTGGTTTTTGTATTGTAATGGGTCTAGTATTTGGTGCAGTGGATTGGAGTAGTCGATTTGGTTGGGTGAATGTGAAACTCAGTTCCATTCCCACATTAATGTTGATCTATTTTTTAACGGCCATCTTCTTTTCACAAGGCGCGTTCCGAATGAAACGCCATATGGCAAAGTTAGCAGTCTATTTAATATTTCCCATAACTAGTTTTGTATGTATGAAACTCTTTATCAGAGACTTGGATTCAAATATTGCTTTGCAAATTGCTAGTATTGGTTATCTATTTTTTGTTCCTGTTAATATATTGTGTCAAGTAAGCGGTGTGAGTTCTGATGGGGATAATAATGGCTTTATCAAAAGAATTAATGCGCTTCCACAACGAGATCTCTTATCTTATCTAGAAGCCCTCCAAGACTGGGCTGAGATTACCAAAGTTCATTTAGTATCTGCCGACTTTTTGAGAAAGAATGATCTTTTAGATATGGCCTATTCAGAATCAGATCGAGAATTGGTTTTAAGTAAAAAAATGATCGCGGAGGAATTGGCGGATCCAGAAACTAGTTTTGAAGATCGTAAAAAGCTAGAAGCTGCAGATTTTATTTTACGCTATACGGATTGTGATTTTCTCTGTGTTCTGGGGGATACGGGAAATCTTTTTGTAGCTAAGTTCTCTAATTTGATGGACGTCAGCTATTACCAATCCATAATGTCGCTTGTTAGCAGACAGTTGACTCAATTGATTTTGGAACTTCAGATTGCTCAAATGAAAAAAACACCTGAAATCAAAAACATTCGAAGAGAGGAGAATATGCTATGCTAGATAGTTTAAAAAGTTTTGTTCATAGTTTCTACGTTCTTCTTTTTGAATCGGATCGATTTAAGGTACGTTTGAGTGTTAGTTGTGATTTAGATTTTTTAATTTACGAGTGTCCTGGATTGTGGGCGAGTGATGCGGAATTAAAAGAATTAACAACAATGCTTTTAGAAGTAGCGAAAGCCGGTCAGGACGGAAAGGAAATGCCCGAGTACGGTTGCCTATTGGGCGATAGAGAAGATTTGAAGACTCGTGTGATATCCATTGCGATCGATAAAAATGAAAAGCGGGCAGTGGGTTTTTCCGCACAAAGTTATGTTGATGTTGTGGCTGCAAATTTTAAAGAGAGAATTTTGCATTTGGGATTGATTTTCGTAGACCCAACTTATCAAGGAAAAAGCGTAAGTTATTTGCTAGCCATGTTTCCGAATATTTTAATATCTATTAAAAGCGGTTTTCGCGATTGTTGGGTTTCTAATGTTACCCAAGTACCTGCGGTTTATGGATTGGTGGCCTCTAACTATTTTTACACCTACCCAGGAACTTCTCGTAAATTTGAACAAGGTTTTTATCACCGTTATTTAGCCACTCAACTATATAGAAATCATAAAAGAGTTTTTGGAGTTGGGGAAGAGGCTGAGTGGAATGCAGAAATGCAAATCATTGAAAACTCATATACTGGTGGGTCAGACCATTTAAAGAAAAATTTTGCCGATGCACCCAAGCATAGAAATCCGGTAGTCAATGAAATCTGTCATGATTACCTAGATTACGAGCGTGGAGATGACTTTGTACAAATCGGAAAACTATCGCCTAGTACTTTTATCCAATTGTTTAAAAATAAAAAATCTCGACAAACTCGACTACAAATGTCGATCAATATAATGATATTTAGTTTGGCAGCAATGATCCTGCCTGTTCTACGTTGGTTCATTCCAAACCAACAAGAAAGACTTGAGAAAAGTTGTGATTTACCAATAGTGATTTGAGGTGAAGATGTTTAACTACAGTCAATTTATTCAAAGAAACATAGGTTTTGTTAAATTAGAAGAGCAAGCCAAGATTAAAGAAGCAAAGGTATTTGTAGCTGGAGTTGGGGGTATGGGCGGGGCAGCCATTGCCTGCTTAGCCAGAGCTGGAGTAGAGAACTTTATTATTGCTGACCTAGATGAATTTGAACTTTCAAATTTAAACCGACAAATTTTTGCGAATATGAATACCATTGGCGTCCCAAAAGCTGAGGCTACAAAACAGTCGCTGTTGGATATAAATCCAAATATTAAAATAGAACTCTATGGTAAAGAATGGTCGGAGAAATTGGACGAAATTTTGCCCAAAGTGGACTTGGTAATCAATGGATGTGATGACGCAAAGGCGACTGTTCATTTAATGAGAACAGCACCAAAGCACAATAAAACAGTGATTGATGCTTTTGCCTCTACCTTGCCAAATGTTTATGTTGTTAGCCCCAAAGATCCAAGACCTGAAAAAACTTTGGGCTACGCTACCTATGGCAAAGATCTAGATGAAGTCACGGCCGATGAGTGGGGATTATGTATTCAAAGGGAAATCGAATATGTATTGGTACACTCAAGTAGTGCTAAGCATGTTGTTTTAGAGATTGCTGCAGAAATGGTATCTGGGGCTCGATCTAGAATTTCATTTGCTCCTATGGTTTGGACTACGGGCTGCTTTATGGCCTACGAAGCTACGAAAATTATATTGGGTGAAAAAACCAAAGCTGATTATAAAGGGGTATTTTTTAATCCTTATAGCTTTGAGGTTGAGCGACCTTACGGAGTGATCATTGGTTCGATTCGAAGGTTTTTAGTACGTAGGTTTTTAAAATCGCTTTTACCGGAAGAACAAAAAGATTTTGATATGAGGAAGTTAAATGCTTGAGATTAAATCCAATTCACCGAAACGTTTTTTTGAAGTGACTGAAAACTCCTATGGAAGCAAGACACCATTTGTTTCCGTTTTAAAATCTGATTTAGAAAGATTTCTGTCGAATAAAAATCCATTGTTTTCAAAATATGGGCGAGGAGAGTTTTTCGTTGCTATGAGAGATGGTAAGGCTGTGGGTAGAATCGTTGCTCATATCCATGAAAAATCCAATCGCTTGCACAATTTATCCACGGGTTACTTTGGTTATTTCGATTGTGAAGATAATCCTGAAACAGCAGAGATGCTATTGGCTGCGGCAGAACAGTGGTGTAAAAACCAAGGAGTTAGAGAAATCGCAGGAAATTTCAATTTAACTGCCATGCAACAAATTGGAGTCATGACAGAAGGTTTTGAGAATACTGTTTATACAGATCAAGTCTATAGTCCTCCACACATTGCTAAGTTTTTAAAAGAAAATGGCTACGAAGCTTATTTTCCTATGACAACTTTTGAATTGGACTTAACTAGCTTTGACCCAGAAGTCTTAAAAACAGAAAAAGTTAGCAAGTTATTGAATCAGCAGGATATGGAGTTCAAAGCTTTAAAAAAGAAAAATTTTGAAGTCCAAATGAATGACGTTCGTAAAGTTTTGAATGATGGTTTTAAGAATAATCCAATGTTTGTTCCAGTGACTGAAGAAGAGTTTATGTTTCAAGCTAAAGATATGATGTGGGTTATTGACGAACATATTTCATATATGGCTTATGAAAATGCTAGGCCAGTGGGAACGAACATTGTAATTCCAGATTTAAATCCTTTTTTAAAGGCGACGGATTCTAAGATAAAGTGGAGTACTCCTTACCACTATATAAAGCACAAAAGGAACTGCAAAAGAGCTATTATGATTTTTAGTTCCATCGTTAGGGATAAACACGGAATCGGTTTGAATCCTGCTATTATGTACAAAACCACCACAGCTCTGAAAGATCGCGGATATGAAAAAATGGGTATCACTTGGATTGCCGATGTGAATCCAGCGAGTCTCCGTCAAATGGAAAAACTAGGGGCAAAGAAACTACACAATCTGAATTTATTCAAAAAGGAACTTTAAATGCTGAAACCCGATGATTTAGAGAAGGTTAAGGAATTGGCTAGTAGGTATGTGTCAGCTCATAATACGCAACCTGCAAAGTGGTATATTCAAGGTGATGAATTTCTGCTAACAGAGGATGAGAGTCGAAAGCTCCCTTTTGCAGACCCTAAATCTCATGATCAATTGGTAAGTATTGGTGCGGCTCTTGAAACCATGAAAATCGCTCTAAGTGGTTTTGGTTTTGGTTTGAAAGTAGTTTCTAAAAAGTTGCGGCCGATTGTTGAAATTCGTTGTCAGTTAATTGAAGTTTCAGAGATCGACCCCTTGTTTTACTTTTTAGAGAGCCGTCGCAGTGTAAGAAGTAAGTTTAGAAAAGCCAATTCCACAGAGAAATCTACACTGTCAAATCAGTTTATTAATAACTCTAATGTCAAATTAGTTGAAGATAGAAATATAATTAACGAAATTGCAAATGACTTCAATAGAGCAAACTATCACTTTTTGGGTCAAAAAGATTATCTAGCTGAGTTAAATGAATGGCTTAGATTTGATAAAAACAATGATAGTTTTATGCAAGATGGTTTAAATCCAGAGGCCATGTATATGTCACAGATAGAGGCTTTTGGAGCAAAATATGTTTTAAAGCCTTCTGTTTTTTCTGTTTTGAAGAAACTAGGTTTGGCAAAAACTGTAATAGATGAGAGGTCTAAGGTTGTCTCAGCCACTGCCATCGCTTTTTTAATTGTAAATGAAAATACCGATGAAATAGAGAGAGGTTCTTTTTTCATGCGAACCTGGCTTGAATTTACAAAAATCGGTTTTTCCTTAAATCCATTAAGCTGTTTAACTGATTTTACGTTTTATAATGAGAAGTGGGCGAAGCGTTTGCACCTAAACTCGGACGAGTTTTTACTGAATGCATTTCGTGTTGGGCCAACTCCGGAGAAACTTGCCAGTAATTTTCGTCTTCCACAAGAACAGGTATTTTTGGAGAAAGAAGTATGAAAAATATCTTTTTAGTCTTAGGTATTTTGTTTCTGAATGCTTGTGGAGCTTTTAAGGGAAGGGTCGAGCTTTGGGAAGAAACCTATAAGAAAGCGGAAACATTAGAAGAACGTGGTGCTACAAACTTCTTGTATTATGATTTTAAGTCCTTAAATGGTCACGCCATGGAGACAAGTGTTTTACCGTGGAAATTGGTCGTAGCATCTTTATTATGGGACCAAAGAGAATCATCGGATTGGGATTCTTCTAGTAGGTCAAAAATCATTAGTTTGAGAGATAAGAAACTTCGAGCCAAGATGGAATCTTTTGGTTTGATGTATCCTGATCGAATTTTAAATGTACCCCAAAGCCTACAGAAACCAAAACAAGGGCCGATGGGAATTTTTCGAGGAACACTTAAGAATAAATTTATTGGTGCCGAAATGGAAGGTTCTGGCATCGGCTGTATCGCCTGTCATGGTGCAAGAGCCTACGATAAGGATGGCTTTCCTACCAATGATATGTATATCGGATTAGGTAGTACTTCTTTTAATCCAGAAATGTACGTAAGCGAAGTGTGGAAGGGCTTAAGTGAGGTTCCAGATCATTCTCTAGATATGTACAACTACATCTTAAAAATCTTTCCAGATATTAGTAAAAAAGAAAGAGACACATTCAGACGTGCTCTTAGAACAAAAAGTCGTCATCGGTTTTTTGGAATGGACGAAATTTATAGCCAAATTAAAAAGATTAAAAAAACCATGGATACAGCGGTTCCATTCTCCAATGGAGGTCAAGGAATTACCAATGGTGTTGCTAACCTTAAGTTTCAGTTTGGTTTAATTGAAAGAGATCAGTTTCATTCTGAGGAAACTGGTTTCACTTCTATTCCAGTGATTTTCGATCGAGGCTTTCGATCAAGTCTGCTTTATGATGGAGTTTATTACCCGAAGAAAACGGAACAATTCCTACCGATTGCAAAGAAAGATATAACGGAAAAACACGTTTACAATTTGGCCTCGTTAGTAAGTTATTTTAGTATTCCCACGGCAGGAAATTCTCCAGAGTATGCTCATAAAGCCATTCCCAAGGCCTTTGAGGCATTGATGTTTTTGGAGTCAGCGGAGCGACCGAAGTTCCCTGGAAATGTGAATTTGTCCTTGGCTGAAAAGGGGAGTAAAATTTATGAGAATCAATGCTCAAGATGCCATGGAATTTATGATAATACTGATTTAGAAAATCCAAGGCTTAGTTGGTTTCCCAATAAAGCGGTAGATGTTAAAGAAATTGGAACCGATCCTCAAAGGGAAAAAGGTATCACTCAAGAGCTATTAGACACGGCTATGAAGTCAAAAATGAAAGTGGATTTGCGACTGAAAAAATCTGGAAAATATGTGGCTCCTATTTTGACTTTGCTTTGGACTTCAGCCCCGTACTTGCACAATGGTTCTGTTCCCAGCGTTTGGGCATTGATGAATCCAAAGGAAAGACCAAAGCGTTTTATGATTGGAGGGCATCGAATGGATTTCGATAGAATGGGGATTCATTTTTCTGATCGCAATGAAGAAATGGCAGCTTATGCTGTGGATTATGTTCCAAGCTCCACTCCAGGGGTTTACAATACCGAAGAGCTTGGGAAATCAAATCACGGACATGAATTTCCTTTTCTTGAAATGACTCAGGACCAAAAGCTAGCTCTGCTTGAATATTTGAAGCTCATTTAAGCACTCCTAATATTAATCTAAGGTTTCTCTTATCCGGATTAAAAAAATCCGGATTTAAGATTAAATGGATGAAATGGTGTGATTTCCACATTCATACGAATTATAGCGATGGAGAGCTCAGTTTAAGAGAGGTCGTAGATCTCTATGGAAAGGCTGGTTTTTCAGCCATAGCCATTACAGATCATCTATGTGATCGAAAAAGTTTGCTTGGATTATCGGCGAAGCTTTTGGATTGGACCTTAACAGAAGAGAACTTCACACAGTATCTTCATGACATTCAAAGAGAGTCTCTACGAGCCCGTTTAAAGTATAATATGCTGGTAATTCCTGGGGTAGAGATTACTTATAATTCCTTTAAGTATGCACGATCGGCACATATTTTGGCTCTAGGAATCACAAAGTTTATAAATCCCGATCAAGATATCAAAAGTATTTTTAGAGACATTCGAAAGCAGGGGGCTTTGAGTGTTGCTGCTCATCCTGTTTCCACAAAACTAAGTGAACCACAAACCTACTATTTGTGGAATCATCGCGATGAATTACGCGATTTTTGTGATTTGTGGGAAGTGGCTAGTGGGAGCTATTTATTTGAAGAAGTTATGAGCTCAGATTTGGCAAAGATTGCCAATTCTGATTTTCATATACGAAAGCACTTCTCGTCATGGAAGACTGTTTTGCCTAGTGGAGATTCTTGGGCAGAGGTGAAAAAGCATTTATTGAATGGAAACTTACATTTTAAGTATTTCCATGAACAAGGGGGGAAACAATGCTTAAGACAGGTTTTGAAAGTGCGCGAGGAAAATATCACGGTTTTAGAAGAGCGCTGGTAAGATTAAAAGTTAGATCTTTTCAGCCGAAAGTTCAAATTAATGAATGCGTTGGAGCCTATCAAATTAAAACTGCTGAGACCGAGGCTGAACTTTTAGAAGTTCTAAGACTTAGGGCAGAAGTTTTTTTTGAAGAAAAATCTTTTGGTAACGGAAAAACTTTTGGACTGGATTTTGATAAATACGACCTACTTGGCGATCATCTAATTTTAAAAGATTTAAAATCTGGTCAATGCATTGGAACCTACAGAGTTTTAAGTAATTTATTTAGTGAAGAGTTTTATTCTGAGTCAGAGTTTGAGATGGAGGAATTTTCAAAATCGCCTGATACGAAGCTAGAACTTGGAAGAGCCTGTATCGCAAAAGAATTTAGAAATGGAGTTAGCTTGAATCTAATTTGGAAGGGGATTGGTGCTTATGCTCAGTCCATTGGAGCGAAATATATTTTTGGCTGTACTTCTATATCGAGTTTGAATCGGATGATCGCTGAATCCATGACCGTTCATTTTTTCAATGAAGCAATTGTAACGAATGAATTTGTTATAAAGCCTAGAAAGAAAAATCAGTTTAAAATGAAAGACTATCATCCTATATCGGTAGATATGGATGTTACAAAATTAATACCAGCATTGATGAATTCATACATCAAAGCAGGAGCAAAGGTAATTGCGAATCCTGCCTTGGATAGAAAGTTTGGCTGTTTTGACTTTTTAACAATTTTAGATATCAGTAAAATGGATGAAAAATACAAGCGTAGATATTTCCCAGGAGCTATCCATGCATAGGGCATCTAGTATTGGAATTGTCGGGTCCTGTTTTCATTTAGGTCAAACCAAAGAAGGAGTGGAGCAAGGGCCATCTTGTATTCGAAATAATGGTTTAAGGCAATTGTTGGGGCAAAAGTTTTTTAACGTATTTGACTACGGCGATTTACACCAAGATTTCAACAAAGAAATTCTTTGGGAAAGAAAAGGAGCTTTTCGTTATTTAAAAAATCTTTCTCGAAAAATTCAGGTCTCTTTGAAAGAAAATGATTTTAGTATTCACCTAGGGGGAGATCATTCGGTAGGGATGTCTAGTGTTCATGCGGTAAAAAAAGTTTATCCAGACGCTATTATCCTTTGGATTGATGCTCATGGAGATGTAAACACTAAGAAGCAATCAACAACGGGGAGTTTACATGGAATGCCTTTAGCGGCTTGCCTTGGCGTAAATGATGCCTCTCCCGGGGATATCTGGGATGTCTTTTGTAGACATTTTCAGTGCTTGAATCCTGATGACCTTATCTACTTAGGGGTTAGAGACCTTGATGCTTCAGAGATGCAAACTTTACGTGAAAAAAGAATAAAGCACTTTAGCTCTCGTACTTGGCAAGCTGAAAAATTCAATGAAGAATTTTTAAGTCATTGGAATCGAATAAACCCTGAAGGGAATCGACCGGTCTACATTAGTTTTGATTTGGATGCAATTGACCCGAAACTGGCAAGTGCTACTG
>JAYZXX010000308.1:0-34183 GCA_036140815.1 Bdellovibrionota bacterium | reverse complement strand
GAGTAGCCAATAAACCAAATCAAAAAGCATCATTTAAAGCCATTAAACAGAGTCCTATCTATAAAGACGAATTTTATTTTGTGAGAAATCAACAATCTGAATTCAATCTACAGGAAAAACAAATGATCCGTTTTTTGTATGACTGTATTTATAAAAATCTAAACCTAAATAGGAAGTTATAGCCACAATGAAAATTTTTTTAATTTTTACTTTGATCTCTATTTACTCAACTTTATCCATAGCCCAAGAAAATCCTCATCAACTGGGAGAAGCTTGGGTGGACGCAATTCAGTCTAAATCGGCAGAGAAAATGGAGAGACTGTTTCATCCAGAGTGCTTGAAACAAAAACCCATTCATACCGTCATTCAAAGAATGATTTCTGGCTCACTTCCGAAAGAATACAGCATAGAAACTAAAGAGCTAAGCGCCTCTATTGAACAACTAAAACAAGCTTACTTAATCCTTCCACAAAAACACTTAGGCATAAAATATATAGTCGGTACGAAAGAAGAAAAACAAAAATACGGATTAGGGAAGGCTCTGCCCGTTGTACTTTATCAAAAGAACTGGCTTTTCTCATGTCCAAAGGAGTTCATTCATGAATAATTCAAAATTATTTTTGCTCGCTGGAAAAATTTGTTCAGGCAAATCTAGTCTTGCCAAAAAACTAGTAAAGGCAAATGATGCCATTTTTATTTCTCAGGATGATCTTTTAAGTAACTTGTTTCCCGAAGAAATAAAAAGCTTAGAAGATTATAGTAAATCCCTTAGAAAATTAATTAGCGCTATAAGCCCTTTATTAATTGATATACTTTCCAAAAACAATAATGTGGTCCTAGATTTTCCAGCAAACACCATTGAAATTAGAGCTTGGATGAAAAGCATCATCGATCACTCAGCCTGCCAGCATGAATTGCACTGGCTAGAAACAGAGGATGCAATTTGCATGGAAAGATTGAAAGCTAGAAACAATGAAGGCATACATCCTTTTCAAACCTCACCAGAGCAGTTCGAGCAATTCTCTCAATATTTCATAGCCCCCTCTCCAGAAGAAGGATTCCATATAATTAAAGCCTAAATGAAAAAAGCCTCCTAAATTGAAATAGAAGGCTTGGCTATATTATAAAAATTTGAAGATTCGATACTATTTTTTATTGTAAATTTAGAAACAAGACTTTCCAACATAGCTAGCTTTAGAACCAAGAATTTCTTCAATACGAAGAAGTTGGTTGTATTTCGCTGTACGTTCACCACGACACAAGCTACCGGTTTTAATTTGGCTTGCACCTAATCCTACCGCTAAATCTGCAATAGTAACATCCTCTGTTTCACCTGAGCGATGAGACATCACTGTATTCATCCCCGCCTTGTGACACATATCCATTGCAGCCATAGTCTCGGTTAAGGATCCAATTTGGTTAACCTTAACAAGCAAAGCATTAGCCGCTTTTTCTTCGATGCCTTTTGCAATTCGCTTCGGATTGGTTACAAATAAATCATCTCCAACCAATTGCAGGCTATCGCCTTTTTTACTCATGAAGCTTGTCCAAGAGGCCCAGTCATCCTCAGCAAAAGCATCTTCGATACTAACGATTGGATATTTAGAAGCCCAAGAAGAATAAATCTCACCAAGCTCTTCGCCAGTGATTCCTTTTCCTTCCCACTGGTATTTTCCTTCTTTGAAAAATTCAGTAGAGGCAACATCTAAGGCAAACACCACATCATCGCCCAACTTATAACCTGCTTTCTCTACTGCTAATGAAATTAAAGATAAGGCCTCTTCATTACCACCAAGTACTGGGGCAAAGCCACCTTCGTCACCGATTCCAGTAGCTAGTTTTTTACTAGTTAAAATCTTTTTCAAATTATGAAATACTTCAGCACCACAACGAAGGGCTTCTGAAAAGCTCGCATCCATTACTGGAACAATCATAAACTCTTGAACATCTAAACCATTATCGGCATGTTCGCCACCATTTAAGATATTCATCAATGGAGTTGGCAAAGCCACTTTGTCTGGGCCTAACAATTGAAACAATTCCTTCTGCTGCTCCATCGCCGCTAATTTCGCCATTGCAAGTGACAATCCTAAAACCGCATTTGCGCCATACTTGGATTTATTTTCTGTTCCATCAGCCGCTAAAAGCTCTTTATCTAAAGCCAAAAAGTCTTGTGCGTCTTTACCTGTAATCACTGGAGCTAAATGCTCGCGAACATTATTGATGGCAGTTAAAACACCCTTTCCAAGGTAACGCTCAGCCTTACCATCACGTAACTCAAGGGCTTCATGAGAACCGGTAGATGCTCCAGAAGGAACAGCAGCTCTTGCACGAAGACCGTTATCATTAATTAAGTCCACTTCTACGGTTGGGTTACCACGACTATCTAAAATTTCTCTGGCCAATACTTTTTGAATTTTTGCCATATTTACCTCTCATGAATTGTTGTTAAATCGCTTGATAATATAGGCCTAGATATATTTGCCATCAAGAGAGAATGCAGATTTGAGTAGTGATGCGACAGGTAATTCTACTAATTAGAGTCCAACATCCCATACTTGGCATATATTTTGGCGGATACTTTGCTATAAATCTCAAATAACTTCCGCATTTGATCTGCCTCACTCGGTCTCATAGACTCAAAATCTTTCCCCAACAACATTCTTCCAGCTACCATGTTAGGTTGGTTATACATAAAATCTTTAGCTAAAGATTTTAACTCAGGGTTTCTCCAAGCAAAATAGTAAATTCGGTCCATAAAAGCTTTAAAAGCCCCACTGTCCAAACTTGCCACTCGAACGGAATGGTAAAAGCTATAAAACATACCTACAATACTTCCTACCACGATAGAGACTGTGTTGGTTTGACTGGCAGTAAAAACTGCTAAACCCAATCCAATCATAGGAACAAAACCAACATATAAAGCTCGCACCGTATCATCATTGAATGCATGTTGACTTGTTGAGCTTGGGGTTTTGCCAACTCTGTAGGGCAAAGAAAAACGTTGAGAAATTCGCTTATTACTAAGTAGTAAAAAAGACTGAAATGCCATATAAAACTTTAAATTTTCAAGATTGGTCCAAGTGGAAGCGTCTTGAAAAGACAATTCTAAAATAGCATCTCTCGTTGCTTGAATTGCCTCCGCTTCACTCATCTCTTCGCCTGATGATTTTAATAAGTTTTCCAAAACACTAGTAAGATCTTCCCCTAACTTTTCAGCCTCCTTATGTTTAAAGTGTTTTAGAATGTAGAGAAATTCAGTTTGAATCGGGTCACGAGATTCTTTTGCGGCGGTTCGTAAATACTCCCCCCAGGCGGAAAGGTTATCATTTTTCTCCGTTTCCAGACTCTTTCGAAACCATTTTCTGTATTCGGAGTTTTCAATCTTGCTATCTTCAACCAACTCAAGCTGCCCACTTAAAATGTTCGCAACTTCACGGCAATTAAATTTAACCGCAAGGGATGGAATTGCAAAAATTAGAACAAAGAAGGGTAAAAAGGCTTTCAAAGCATTCTCCTATTGAAGGATAGTGATTACTCAATAATGAATAGCACAAATTTAAACCAATTTAATATTTTAGCTATTTTTAGGAGCAAATTTGAAAAATCGACAGATCCAGCTAACTTAAAACAGTTTTTAGTGTCAATTCAACTAGCTATCCCTTTTATACACCTAATTTCAATCGGACCTCTAAACCCCTAAAAAATATATGAATATACCATAAGATCTTCAATAGAGTCTGAATCCCGAAAGACGCCTCTTTGTTCAAGATTGCTTTCGGAGATGCTCGATTTAATAAATTTGAATAGAATATAAATTACTATGCTGATTATCAAAATTGAGTAGTTATCAAAAAGTTTAGTAATTGCATTTACATCTCCAAACAAAGGAAGGTTTATAAATACAGGCTCCAGATTCACTGATATTTTCTGTAGAAAATTATTATTAATATGACTCTGATCGACATTTACTTTGATCAAATTCTTTACTGACCATATTAAAGTGATAAATGCTGTTTGCAGCGCCTTCGCCATAGACAATGATTCCATCAAAGTCCTTTTGTGGACAATCTTGCACCTCAGTTCCAGCCTCATAGATACCAACTGGACTACCAAAATTTTCAATGTCCAAACTATGGATCACTTCTTTCGTCTCTAAAACTTCAACTTCTTCGTTTCCCTCAGAACTTTTCGCTTTCGCTATACTTTCTTTTTCTGAAGTTGATTCAATTTTTGCTTTTTCAGGCAACCCGATAAAATAGACTTTGCTCATCGAGCTATTGGATACAACGAAATCCATCTCTCCGTCTTTATCGAAGTCAGCAGAGATGCATTTCAATTCATTGTATTGTTCTACTGTAACATCTAAATCTTGTACTTTACTAATGGCTTCTAAGCAAGAATCCACTTTCTTTTCATTCATTGCCTCTATGACTTGCTCAACAATTTGTTCTGATTTTTCTTCCATAACTTCAACGATAGGAGGTTTTTCCTTTTCAGAAGTACAAGAAAGTAAGATACTACTCGATACAATGAATAAACAAAATGTTTTGATCAACATAGAAGGTCTCCCAGGTTTCTTAAAGACTATAATTTTTTAGGGAAAACAACAACTGGATAAAAGGCTTTAACTCTAACAAGGAAGCTGAACAATAAACTTTGTACCCTCGTTGGTAGTCAATACCGTAAGCTCACCACCATGTCTTTCAACAATGGATTTTGCAATTGGTAAGCTTAAGCCACTTCTAGGCATAAACTCACCACCACGAAAAGGGGAAAAATCATTCACTAGTTCCTCTTCCGTGCGACTTTTACTCGAGTTGAATATTTCGATAATAGCAGCTGAGTCCATTCTCAAAGTTCTTAAACGAAGCTCCCCTTCTGTGCCAATGCTTTGCAAAGAGTAGGTAACTAAATTTAAAATGGCTTGTTCAAATCGAACCGGATGAATTTTAAGTTTTCTGTCTAGTAACAATTGAGAACTGCAACTTACCAGACTTGGTAAATTCACTAAGCTTAAGGTTTTTTGTAAAATCTCATTTACATCTACGATCTCAAGTTCAGCTTCATTAACCTGACTAGGCTCCACCAATAAAGATAAATCCATCAACATGGTTTTTAAACGAATGATAGAGTCCGTTGTGTTTTTAATCAACAAAGGATAGTTTTCGGTGATTTGGTTCCAATCCATTCGGCGCATGGCCTCTTGGATTTGCTTGTCCTTTCTTCCTTGCCCTACTAGCAAGGTTACCAACTGCTGAGATCGCCCCATGTAATCACTAAGACGCATCACTTGTTCTTGTAAGTACTGAACTGGCCCATTGATTTCTTGGGCAACCGTGTCTGCCAGTTGAGCCAAATTCACAACGGTAGCAACACTGTGGCCAGTACTGCTAGCCGCTTCGTTTTGTGCTTCAATTTGCTTTTCTAAACTAACCTTCGCTTCCTCGAGTTGTTGGTTTTTTAAAAGCAACTCTTGGTTTTTTTGCTCAAGCTCTTTTTGTGAACTCTCTAATGAATTTACGATACTCTCGGCAAGCTCTGGCTTCAAAACTCTTCCTGGGTCATTGTCTCCTGAAAACATTTGTTGCTGATCGTCTTCCGCCCAACTAATGTTCATACGATTGGCTCGCCAATCTACACCAGCAAAACCTTCACCAATAAAACTTGGCACTGCTTCAAATGCAGATTTCAAATAAGAAGTGGTAAATGGAAACTCTTCTGCGCTAATTGGAATATCAAAAGAAATAGACTTTGCAGATTTTTCGATGTCTCCAATGGGTGGTGCTGGGCTAACAAAGTAACTAATGAAGCGATCCGGCTGGGCAAAAATATCTTGCGACTTTTGCATCATTCTTAAAACAGAATCTAAAACACCCCATGATCTTAAGTGATAACAATTGTGACCAAGGTAACTGGCAAAACTTTCTGATTCGATTCCTGGGATGTCTACCGTGTGACTTAACTGCTCAGCCTTTTCTAAAAACTGCTCCATCTTTTCCGACTCTAACCAGTAAGACGGATCACGCAAAAACTCCTCAGGGATTTCGACGCCCCGATATAGCGGCTCTAAATCTACCCCACTGGTAGACAAAAGCTGGATTGCAGAGTTGGTGATTTTACAGCTAAAAAGCATGAGCCAATTTCTACCTGTAAATTCAAAGGGATACAAGATTCTTTCCCCGAAAACTAGCAAGCCTCTAACAGCTTGGAAGAAAATCGCTTACTTACAGCGCCCGAGACCTATAGTTTTTACTAAAACTAACGCAAGCACATATAAACTGTTTTAATTGTTAACAATTAACCAACACTTATGTCGCCGCGCACAAGTTTTAGGCAGCCTTCTTTTTCTGAAACTTAGACCTAGGAATTGGGATTCGATTGGCTTCCATTTCGCCAATAAAACTTGGTAAATTTCCAGTGGGTTTTAAGTCCCCTACCATCGTTCCATCGGCTGCTCGAACCATATCAGACATATCATAAATTACGTTGGTGATATAGTTTTCGTCTTCATCAATCCCCAAAACTTCAGTGATTTCTGTGATTCGACGTGAACCATCAGATAATCTTGAAACCTGAATAATCACATCAATGGCCGAAGAAATTTGATATTGCAAAGCCGTCAAAGAGATCTTTGCATCTCCTCCCATGGCTAAAGACTCTAAACGAACAATGGCATCTGCCGGTGAGTTTGAGTGAATCGTACCTAAACAACCTTTATGGCCAGTATTCATTGCATTAACTAGTTCCATGGCTTCAGAGCCACGAACCTCACCAACGATAATTCGATCTGGTCTTAAACGAAGCGCACTTTTTAGCAAATCTTGCATGGATACTTTACCCCTACCTTCAGGGTCACCCATTTGTGTTTCAAAGCTAACAACGTGTTCGTATTTAATATCTAACTCACTGGCATCTTCAATGACTAAAATTCTTTGTCCCTTCGGAGTGGAAGAGCACAAAAGGTTTAATAAAGTGGTTTTTCCAGAACCGGTACCGCCACTGACTAAAATATTTTTCCCTAAAAACATACAAGCATTTAGAAAGGCAGCACCATCAAGATTGATCGCTCCCCATTGGATGTATTGTTTAAAATCTACTTCTACTTTTTTAAACTTACGGATACTTAAAGTGGTTCCATTTCTGGAACAAGGAGGAATCACCGCATGAATTCTTGAACCATCTGGCAATCGTCCATCCAGTCGTGGGTTTTCTTCAGAAATTCTTCGCCCAACACTTTGTGCAATATTGTTCACAGCCGCTCGCAGTTCGTCTTCTGAAGGAAAACGACTTTCTGTTAGCTTCAACTTTCCGCCAATCTCAACAAAGATTTGGTCTGGCCCGTTAATCAATACCTCAGATACATTATCGTCTTCAAGGTATGGTATTACCGGTCCAAGAAAGTTTTGAATGGCTGCCGCAAAGGCACTCATGTCTTCGCTCATTTTTTCTCGCTAGCGAGACCTCGGATTGTGTTTGATCCTAATGGATTTGGTCCCTTTTGCGGTTGATAAGACTTATTCTGCATATTTGGATTTGCAGTTACAACTAAGCGACCTTCAAAGGCTAACTCAGGACACTGATAAGAATACACCCCTTCTTTATCGGTATTTAAAACGAAGGATTTTTTCTCACCATAAAAGGTACCGTGATGTTCACCAAAGTAGTCCATGATAAAGCTATTGTTCTTGCTCTCTGGATTGATGTTTACCACATGTACTTTATATCTTTGTCCTTGCACCAAACGAAGAGTGTCTGGAACGAAGCCTTTGTCCGTATTTAAAATTACAATTTCTTGCTTTGGTTGTACTGGAACCACTTGGTTCAACATATCTGTTGCACTCGGCCCGGCAGTATCTGTATGAATACTAGCTTCTCTTCGACGCATATCTTTTCTACGACGAGAAAGATCAATGGTCCAAGCGAGACCAATTTCACTAACTAGAAAAATCGTTAATAAAAATAGAGCGTGAAACTTAGTGGAGTTCTTCACGCGCATGAAAATCGGCAAATTCACGAGCAACCTCCATGGCTAAATAACCCAAGGTTCTCTCATCATAAGACTTTAAAACCTCGGCAAGTTCTTCTCCAGATCCTTTAAAATCATTTACCATCTGGATTAATCCATGAACTTCATCAGAGTAATTCGGCATAATTGTTAGAGCTTCGTCCCAATCCATTTCTAAAACCGGGTCGATAATCCCTAAGTAATAAAGGGCATCAAAAATGTTTTGTAGATTTCCTTGTAAGAAAACACTACTTTTTTCGGCTTGATTAAATTGGTCAAATTTTCTAGCTGCGCTCATAACCGCCACTCCTTTTTACAACACACTTACTTATCGGAAGGCTTTAAGGCGAGCTTGATGAATTAGCTCCATTTCGAAACGATTCAGGACCTTTGAGAAGGGAATAAATTGCCTCTGAGGCCAAAAGCCCTCAAATGGCGATTTATTCACATTTGAGCTAGTTTTATAAGGAAATTTGATTTAGGAAAAACAAAACACTCTGCTTTGCATTTGTTAAGAAATACTACCAAAGCCCTGACGGCTTAATTGAGTGTTTTGCTTTTGTAAGTCGACCAGATGCCGTGCTCTAAAATGTCTTTGGCTTCTTGGACTAGATCTTTGTTAGAGCATCGCTTTGTGACAGCCGTGGCCAACTCCTCTACCCATATGGTTAACTCACGGTCAAAGGGGTCAAGACGAAGCTCTTTCGTTCTTTTTACAAACTGAAGGATCAGTTGATACAAGTCGCATTTATAGAGTTGTGATTGGTTTAAGCCCCAACGTTTATTTTGATTTTGGTATTTCTGAATACTCACAACTCGAGTCTGCATTCGCGTTCCTCCACGTCTTCGCCATACTATCATAGGCCTTTGTTTTCTCAGAAAACTAAGACTTAGATTGAATTGTTTTCTTGGATGTCAGCTTTCTTTACACTTGCTGGTCCCTTTCTCAGTTTTGTGTAAGTGCCTAAAAATAGATTGTATTAAATTTAGAGTTTAAAGGGCCTGGATTTTTTGTTTTATTGTAAAGTGTAGGGTTTAAGAAGCCCGGATTCATTGAAATTTGAACACTTATTTAAGAAAGAATCCACTTGCTGTCTCTAAGCCGAAGCTCCTACAACTGCTCGTAGAAAAGCCTTAAAGCCACCACAGACAAGAGGTTATATGGGATTTCACTATCCACTTTAGGGTCTATTAAGCTAGATACTGACGGATGATAATCTCTTGCTAATATTGGTACAAGACGATGACTTGTATTTAGATTTAAGCTTACAAAGGCTGATTCCGCTTCTAATATGGCAGAACGAGGATGAAAGTTTAAACTGCCAATAAAACTAAGTCTACGATCTATAAGCATTGTTTTTGAATGCAGGGTTGAGCCCTTCTTTAAATATACCTTTGCTCCCATTTCAGCATACTCTTTCGCCGTCATCAAAATGGGCACACTCACCACTGGTTCATCGACACTCGTCTGGGAATTTGTGAAAATGGAAACCTTCACTTTTCTAGAAATAGCATCTTGGATGGCTGCCTTTAAGGCTGGATTGGAAATGACATAGGCATTGGCAATATTCACTTCAAACTCAGCTAAGTAGATACTTAAAATCATCATATCCATTAATTTAGAACTACCGGCCTCTTGCTGATAATAAGCACTCAATGATTGATTGGATTCATTTAGATCAATTCTTTGCTTCGCGGCTTTGATTGGAATTGCAGAATTTTTTACCCAGTCTTTTCGAAAGCGATTTTCTGCCACCAATGCCACACTCCCCTTCGTGTAGATATCCGTATCTAACCATTTTTCAGTTTTGTCATTAAAGCTGGTGTAGACATCTCCAACATTTCTACCGCCAGTTAAAAGGTGTTCTGAGTCCACAATCATGGTCTTAACATGGTAACCAAAGGATGCTTTTTCTTTATCATGGTAGAATACCACATCGATTCCATCTACAAGAGCAAGCTCGTTGATGATTCGATTGTGCTTAGGTTTTTTTGCTACATTTCCATCAACGATAATTTTAATTTCTACACCACGGGCTGCCGCTTCCACTAAATCTTTCTGATAAGCCACACCACTTTTATCATCGTAGATGCTCCAGATACTGATAAAAATACTTTTCTTAGCTTTTTGAACTAACTTTCTACGTTTTGCGAAGGCATGACGATTGATAGACAATATTTCGGCATTCGTACTTTGGCCGAACTTTAGTTGAAACTCTCTTTGTAAAATGGATTTAATTAAAAGCGAACGAGTCTCAGGAGCTTCTCTATCTGGGTGTTTCGCTAAGCGAGACTTTAACTCCTTTTGTAATTGCTTTCCTTTTTTTGTGAGTTTTTCCCCGTGTTTATGCCAATCCATCATTTTATTTGCTGAATTTGAATTTTCAGAATTCAGTCCCAAAATCTCGAACTGAAAGCGAATCAACTTCACCAATTCACCAATCAAATATTGAGACTGGGCATCAGAATTTTCCGGCAATTTAGCCTGAACTCGAGGATCGGCCAAAAGTTGCTCTATAGCTACATCAAGTCCCATACGACTATCTAAAAGTTTAAACATCGCTAAGACATTTTTTTCTCCATCGGTAAGAGCCTTAGTTGCACGGTCTTCTACTTTGGGAGTATCACCTTTACTTAGAGGCTTGTAAATGTTTATGAAATTTTCTGCCAGCTCGTCTTGAATTTGTTTAAGAGCTAGGTCCTTCTCCATTAGAGCTTGCAAGACTTTAGCAGCAGAAAGCTTTGAAACAATATCAGAATCGGCACTTGCTTTGCAGACCATTGCATAGGACTGATAAGTGAATAAAAAACAAACTAACACAGAAATGAAAAACTTCATCTTACTCCTCACCCTAAAAAGCAATTTTAACCTCGTTTGGGTGAAAATTATGATTTTCTTTAGGTTTATGAAAGATTTTAACAATGTGTAAATGATCTACACAGCTCAGTCTCTGTTTCAGTTTTTAAAAGTAAAAACAAATGGCATCATTGAATCTAGCCCACCGCAAAAAGTCTCTTAAACCAAACTTTTAGTAATGGGCTAGTCATTTTCAATTTGCAGCCGAGACCCGACATCGTTGAGAAAGATAAAGTTCTCTTTCTAAATCCTCTTTCATTCTATAAAATTTTGGCAAATTCTTTTGTAAAAGCTCGAGTCTTTTTAATTTAAATTGTCTTATTCTTCCTTTATCTTTGATATTGTATAGTTTACGAATGTCACTTAAGGTTGCCCATGATGAGGCCAAAATTAATCCAGTCAAAGTAGAGCCTATTACTCCATCAAAGTAACCAATTGCCAGACTGTATGCGCCAAAAACAACATCAAAATAAACTCCTAAAGCCGCGACAAATTTGACCCTCCAACTTAATTTTTCCGCAAAAAGATCCATAGTATAAGGAACTTTCAATGCATCAATTTCTTTTTGAATTTTCAATTGTGCCTCTTCAAGTGATTTTTCAGCGACCTCTTCAGGAAGAAATATATTTAAATCCGTGTCATAATATGAATTCGTAAGTTTAACTTGCATTCTGGTTATAGCATCTTCATACAAGATCTTTGCTTGTTCATATTTTAATGGGTTTTTCTCCACATTTGAAGAATACTTTTTCAAATTTAGAAAGCTGCTTTCAGAGGGCAGATGTTTATCAGTTATATAGTACAGAGAAGACCTTATACTCCTCTCAATTTGAAGATTAGAGTACACTTTTGCACGCTGTGGTATACTAATTTCTATATCTGAAACACTAAACCTATTATAATATAGTCGAAGACTTAGTACCTTTGTATAGTCAATGACATTATGAGAATCTACTTTTGTAGAGAAAAAATCATATTGGTAATAAGCATCTCCTGAACGACCACGTTGTTCACCAATCCCTTGAGAAACTTGATAAGTCATCTTGGCATCAGAAAGAAAATAGCTATTATATTCTTTTTCTAGCATTGGGAGTAAAATTTTATCAATGCTATTTTCGATTAAAGTCCTAGCAACTTCAAAGCTAAATTGAGCTTTGCTAATTTCTCTTCCCTCCACTAGATCATGATCCATTAAGCGAAAAGACGGGTCAATTTCTGAACTTGATTCAGCTTGCGCAAAACTCAAACCCAAAAAGGAAAGAATCAAAAAAAATAGAATACGTATAAAGAGCATATCTTCTCCAATTAGCTTACTAGGTTCGTACTTTATTCTTCTGTAAAATAAAAGTAGCACTTTTTGAACAGTGAAAGTTTTTTTATTTCTCTTCTTGAATTAAAAATAGCATTGTCAAAAAAGTGAATAGAGATTACTGGCTAAAGACTTTACAGGTCTGAATGTTATTCAATAAAACCTATCGAGCTTTTGGCTGAATGGCATACAGCAAGCTCAAAAACTATAGCTATTTTCGAGAGCTTCTACGACATGACAATTTATGAAAATATGGATTGTTCTTAATTCTTTCTCCCGCTTTATCCCATATGAACATGCTGGCGTTCAAACCAACCAACAAATAGAGTCCATTTTTTAAAACCGGAATTTGTAACAAGTGAAAATTTTTAACCACATTGTAAATCACTGCCCAATACAACTCATAGCGACCAGCACGATCAGAATCCCATTTACCAGACTTGATGTTTCGCTTCATCCAGTCATCAATTTCCACCCTCGCCAATACCCCTAAAAAAGTATTCTCGGCAAAATTATAGGGATTAAAATGAATCTGGCTGCCAAAACTAGATAGGATGATTGCATCCGTAGCTAAAATTCCCACTCCTGTAATGGCGGAACGTAGGCTAGCCATTAATAATTTAGTGGTAGTATTGGTTTTTGCTTCCACAAATCCATTTTTGTTCTTTTTAAAATCAACCCCTTGATTTACGATGAACTTCCAAGCTTTGTGATCATATTGGTTCCAATGTAACCAAGCACTAAAAACCAAACTGGTGATAATCATTCGAGCCTTGGTCTCAGTCCATGTCAACAAGTGTTCCGGATCTAAAAATCGCATGGCCTCTGTCGCCAAAGACTGACTGCTCTCCGCCCAATCTAACTTCCCCGAGTCGTCATAGATCAAAGGATTAAAAAACTGGTACTCTTTTTGAAGTCGTTGATAGCCAATAACAATGGCCATAGACGCGTAAGAAAATGCTCCTAGCTTGTTGGCTTTCTTGAGATCAGCCTTTTTCTCACTCTCAGAGCGTGGTATTTGTTTCCATATGGTAAAACCATTTTGCAGACCAAAAATATATTCTATGTTATGGCGTATGCTAGATAGCAAACCGGCCTTATACATCTCCGAAATACTTGAAGATTGAAACTCTAGCTTTAACAATCCTTCTTCACGGCTTTGGTCTTCTAAAAAGCGCTCTTCGGTAATCTGCTCTAGCTTCACCACATAACCATTATCCGCCAGTATGGTGAGCGCCATTTTTAAACTTCGAGGAATTTTATCCCCTAGGTGGTAAACCTCCAGAGGTCTATCCACACTTCCTAAAAATGCAGAGGTCTTATCTTGCGCTTCTATCCTAGCAAGGAGTTCTCTAGCAAATTGCCTAGATGCAGCCAAACTATGAACATTAGAGATACTCAAGTCAGAAGAAATTTGAGCATCCACATTCCAAAGACTTTGCACCTGTAGGCTTTGAGCATAGGCAAGATCCATAAAAAGAAAAACACATAAAATGCCTTTAAGAATAAAGCCTCTAGCCAATTTCAATTACAAACCTCCAAGTACAAAGCGATTATATAGTAAGACTTTAGTTTGCACCTTAAGTATGTATCTAATACGAAATAACTACATGAACGCAAAATAATTAAACAGCCTTTTCGAAAAGATGGCTGTCACTCTTTGGTAAGACAGCAAAACCAAAACCCAACCCCCTAAAAAAACAAAAGCACCTTGAAGAGCAAAGCGACTTCAACAGCCATCGGCGGCAAAGCCGCCCCATACCCCCGCGCCAGCAAACGATGAAAAGAACGACGAGATATAGTAATAAAGAAGTGAGAAAGAGGCCGTATGAGAAATGTATTTTTTCAGAGTTTTGAATCCCATGGATGGGATTCAACAAGCCCCATGGATGGCAGAGAGCAGCGAAGGCTGCGACCGGAACAGCGCCTCTGAAAAAATACATTTCTCAGAAGGCCGGCTCATTCGAAGTACAAAACCGAGGAGTTAAACAAAACAAAACAAAACAAACCACACAAAGTGTCACCCAAAAAAGGCAACACTTCCGAAGTAAAAACTTCTATGAGGAAATGAATTCTCTAAATCCCAAATAGCTCAACCAGCTTTAAAGAACCCACGGAACCACTACTTTAATGAAACACTCAAACTCACAGCACCCGAACTTGGAATCAAAAGTCCTTCGATATCACTGCTAGAGAATTTTTTCTCAATTGAATTTAAAACACTAGGAAGATAGCCCGTAAAAGTTTTAAGCACTCCATCTTGCTCTTCACTTAAATTTCTAAGACAAGAAGCGGCAGATTCAGAGGCTTCACATTTCTCATCAAAAGACTCCACAGAAGCAGAACTAAACTTTCCAGTGGCAATTACTCGATCTTGGACCTTTTGTTTCTTCACTACTTTATAGTTCAGTTGATAGATTTCCGCTGGCCCTATACTAGCTACAGCACAAATATCCTTTGATCGACCATACATACTTTCAATAGTAATACTACGCAAGTATTTGGCGTGCTTAACTTCAAGTTCAATTTCTTTGCTCTCACCAGGAAATATCGGCCCATCGCCAGTGGCGATTCCCAGAGTATTTTTATTCTTTTTCACTTCTTCATGGCGTAAAGAATTATTTCCCGTCTGACAAATTTGTACAAAGCCATCCGTAGCTTTTTCTCCTACTTGAGCATAAGCTTCTTCAGAGTAACTCGCATATGCAAGCACTGGAGAAATGGGCATATTTCCACTATTCGCAACTTTCAACACATAAGTTCTACTGTGTCTTGGACTGGCTTCTAGGCCACTGGAAAGCATCAATGAAATTGCACCTAAGACTACTATCTTCTTAAACATAAAAACTCCTATCTTTTATGATGATTAAAGCGGGGAAATCCCCCTATGCTTTAATAGACTGGTCATAGCAAAAATAGTTACAATTTTTTTTGGTTTAAGGAGATGATTTTTTATAGTCTTCTAAATTCAAGTACTTAGAACTTTCAAACAAAACTAATGAATAGAACTTTCTTTAAAAAAATATTAAATTCGATGAAACAATTTAAATAATTCTTGAATCACAATATAGGCTGAGTAAAAACTCGCTACAACTAGTCCAAACAAAAGACCAAGGTTGAGGATCACCACGAGAATAGAACTTACTTTGGTTTCTTTTTCTCTTGTTTGATAAGACTTCAAAAGCTCAGCATTTTTCAAATTGGCCTTAAAGAAGAAATCAAAAAGGTCGCCTAAAATAGGTAAACTACCTAATAGAAAATCAAAAAATAAATTTAAAATCATTCGAAATACAACAAAGCCAGAAACACCGGATCGGATCGCTCTTAATACAATGTATGAGCCAATAAAGTTTGCGATTAAATCACCGAAGCCGGGAATCAGTCCCAACAAACCATCAAAACCGATTTTAAAGCCAAATGGTAATCGAAACTGACTATCTAGTAACGTAGATAGAAACTCTATATCCGTATGATTTTCCTTTTTAACTTTATTCTTTAAACCCAAACTGTTTTCCTTTAGTTGTAAAGGATATAACAGAGCTTTCACTTTTTATTAAGATTGATTTAAGAGATGCAATAAATTACCGCTATTTTTTCAATATTTTAGAAATAGCGGCTAAAGGGACGAGACTTATTGTCCGGCTTTCTTTTTTTTAATGCTTTTTTAGGCAAGTCTTTTCCGGCAATTCAGAATTTGCCTTTATTAAACTGATAAACTTATGCTTCTTGAGTGGAAACTTTTAAACTTGAAGCCGATTTCTCCACAAGCTTAGCCTCCAGCAAAGACCCAATGAAATAAAACACACTCAGAATCAAAATACTCAAAGAGAAACTGCTTTTCAGCTCAATGATACTATGGAAGGAAAAGCTCAGAAGCATTCCAAAAATAAGGGTTAATATCGCAGTGATATTTCCGCCTTTTTTCCAGTACAATCCACCGACAAAACTGACCAACACACCTGCCGTACCGAAGGAACTGGCTGTCTCTACCATTGAGTATACACTCTCACCAAACAGAGCCAATACATAGGCAACCACTCCACCACAAACAAGAAGTGTTCTCGCTACCAAAAGCTTTTGTTTGGAGTCTGTAATTTTAGCCATTGGAATTACAATGTTCTGACTCACCAATGCACTTACTGCTAATAGTATAGAGTCAATTGTAGAAAGAATGGCTGAGATCAAAGCGCCAATAAAAATGATGTATAAAAATCCTGGTAAAACTTTTTTAGCAACCGCAGGTAAAAATTGTTCCGCATCTGAAACTTGAATCCCAAGCTGGTTACCCAATAAACCTAAAATAATTGGGATAGAACCGAAAACCAAATACAGAGCTGTACCGCTTAAACCAGCTTTCACAGCTTGCTGTTTATGCTTAGCGCTTAAGGTTCTTTGAATCAGTTCTTGCGAGCACAGAGATCCCAATATAGGAATCAACCAACTATCCAAACGATCAAATATGTTTTGGTCTACAGAAATAAAACTCAAACGCTCACTCGGAATAGGAGAAAAGGCTTCTCCCAAACCACCAAGTTCTCCCAAAGCATAAGCAAGAACTGCAACTAAACTAACTGCTAAAATTCCACCCTGAATCACATCTGTAACAATATCACCTAGCATTCCACTTAGAAGGGTGTAAAAAATTACGAAGACGGTTGCGAAGGTAATTGCTAAACTAATATCAAAATCAGTGTATAGGGAAATCACTTGTCCAAAAGCACGTACCTGAGCAGCCGCCCAAATTAACCCACTCGGAATCATAATCCAAACAAGAAGCTTTTCAGAAAGGCCGGAGTATCGTTCTTTGTAGTAGTCCCCTAAAGTTGTATACTTTTGATTATAAAGCTTAGGGGCAATGATAATCGCAGATAACAAAAGACATAAACCATAACCAATAGGTTCTGCTTTAGAGGCCGAAAGACCACCATTAAAAACTGCCCCGGAAGATCCAATACAAGTTTCTGCCCCAAACCAAGTGGCAAAAACAGAAAAGGCCAAAGCATAAGTAGGTAAGTTTCTTCCTGCCAGAAAAAAGTCAGTATTATTAGATATATAGCGGTTTAAATAGATCGCTAATAGCACTTGTAGAACTAGATAGATGAGAATGTAGATGATATCCATCCCAGGAAGCTAATGCAGATTGGGATTTCAACAAAGTGGAAAAGCCTAAGCTTGCAGATTTTATAGGCTTTTTTTGTATTTTGACTTCCACTAAAAGCTTCTAGGTTTAGGTATTTGTACAACAGTTTTTGTTAGTCTTTAAAATTTAGACACCCAAATTGGCTTCAAATCCAAATAGTTAAACAATGAGAGAAGATAAACCGGCATTATTTTTGAACATTAGTTAAGTATGCGAGTCTTGTTTTTCACTTTTCTATTCCTCTTTTTTCAACAATCAGCAAATGCTGACAACTGTAAACTAAGTGCTGCCAGCACCCAATTGAGCCCTAAACAACTTGAACTAGTTACCAAGGCTCAACAAGATGGCTACGACATTCGCGTTATCGACTTTTACTTAACTGGAAGACTGAGAAGCCTAATCATTTTAGGAGAAAATCATGAGCAGGTTTTAAGTAAAAGTATAGAAGCTACAAAACTAATTAACAGCTTCAAACTAATTGGAGTGGAAGATGCTAGTACAACGAGTAAGCAGTTACCTTACATGAATTTTTTGCTAGAAAACAGTACTGCCATTTATGAACAACATCTCCCAAACACTTCTGAAAAAAAAGTTAGCCTCACAGAAAAACTCGAAAATGGACCATTAAGAGCGAGTTTAGAGGCAGGCCTAAAATACCCTAAAAATGTCTTGAATGATTTTTCAGAAGAAGTAGTAAAGAAAGCAGTAACTCATTTGAACGAAAATGTTAAATCCTTTGAAGAAGCTATAGAATGGCTAATGAGTGAGGTGCAAAAACAATTTGAAATCACCTCACCTTATCGGGAAAAACAAATGGCTTTAGCGAGTCTTCAGTTTTTCGAAAATCACCAGAGATCACAAACATTTGCCATCGTCATTGGTAAAAGTCACGCTGGCCCAGTGGCAAAACAATTCACCGAACTCATTGAATCAAATAAAGATCCTGATACAAAATTAGTTACTGTTATAGAATGAACTATTTTTTATAAACCACTTCTGCGGGTTTACTGCCGTCAGCTTCTTTATAGTCTTCAATTAAAATAATTTCTTGCCAAGACGATGCCTTCGCCTTTAAAACAGCCGTCAAATCTTCTGGCCAGAACATGATTCCATCTTCTCGCCCTCTCTTAATAGCGGAGTTTAATTTTCCTTCCATAAAACTTCTAGAAATCCATCCTAAATCGAAGTACCGCCAAGTTAAAT
The DNA here is from genome assembly GCA_036140815.1 of Bdellovibrionota bacterium. GTDB lineage: Bacteria > Bdellovibrionota > Bdellovibrionia > Bdellovibrionales > UBA840 > UBA6502. The sequence continues at coordinate 15,666 of JAYZXX010000308.1, read as the reverse complement.
TTGAATCACGTCCTTCAATGAAAGCTGTCTGAGAGTGTATGTTCAAGTTTCCAAAGGCCATTTCAAGAGCATCAGAAGTAATAGTAGAACAGTTATTGTCTCGAGAATCAAAATCCCCCAGTGCCTTTGCCAAATAGTTAGTTGCCCCTTTGGCAGAAAAGTTTCGCTCAGAATTTCTATAGACTCCACCATCCTCAACAATTCCAAGGTAATAATTTAATAGCTTATAATTCGTATCTTCATCACTTGCAAAAACCACACGCGTTGTTACACTTCCATAGTGCGACCTGTACTCCATATACTCCTGCATGGTATTTTCCCAAATGCGCATAACAGGGTCGCCTTCCGACTTAAAATTCCACATTTCCCCATAGCGTCCAAAATCAAAAATGAAATCATGCTCAGGCCCTACAACTCGAAAGGAAGCATGTCCCCACTTTGCCCCTGGAGCAATATTCGAAACTAGTGCTTCAATTTGGTAAGGATGACTAGCCCTTTCTTCAGGACTTAGAACAAAAGGTTTTTCAATTTTTTTATGGCTTAGGTATTTTGCACTAAAATAAAAAGTGTCTGACGAATTTAATCTAGAGTCTTGGTAGTTTAAAAGGCGAACCGCTACAAAACGATACTTACCAATTTCTTGCAAATCAATTAGCTGGATTTGATCATTTACATACAACTTACCAGCAACATTATTAGAAATACCAGGCGAAGTTCTTAAATTGACTCCGTTGGCAGTTACAAAGTAGTTATCCCCTTCGACAAGCTCGAGCGCTTGTATGTTTATCGATAGCAATAAGCCAAATACGACAAAAGAAAAATAAGACTGCAGTCTTCTCATAATGTGTCCCCCCGCTAAGTAATGAATACTTAGCTAAGCATTTTTAAAACATAAGTATGTTCGCTGTGGGTTTTTGATAAAACATAAGTACCTGAGGGTAAAGCTACTTTCTTTTCTCGAGAAAATTTTTTATAGAATTAAAAGAGATCGTTAATGTTTTCATAAAAATTCAGCGGATTCTTGAAAAGCTTTTCACCGGCAGCGCGTTAGATGATCTTGGCTAGCACAGCAAAGTCTTTTTTCTAATCTACTTACACAATGCATTCCATTAGGTGGCATTTATGACTAAGCTCAACTTAAATGGACTATAATCCGAATGTTCAACGAAAAAGAGGAGCCCTTTGCTCCTCTTTAGTCTTTCACGAATTATAAATTTAACTACAAAACATTTGATGCAGTTTCTGCTAGCTCTGAGCGCTCCCCTTTTTGCAGGGTTACGTGAGCAGCAATTTTCTGCCCCTTAAATCTCTCTACACAATAAGTTAAACCAGAGTTCGCTGAGTCAATATAAGGATTATCAATCTGGTAGCAGTCACCAGTTAGTACTACTTTGGTTCCTTCACCGGCACGAGTGATAATGGTTTTAATTTCATGCGGAGTTAAGTTTTGCGATTCATCCACAATCAAATATTGATTAGGAATACTTCTACCACGAATGTAAGTAAGTGGCTCAATGTTTAATAAACCTTGGTGAATCAACTCTTGAGTTCTTCCACTTGCTTTACTATTTGTAGAATCGCCACCCATTAAAAAATCCACATTATCAAAAATTGGCTGCATCCATGGATTTAGTTTTTCATTGATATCTCCTGGTAGATAACCAAGATCTTTACCCATTGGAAAAATTGGGCGACTCACTAAAAGCCTTTGGTACTTTCCTTCGTCTAAACTTTTCATTAAACCAGCAGCAAGAGCCATTAGAGTTTTACCCGTACCCGCTTTACCAACCAAAGATACCAATTTGATTTCATCATTTAAAAGACAGTCTAAAGCAAAGCTCTGCTCCATATTTCTTGGAGAAATTCCCCAAACACTTTCAGAGATTCCTCTTAATGGAACTAGGCCACCATCCACTTGGCTAAATCTCGCTAGCGCTGAGTGATTGGGATTTGTTTCATCTTTCATAATAACGTATTCGTTAGGCACTAAGCGAGAGCTAGCATCTAGTGGGTATAATCTCTCTGTATAGAAGCGGTCGATGGCCTCAGAGCTAACATTTAATTCACGGTAGCCTAAGTACATTTCTTCAAAAGAAACATCGTCTGGCTCGTAGTCTTCTGCGTTCACACCGTAAACATCAGCTAAAATTCTTAGGTTAATGTCTTTTGAAACCAAACGAGTCGTATCTTTTCCAAACTCATTTTGTAACCAAACGGCGCAAGCCAAAATTCGGTTATCTGCTTTATTTGGTTCAAGTTCTTTCGGAATGCTATCTAGAGCATAGTTTGCCGTAACGAAAACCTTTGTGTGACGATCTTCAACTTCAACACCATCAATCAAGGGCCCTTTTTCTCTTAGTTCATCAATGTAGCGAGAGAACTGACGAGCGTTTCTTCCGTTTTCGCCGTTATCTCGTTTGAATCGGTCGATCTCTTCAATGACCGATATGGGTATGAATACGTCCGCATCGGGGAATTTAAATATAGCTTGCGCATCAAAAAGTAAAACATTCGTGTCTAATACAATTTTGCGTTCGTATTTTGCAGCGGCCAAGACAACTCCTTTTCTAGAACCATAAAACCCGTGTGATACCCACACCTTAGTCCTATTGTATTAGAAAAATCAGAGGCATTGCAAAAAGCTTTGGTCTGTAAACAAGTTTTTGTACTTACGCGTTAGGAACTCACTTAAGTTTTAAGCAGTTTTTCGTGTGTTTAATTAGATTTAAGAAATAAAAAGAATAGTTTTAGGCTTGTAGCTTCAGCAACTAGACCTTTGTCTTAGATATATGCAAATCAGCTTTAAAAGCTTGTAGCGATGAAACCCATTCATTTGATCAAAGAATCCTATGGATGAGCCCCATTCTATTGGTTAATGTTCTACTCGTTGCTCTGAATCTGTTTCTTGAGAATCCATAAAACCTCCCGCTACCGCAGAATCCGAGGCTTTAGATTTAAGGTCGATTTCCTGTTGGCGAGCAAATTCTTGAATCTGACTATTTAGTTTATTAATTTCGGTGGCAATTTTTTTTGCCTCAGGCCCCTCGTAAGTCATTTGCTCCAAATTGATTTTAGAAAGAAACTTATTGATTCGTTTGCTTAAACTCATCACCTGAGTAAATTCTTTGGGTAACTTTGGCTCTGTTTTATCTGCCAATAGTGCTGCATCTACATTAGATTTAGAAGCATTATCTACAAGCTTACGAATATCCTTGATCGTGTGTTTCTTGATATGAGGTAAAATTTTATCTTGATCGTCTTTCGACATACGAATCAATTCGTTGGCTTGCCCAGCACTGATCTCCCCTTGGCTACGAGCTTCTTTCACTTTCTTAGAAGACAAAGCATCACGTTTAATCGCACTTTTAATCACCGACTTAGATAAACCAAGTTTTTCTGCACTTACTGCTGCGTAGGAATTGGTATCAGCTTCTTCTTTTTCTTTTTCTTCGGCTTTTTCGGCAGTAGTTAATTTCTTGGTATCTAAAGAGACTTTTGAAACTGTAGGGTTTAGTTCTTCATAAATTTCACGACCACGATTTAAACACTCTTCAAATTGAAGCTTGTCTAAGGCTTTACGAACCAAATTTTCATCAATAGAAATTAACTCTTGTTCTAGTTCTGACTTAGAAACTACATTTACTTCTACCTCATCCCAGCCGAGCGATTTAACAGCACTAAAACGACGACCACCCGCTAATAACTCATTTTTTTCATTCACACTTAATGGATGAATTAAACCAACTTGCTCAATACTTTTTGCAAGTAATTCTACATCGGTATCTAGTCTTAAGTATTTGCTATTGATCTTGATATCACTGAGTTTCATTTTCGCCACAATCATTTTCCTTGGTTCAGAGATTTGACAGCATTGAAACGAAATTTCAATTATCTGTCACCAATTTGATACCATGAAACGCCCACTGCCAAGCCGCGAAAACCAATTTTGCACACAAGAAAAGCAAAGTAAAATCCCCCTTCTTCCCCATCAAATCAAACCAATTTACTTCTCCAAAGGGTGGCTGCCACCCTTTCAACACTTTCTTTCTTTTCAAAAGTGGTTCAGCTCAAAATTCGAAAAAATACTATAAGCACAAAGCTTTTCAAATCCCAAAACCGGACCCATTAGCCTTCACATGCAAAAGGGTGGCAGCCACCCTTTTGCCTTGCTTGCCTTTGTTTTAGGCTTTGATTATGATTTATTTATGGATAAAAAAGATAAGTATAGCATTCACACTGAAACGACTTCTGATTTACCTGGTTTATGGGGAATGTCTGAGCGCATTTTAAGACGTTTTAAAACCGTCGCTTTTTTATTAACGCTGATGCCTTTGGTTTTTCTTAGCTTTCTATGTTTTGGTTTAGCCTTCACTCCTGGTGCCTTTTTATTTCAATATTTCGGACCTAGTATTGAAAACCTTGAACTTTGGCAAAAGGCTTTATCGTACGCCTTCCTGCTGTCTGCAAGTTATATAGCCTTCGCAGTAAGTATAATTTTTATTGTTCCTTTAGTGAATAAGCTATTACCGCTCAAAGTTAAAGAGGTGCGAGGTAACTGGTACTCCTTCCAAGTCATCCCTTGGTACTATCACAATGCTCTTACGCAATTGGTTCGATATACTGTTTTAGACATCATCACTCCAACTCCGTTAACCATGTTATTTTTCAGAATGATGGGTATGAAGATGGGAAAAAACTGTGTGATCAATACCAGTAACATTTCAGATCCTTGTCTAATCGAACTGGGTGACTATGTTACCATCGGTGGCAGTGCTACTGTTTTTGCCCACTATGGAATGGGTGGATATTTAATCATTTCTAAAACTAAAATTGGTAGCTACTCAACGATAGGCTTAAAGGCAAGTGTGATGGGCGCAGTAAGTGTTGGAGAAAAATGCGTGATTAAGCCCCATAGTGTTTTACTGCCAAAAACCGAAGTACCGAATGGCGAAGTCTATTAAAAACTATTAGCGAAGCTTACGATCCCACATCATTCCTATGGGGCTGTTAAACTGTTTTGGAGATAAACTGTAAGTACGTTTAGAGTCAAACATAGTATTTGCTCCACCAGTATTCGCTAAAACTAAGATACTATATTTGAACTTTAAAATTTTAGCCCAGCCTTGGGCTGCAAAGTCTGATTCACTTGGTTCCACATAGCCGTTGGAATGGGTATGCCCTAGCAGCCCCATAAAATACAATATTTTTCCGTCTTGGTCTTTTAATTTAAGTGCCGGGTCTACACCTACATTTCCTAAGCCAACTGTTCCAGTAAACCTGCCATTTGCAAGCTGTATAAAAAACCTCGCCTTTCCTGAAGAATCCGCATAGGCTACTAAACCATATTCAACATCTAAAATGGTATCTCTACGAGAAACATACTCCAAAATATAGATGACTTGTTGAATGCTTTTGGGGGGCACAATTTCAACCAATCGCCTCGTGGAAAAAAGTGATTTCACTTTTAATAAATTATCCGGAGGAAAAAGTGCATGAAGGCTTTTTCCGATCTGATCTTTCTGACGTTCACCAATTACAAGTCTATTGGGATTACCGATTAAATCCCTTGCCTTAATTTTTACGTAAACTTGCTCTAGGTAATTTAAGTAAGTAGGATTCACTTCGTTAAATTTAAGACTTGAAAAAGGGCCGATATTTATAGAAGACTTCGAACACTCCATAGCCAATAGGCTATAAGGCAATACAACAATAAAAAAGAAAATGAAAACTCTTGAAATCAACTAAATCCTCTACCAATCCAATAATGATCACAGGCATTATCAAGTGTGGTAAAAATAAAAACAATATTGAGCGAAGTATTAAGTAAACTATTCAAGCCTTTTAGTAGAAACTACTACTTGTCGATTTATAAAAGACATCTGAATAAAAAAGAAAATCTTATTCAGCAGTGAAAGTCCTTCAAATGCACTTTCTAAGAAGTTTACTAGTCTGTAAGAAGGTTAGGATTATATCTATAGAAAATTAGGCTCGTAGCAGCTAAATATTATAGGAAGGTAAAAAGTCCAAAAAAAACCCAAGACTTAATAAAAGCCTTGGGAATTAATAATAAATAAAATAAAAATCTTATCGACGAACCTTCGTAACAACAACGTCACCGTTATCAGTACGAAGACTTGCTGAAACGCTTTCTAGGAAAGATACAAAATGCATTAAGGCATCATTGTCTGTAGACTCTTTCATAAAAGCCACACCATGTCTGTAAACTCCCTCTTCAGGAACCTTACGAACATTATATACCTTAGCCACAAAAGGTAAGAAAGTATCATTGGATAGATAAATCCTTAAAGCCACCTCTTCACCTTCGGCGAAATTTCCATATTCTGTTTCTAAATCAATCCCCATCCCTTGTTCTGAAATATCATAGATGGCTACTTTCGCTAAACCTTGTTCAGGGATCACCGCATACGCGCCGATGAACTCAGTTAAAATGGTTCTTTTTACTAATCTTCTTTCTTCTTTGATCACTTCCTGACGGCGTTCTGTCATATCGAAAACGGCTTGATCTGTTTCAAATGCAGGACGCAGTCCATCTTCACTTGAAATCTGTTCTTTTCGACGAGCGGTCATATCGATCACATTAGAATTTTCAGCCATTAGGCCCCCCTGTTACTAACCTTTTATCGGCAGAAAAGTGTCTCAACTTTAACCACGGGGTGTTGAATATTGAAATCTTAACCTTTGTGGAGTAACCTGGGATTTGTTATGTATTTTCGAGCACTTAGCATTAGTTTCTTAGCACATTTGGTGTTTTTGGCTGGACTATATCAGCTAAAACCTGAACCTATGGCCAGTGAAGAAAGTACTCCAATTGTTGAAATCGAATATATCGACACTTCAGAAAAACAAATTGTTGCTGATGCCGTCGCCCCTAATGTCGATGTTTTTTCTAACAAAGCCACCCGCTTTGAAAGTGCCCGCAGCCAAAGAGTCATTGAGCAAAAACAGGCAAGTACCACCGGCAAGACCGAAAACCGCTCCTCCATTAAAAATATCGATCCAGACTTGTTACCACCCATTGGTCAAAGCAATAATGGAACAGCTTCTGTGAAAGATTTAATCGAAGACTCTGACAATGGTGATATTCGAGCCGCTATTGTTGATCAAGTGAAGCAAGAAGAAGTCTACGAAAATTTCTTTGATAAAAAAGGTATATCAAGCATTCAAGATCGAATCTTTGAAGACATTGAATACGGCAATTTCACCGCTTTAAACACCAATCGAAATCAGTTCTACTCTTTCTATCAAAGGGTTAATGAGCAGGTGCGAATTCGCTGGGTACAAAATATTGAGAAGCACATTGAGCAACTAAAACTTGGAAAGCCTGATAAACGTTTTAAATCAAGAGAATGGCTAAGTAAGTTGGTTATCATTTTGAATGCAAAAGGAGAAATTGTTAACTCCTACATTGAAAACTCATCTGGTGAGAGCAAGTGGGATAGCGCCGCCATTCAAGCTTTTCAAACCGCAGCTCCTTTTGTAAACCCACCAGAGGAAATGCAAGCAGATGATGGTTTGATCCGACTTTCTTATCTATTTTCCCTAAGGCTTTAAGCTTATCGTTTTCTTAAATGCAACTTTCTAATATGGCATAGTTGAGAATTATTGTCCTTGGCAATATGTCTCAACGAGACAAAACGTGCATATCTGTTATCAACTCAAAAATATCGCTAGCTCACTGCTAATTTTTTTGATCTAAATCAAGGTTTCCGACTTAGCCCTATGATTTAATAAATATATCAGGAGGAATTAGCCATGGAAATTAAATCATTTTTTCACCCAGACACTTTCACTTTAAGTTATTTAGTATCAGACCCAAAATCAAAGAAAGCGGTACTCATTGATAGCGTAGCAGACTACGACCCCAAGTCTTCTACCATTTCTTTTAAATCTTGTGAGATCATTGATGACTATATCAAAGAACATTCTTTGCAACTAGAGTACCTCGTTGAAACCCACGCACACGCAGACCACTTGACCGGTATTTCTTATTTTAAGGAAAAATACCCCAGCGCAAAAACAGCCATTTCAGAAAATATCGCCGATGTTCAAAATGTGTTTTCCGATTTATTTGCAATGGATAATGACAAAACAGGTAAAGACTTTGATCACCTATTGAAAGATACTGAGGAGTTTCAAGTGGGAGACTTAAACATTAAAGCCATAGCAACTCCAGGCCATACCCCCGCTTGCATGACCATAGTAATTAACGAGCAAGCCGCCTTTACCGGTGACCTTATATTTGCACCGGATTACGGAACGGGAAGATGTGATTTCCCAGCAGGAAGTTCAAAAGACATGTTTAACTCAATCAGCAACAAGCTTTACAAGCTTAGTGATGAACTAGATATTTACCCTGGCCACGATTATATGCCTGGCGGAAGAATTGTTTGGGAAAAGGCCAAATTAAAAGAACACAAAGACCATAATGTACAAATCACTACGAAAACCACTGAAGACGAATTTGTAAACTTTAGAGACAAACGAGATAGTGGCTTAGCAGCGCCTAGACTCTTACTACAAAGTGTACAATTTAACGCTTGGGCTGGAGTGTCTCTGTATGAGGAACAAAGCTTTTTAAAAATACCGCTCAGAAAAAAGAGCTAGTTCATATTTTCAATAAAAAAAAGCCCTATCTTAATTGATAGGGCTTTATAAGTTTGAATAGATAGGCTTAAGATTTTACTTCGTCTTTTACTTCTTCAGACTTCTCTTCGCCATGCTTTTTACCACAAGCACATTCTTTACCTTCGTGCTTGTCGCAAGATTTTTTAAGGGCACATTCTTTCTTTGCGCATTCTTTTTTTCCACAGCCGCAGGCTAATGCTGATACCGAGGAAAAGGATACAGCCATCAGGGCAGTTACAAATAATAGCTTCATAGTTTCTCCTTCAATAGATCTCAGTATATGACATAAGATCTTATTTGATACAGCAAAAAAGGATGATTTTGCCTAGATCTAAGGCCGGGCTGCCTCAGCTCACAGAGAAGAACTGCTGGCAAAAGTGGATCTTTGCTAAAATATCAGTATGATACAGCTAAAAGTACTTTTATCCAGTTTAATTCTATTCACGTCCGTTAGTTCCTTCGCTGGGGTATTTGAATTCAGTGCCCAAGGCTCTCTACGAGATACCAACGTCAGTGAAAACAATGTATCTGAAAGCAAATCAAGCTCTGTTTCAGTCGCCTACTATTTCTGGGAAAGCAGTGCCTTAGAGTTTACTTATATGACTGGCTATAACTACTCTAAAACCACTTCTTCAACCACTACCCTAGAACAGTCTTTAAATTACACCTACGGTGGAGTTGATTTGGTCTACAACTTAGGAACTAGAGAATCCATTTTTAATCCTTACTTTAAGGCTGGGATTGCAGAAATTAAAAAACAGCTAGAGTTCAAACAAGATGGAGTTGTATCCATCTCCCCAATCGTTAGCGGTAAAAACTTAACCTACGGCTTTGGCTTTAAGCTTCATGTTACTAAAACCTTGAGTTTTAGAGTTAGCTACGATGTATGGCAAGGCCCCATTGACGGCGATGATGATGAAAAAACCACTGATACTTCCACGAAAGTGGGATTTTCATGGTATTTATAAAACTTAGCCTTCTCTTATTCCTTCTCAGTGGCTGTGGCCTCACCTACTACACCAAAATCGCCTTTCACCAAATGGCAATTTTATGGAAGGCAGAAGAGATCGAAGATGCACTCCAAGATGAAAATCTATCCGAGAAAGAAAAAGAGAAGCTCAGGCTCATACAAAAGGTTAGAAAATTTGGCTATGAGAAACTAGGTTTGAAAGCTTCTGACAACTACACAAGCTACACAAAACTAGATAATGAATATGTTAGTTATGTAGTGAACGCGAATCCCCTTTTTGATTTAAAACCTTACAAATGGTGGTATCCCATTGTAGGAAATCTAACCTACAAAGGATTTCCTGATAAAAAACACGCAGAAGAACTAGAACAAGAAATGATCAGTAAAGGTCTAGACGTAAACCTTAGAGGGGTAACTGCTTACTCTACCCTCGGTTGGTTTAATGATCCTGTACTTTCAAGTATGATAAATTATCCAGATGTATCTTTGGTCAATTTAGTTCTTCACGAAAGCACCCATGCTACAATCTATATCAAAAGCAACGCTGAGTTTAACGAACAACTAGCCACCTTTGTAGGAAATAAGGGTACGGAGATATTCTATAAAGATGCAAAGCCGAAGCTTGTAGAAAAAATCAAAATGGCAAGAGATGAAAGAAGAATCTTCTACGCATTCATAGGCCAGCAAAAGAAAAAGCTACAAGAGCTATACGACAGTGAAAACTTTCAAAATTTAAATCTAGCGGAAAAACTAAAACAAAAAAAAGACTTCATCAGTAAGATTCAAACAAACTACAAAAACAAACTCAAAAAGCAGATCAAGGTTTTAAATTTTGATGACATTCTACGACCTGACTTAAACAATGCTCAGCTTGCACTTTATGGAACCTATACTGCGAATCAGGAGCTTTTTGAGCAACTATACCAAGATTTAGGATCTGATTTTCACTCACTCATAAAGCACTTAAAGACCTACGAGCAATCTAAGGACCCCATGAGGATATTGAAATCTTTAACTAAGAAAATACCTGAAACTCCTTTTAGAAATTGATTCTATCAATTTTTTTATATTCAATTCATGAGAAACTTCAGAAACACCTTATTCCTACAAGCTATGGGATATATGTAAGACTCTTTTTTATCAATAGATTTTTCAAATGCTTTCTATAAACTCACTAACGTAAGTACTTGTATTTATTGGATACTTTATACACAAAAAAAGTCTTAAAGTAATACACATTAGTTTCCGAAAAGAAACTATATTTTATTTGGGAGACTACCTTAATGTCTATTTTTCTCAACAAAATAGAAAAACGACCCTGGGGATTTATTATCGTCTTTATTCTCCCTTGTATTTTTATATTTCAAAATTGTGGTCAGGGATTTATCGCTCAAAATAGTATTGAAAATACCCTACTAGTATACAATGAACCTCAACTTGAAAAAGTCTATGAGGGAGAAGTTGCAACCTTCAAAATATTTTTAAACAGTTTAGAGAAAGATAATTTACAATTTCAATGGTTCAAGGACGGTGAAAAACTACCAAATTCAAATTTGGATACCTTAAGTATCACTAACTCCAAAATGAGTGATAGTGGCTTGTATCATGTTGAAATTGGTTCAACCAAAGAAGGGGTTTATAAAACAATCACACAACTTGGACCTTATCAATTAAATGTCTTCTCAGTACCAAATTCTCCCTTTAGGCCAATAATTATTAGTTCCCCCCCTTCCACTTCAATCAGTGATGGAGATTTTAAAGTACTTAGAGCTAGAGTAGATTCCTTTCCCAGAGCATCAATTCATTGGTTTAAAAATTCCCAACCGATTCTTTCAAATGATTCAGAGTATTTGGTTATCGATAAAATAGAAGACTTTCCTGAAGGCATCTATCACTTCGAAGCAAGTAATTCAGTTGGGGTAACCCGTTCCCCTAAATTTTATTTAGCTCACAACAAAATGGAAATCTTACCACTAGGCGCTGAAATCTTCGAAGAAAAATCCTTGCGAATTGGTCAAAGTCTTCACTTTTCACCGAATATACTTAGTCTATCTTCAGCCCAAATCACCTGGAAAAAAGATGGGGTTCCATTTTCAAATATTGAAGATTTGGCGCTTGAAAACTTAACATTGGAGGATGCAGGAACCTACAGTATTTCAGCCAAAAACTCCAAAGGTGAGTACCAAAATAGTTTTAGATTAAACATTGTAAAAGATATTAATATTTTAAAGGAATTACCCAAGACGATAAATCTAGGAATTGGAAGCGAGCTACTGCTTGAAATTGAGACTGAAGGTAGTATCGACAGCTACCAATGGTTCAAAGATGGAATTTTACTCTCTGAGACTTCAGAACCCAAACTTTTAATCGACAATGTTCAAACATCAGACTCTGGAATTTATTCCGTGAAGGCTATCAACTCCCTCGAAGCCTTGACTAGTAAATCAAACATAAAAATTTTCGCAGTACCTGAGATTATTAATATATCATCAAGCAAATTTCCGGTAAAAGAAGGAGAGGCATTTAGCATCTCCGCCGAAGTGAAGGGTGAAGGTCTATATTACAAGTGGTTTAGAAACGGCCTAGAATTAGTTGGAACCAACTCACCAATACTATCCAATCAATCTGCTAGCTACGCTGATAATGGTAACTACAGACTTCAGGTTAGTAATCTTTCTGGTAGTAAATCAAAGGCAATAGAAATTGATGTTCAATTGGAATTAGCCGGTGACATACTCTACCAAAGAGACTGTGCTCGCTGTCATGGAGACTTAAACAATGTTGCTCAATATTCGTGGACAATAGAGAAGGTAAAAAACGCAATAAGATCAGTACCAGCAATGAATGGATTCATTGATCAAAACAATCAATTCCTATTGAGTGATGAGCAATTGCAGAATATTACCAATAGGGTCATGCAGCCGATTCTATCATTGATTGTAGAAGATACTCTGCAAGGGGACGACATCAATGTTAAAGCTCAATTAAATAGAGCATCGCCGGTAGATACAAAAATTAACATTAATATTAGCGGGGACCAAATCATTCCCTATTTAGATTTTGACCCGCAGGATTTTGAAATAGTTATCCCAGCGAACAGCTTAGAGTCTAGTTTTAGTATTCCAAATACAATAACTTTTCCCATCCCAGAAGCAATGAGTATTAGAGTATCAGCAAATTTCAAAGATCAAGACCCCAATAATATCATTACTCAATCTATCTCCATTTTACCGAGACCTGAACTTGAGCCAATTTTAAAGGAAACACTCTCGAGCAATACCTATTTTGAAACCAGTACAGGCTTATTCCAAAGCGATAATGGTAATCCTCACATACCGATTCGAAAAGGCAAGTTTAACATTTATCTTCCACCTAGCCCACCAGTTAGTTCCCTACGGGACATTCTTCTATTTGATAAACAAAGCAACCAAAAGCCTACGAGACCACAACTCCCTCCAATGAGATTTTCTAGAGATGGTAGAATTGGCTTGAATACCAAATTGAAGTATTCAAGTTCTGGAAATTATCTAGAATTTTACACGATAAAGCCAGAAAGTCTTGATAATCACATCGCAAAATTGGAGCCAGGTTATAAGGCAGTTTCCGAGTCCTTTGCTATAGCCTATGATGAAATTTTCAATGACTTAAAGATTTTAGGAATAAGTAACTCAAGTCCTTTGCACTTTACAATATGTGATGCTGAAAGAGATAAACATTTGGTTCCCTATCAATGCTTAAACTCTAAAAATGAAAAAGGAGACTGTTATAGACTTCAGCTATTTGGGTTTAGCGGCTATGCCGATAAAAGGCTTGTTTCTAGTTTTCAAAAAGAAATTAACATATTTGTAGAAAACGCTAAAACATCTCAAGCAAAAATCACATCGGTTGATTATTCTGCACCAATAGTTAGAGGCCCTGATTGGCCCGTAAATTCAGTCTTTGAACCAGTTAGTACATCTGATGGAAAACTATTGTTTTTACGTTCAGGTTCATCTTTGGGCAATGCACGACATGACATGGTCTATTCGTCATATGACATAAATCAACGTGATCAAGCTCCCTGCCAACTTAAAAATTTCAAAACCCTAAAACCTTTAAGTTCTGCCCCATACGATGGTAATGTAAAACCATTTTACCCTTTTGCTCAACTTCCATTTCGAGACAACAAAGGGAAAGTAATTGAAGACGGAGCGTACATAGCAGGAAGCTACCCTTGGATCGACAGCAAGGGCACTAACATTGTTTTCTTTAACATCCATAGGTCGAACTATGTGTGGGGAACAAACAATGACCTAGCTTATGATACGAAATGCCCAGAAAATGTGACTTGTGATCTAAATGATATCAAAAATGAAATTGTCGATTACACTCGAGGATTATCCGTTGTAGGCCTATGGACAAAAGGAAAAATTGTTGGTATCGACAATTTAATAAATAACTCAGACTTAGGCTTTAAATGGTCTAAAACTGGACATAATCATCGCAACCTTAAATTATATAGTAGTGGTAAAAACCAATGGGTAAGAATTGGGAATGTTAGGGATACAAGTAGTGACTTTGGATTTGTGTACAATACCTCATTCATAGACTCCTTAGAAAATCGACTTAACGACTTTGAATACATCAAACCCTACACAAGTAGAGATGTGGTTTGGACCTTACTTTCTGGAAAGGTTTCCGCTGATATAGTTTTTGATGAATTTCTCAATAATGAGAGTTTTATAATTAGTGACATGCTTGGAGCAGTGGCCAGAGTCAATGGCAATGGTAGATGGCGATATCAAGATGGCCGCAAAATTGAAGACCCAAGTTTTTACGATACTTCTGAAATTCAACTGGCAAATTCGGCAACTTCATTAGAATTTGAAACTCCCAGTCATGGTCAATTGGTCGGTATAGGTAGAATAGAACCTGTAGCTTTAGGTGGAATTCAGGGAAAAGGATTTTATTTAAATGAAAATAGTCGTATTCAATACACACTTCCTGACGATAAAAATCTCAGTACTCGGTACTCCAATTCCCACCCGGTTTATATCGGTATTTTCATTTCGCAAAATGAAATCAATCCTACAGAAAAAAATATTTTTAGCTTTCCAAACAAGGCCAGTGTTTCAATTCTAAATGGAAATCAGGTTATATTTAGGGATGAAAATCAGAGGCAGATTAATTCTTTCACGATTCCTTCGGCAATAAGTCCCTCATTAGCTCAATATTTTCATCTCGCAATCTATAGAAATTATAGATCAGAATGGACCATAGCGATCGATGGAGTACCATTGAAAAACCTTGGATTAATGGATGCTATTCGTTTAGAAAAAGGTTTTTTTAGCATTGGAAAGAATCAACAAAATTCAAGACTAGGCATTAAGGCCTGGATTGATGAATTTAAAGTAATTTTTGAACTACCTGACCTTGAAAGACTATGTAACTACGCTCGCGGTACTACTGTAAGCCTGGATACTGGTGCCCCTTCAGATTTAAAGTTGAGAGCTCAACATTATCCGGTTTGGTATAAGAATTCACTAAAGAACATAACTAGTAGACCTGACCAAAGCTTTACTTGTCTCACCAACTACGATGACGAAAATGGTATTTCTCATCGAGATTTACCGAATTACGCAACAAGCTTAAGAGATGCTATTTTATTCCCTGAAGGGCCAATTGAATATAACAAAGAGCGACCAGATTCTAGTTCTAATAATTTTTGTCTAAGTTGTCATAATGCTAACAATCCTCCAAGCCTTGGCCTAGGGGCATTGGTTAAAATACCAAACCTGAATTCTGAAGATGATTCTAGACGTCAGCCACACCAAGCACCAACGCTTAGAAGTGGCTACCCCTCTAGCTTACAAAATCACTCTGAGCATTTAATTAAATACATTCAAGATATAAATTCAAATAGCTCTCAACCGGTATTTTACCGCCAATGAATACCTCCAGTGAAACTGGAGGTATCACAATGGGGCACAGCCCCTTGTTCTCAGAAGTAATTCATTGTCATCTGCTCTTGTCTCTTATCTTCAGCTTCTTGCTCTCGAATGTAAGTGCGG
>JAYZXX010000307.1:0-16090 GCA_036140815.1 Bdellovibrionota bacterium | reverse complement strand
CGCTTTCCTGGTGGTGTTTTAGAGCCACTTCAGTACATTTCAATTCATTTCGAAGAAAAAGCAAATGCCAAATTCCTTTTAGAAGCAAAAATCATTGATCCTTTTGAAGGAATTCGCAGTGATTATGATTTGGTATTTTGGGGAAGTAAGCTTCTTCAATTAACAAATTTTTATGCCCAAGAGGATTTGGAAGAGCCTTTGTTGTTTCACTTGGTAGGTAATACTCTGAAATATTTAAATCAAGGAAATCCAAATGCTGAATTTGCATTTTGGCATTTTTTGGCTAGATTAATGTCCTTGCAAGGGGACTTGGCCTTAGAGGACTGCTATGCTCCATTAATCTCTCGCCCCGTAGGTGCCTTTGATGAAGCAAGTTACAAAGAACTTTCCTGGAATATGATTCAAAGTAGGTTAGCTAGCGTTTTTCGAGCTCACTTCCATCGTGAGCTTCAAGAATTTCTTAAGTAATTAGGTTTGCTTGAAAATGACATAAAAAAAGCGCCTCAGCGGGCGCTAATATTTATACAATCATTTTTAAATCTAAAATCTCCATGTTCCTGTTACTAAGGAACTTAGGATGAATTTTGTATAAGATCTGGAATCAACACTGGACTGGTTCGTTGTGTAGCTACCAATACCCACTAGATTCCAAGTGTCGGTGAGTTTCTTGCTCGCGGTGTAGCTTAAACTATAGTTGGTGTCGCTTCTTCCTGAGGAGTGCTCCGGGTAGTCAGCATAGTATAGAGCGAATTTGGTGATGGTAGTTAAGTTTTGCCATTCTACCGGTTTAAGATAGCTCATACTAAAGTTGATTCGATAGTATTTTTCATCAACTCCAATGGCATTATAGTAGGTTAATTTGGATTCTTGGATTAGAGCTTTGTTTTTCTTCTTATTTAAAAACCAAGTGTTGTTGTACTCAAGGTCGGTCTGAAGTCCATCTGAATTGGCATCACCAGAAGTATTGTAAGAAACGTTTTGACCTAATTTTAAGTTATAAGAACTAAAGAAATCAGGACGATGGATCAATGTGTTTTTCCAATAGATTCCATAGGTGTCCAAAATTCCATCTCTGGTTCCAGAGGATTCAGTATCCATATAGACAGCATCAAAAAAAGTTTTTATTTCTGATTTGTAGCTTTTCTCTTTCCATTTTCCTTTCAAAACAAATGGGCTGGAAATACTCAGAACCGTTGGATCCGCTGCCGCATTGTCACTATCGGCCGAGTATATTGTGACAAAACTCGTTTTTATGCTCCATTCTTTGCTGTCATTGAAAATAGGACGATATTCATAGCTAGCCAAAGCAGTTGCTCGAAAATCACCAGCTCCACTAGGCGTTGCACTGGAAGGATCTTCTGAATTTAATAAAACGTTGGAATCATACTGAATCCCGCCACCAGCAGATAAAATGTGTTGTTTGGTTTTGTTGTTTTCATAGTACTGAATTTTTGTGATTTTCTCGATATACTCTTCAGCCTTTTCATCCAGCTTTGGATCTTTTGAGTTATCCAAAACCCACTGAAAAGACTGTTTAGCTGGGTCCCACTTTTTTTCAGCGAAGAAGCTTAAGCCTTCGTAAAATGCGGAGCTAGAGGAGTAGGGTTCTTGCTTTTTGTTTTTTACCTTTCGGAAAAACTTACCTGCGTTTTCGTAATCATTGATTCTAAAATGACTCATTCCTAAGTAAAAATCTTTTTCAATTTGATTCACTCTTGGGTCTTCAACGGCTTCAAAAATAACAATGGCCTTATTGTAGTCTTTTCCATTTCGGTAAAGGGTAATGGCAAAGGAGTAGTAATAGGATTTGTTTTCGGGATCTAGGTCCACTGCTTCTTCAAACTTTTTTTGTGCTTCTGAAAAATTGTTTTTTAAATAAAGCTGAACGCCTTCCTCAGCTAAAGATGCTGCTTGTTTTCTTCTTTTTGCTTTCTCGGCAGCGGCTAACTTTTTTTGAGCATCTAACTTATCTTGACGTTTTTTATCCTCGAGCTGTTTAAGGCGAATTCTTTCGGCTTCAGCGCTAAGAGCCTTTTGTTTGCGAGCTTGCTCTTCTTTTTCTTTTCGCATTTTTTCTGCCATTGCAACCGAAGCTTTTGAAATTACCTCTTCAGGGATCTCTGCTTGTTTTTTTAGTCGAATTTGTTGGCGATAGTTTTTGTAAGCAACTCTTGCTTGGTCTGGAGTATCGAATACATCTATCACTTGTTGACCACGATCTCCACGTGTAAGGATAAAAGGCTTTCTTTTGATCTCTTGTTTTTTGACTTTCTCTAAAAGTACAGATTTGGTTTTTCTGTTTTTTAAAGCTTCTTGCTCAGGAATATAAACTTCAGGAATTAAATTGTTTGCGCTTCCCCAGCTTACTGAAAATCGACCACGAAAAATACTTTCATCAGGACCTGTTTCAAATAGGTTGATCAAAACTATTTTTTTACTGGTGGCGTCTCTTAAAATCAATGTAGCCACATCAATTTTAGAAGAGTCCGTATTCCAGCTTGAATTTCCGTATTTGATATCAACGATTTTGTTTGGGTCGATGGGGGGGCGAGATTTTTTTTCATTGCTTGAAGCCGCTAGTAGGGAATAGCTGATACATAAAACTGAGCTGGCAAGCAAACTAAGACGCAACATTTAGACTCCTGGTGATTTTCTCTCTATATATAATATTCCCAATACATTTTACTGACAAAGAATGATCTAGCTTCCAGAGTTTAGTCTGGGTGGAAAAAGCGAATTAAATTAGGTAATTGGCTAATTTTTGAATTGATTTTTTAAACTGGTCCTTTTAATTAAGGAAGCTTTAAGGGATCTGAAAAAATAGTTCTAAGTCTTTTAAATATTCCAATATTAATCTTCTTAGATGGGGAGAAAGCATAGTAGTAATCTGAAACTAATATCTGGTCCAAGTGCTACAGTGTAGGTGCTTGATTTTAGCTAAAAAAAATGCTCCCGATATAATGTCGGAAGCATGTTTGAAGCGGAGGATTAAATTGATCTGGGGTTCAGATTACAGATCTAAATTCTTTAGTCATCATTGATAATCACTATGATTTTCGACTGCTGTATCGCTCTATTAATTGTGTCTGAGTCTATAAAATCATCTACAATATTGGGGTCATTGATCACCGAGTCGATGCCATCAACGCCATCAATTCCAGCAGTAGGGTCTCCTGCAAATGGATCATCTGGAATGCTTTCAAATTCTGTAGGTGGAGGCATTAGACCAAAGTCTCCACCAGATGTTCCTCCAGAGTTGGCATCAGGGCTTAAGCCTGCATTGTTAATGCTAGCTGGATCACGCGGACTTGTGCCATCTACAGGCTGCTTTGCATCTCCTGCTACATTTGAATCTGGATTTACTGGATTGTTGTTAGATCCCGCATCAGGACTATTATTTCGACCTGCTGATCCGGCTATGGCACCACCGCTAGCATTTCCATTTTTATTGCCATTTGCTTGACTGTTTCTTTGGTTGTTATTTTGATTGTTGTTGTTGTTGTTGTTGTTGTTGTTGTTGTTGTTGTTGTTAGCTTGTTTATTGCCATTCTCTCTATTTTGTTTTTTGTCATTGGAGCGACTATCTGCGTTTTGTTCTTTTTTCGCTTCGCCTTTATCATTCTTAGATGAATCATCCGACTTTTCTTTATTATCGTCTTTATTTTTTGAATCATTGGCAGGATTACGGTTATTGTCTTTAGGCTCGTTGTTAGCTACGTCTGCATTTGAGCTTTTGTCCATTTGAGCAAGTTTGTTTTTTGGTACCTGAAAAGGTTTTCCAGGAGGCTTTTGGAAGGCAGCGGTTGTAGATTGCCCAGGATTAACAAAGACTGGGTTGGCAATGGCTCCACCAGGAGCAATTCCACTACCAACTTGTACCTGACCTTCAAAAGTAGTTACTTCGGAAACTTTGTTCTCTATGTTATGGAAAACAATAAAGTCTGTTCCTCGAACTCCGGCAACAGCAGATGGAGTTTTCACTCGATAAACGTTTTTCTTTTCATCATACTTTTGATTTACGGTTGAACGGACTTTACCGTAAACCAAGTTTAACATTACTTTTTTCTTGTTATTGGCCGGATCATTTTCATAGGCCTCGATGGCAATTTTTGACTCAGGGGAGATGTTGAGAATGTTCTTATCTGTCATCACAACTTTGGCTCGAGAGTCTTTGGCAGCGGTAATGGTATCTTCTGGATAAACCTTTGTACCAACACGAACTTTTCTTTCTTTGGATTTTCCGGCACGAAGTATCGTTACCTTACCTTTCACAACTGTGAAAACCCCTTGCGCTTGTTTTTTTGCTTCCAATGAATTTGGTTGCACCAAAATGAGTGCGAAAAACAATAAACCCATACTAGCTAGCTTCATGCAGCCCCCTTAAATCAGTAAACTCGAGCACTTACTAATCGGATTTTTGGTATGGGGACTGTAGTCTAGAGCTTCTTTAATTTTAGTTTATTTAAGTTCTATAAATCGGGATGTGTATGTTTTTGAGATTTCTACTTAAAGAAATATGAGGGGGTTTCATTTTAAGACATATTATTGAATCATGAAGGAAAAAGGCAATAAAAAAAGCCTCACGAGAAAATCCGAGAGGCTTAATAGTTTTAAAAAGAAGTTAACTTAGAAGTTTGCAGGAAGAGCTGCACAACTTGCTCCAGAGCCACTAGTAACTAAAACCACTGAGTCACCATCAACCTCTGATGCATCTGGAATTCTAATTGATGCGTTAAAAGTTGATGCGCCTTTTTTGCGAGTCATTTCATAGTAGCGAACACCTTTGTCAGAACCTACATAATAGGTTCTTCCGCGTTTGTAAGCACCAACGATAACTGTTTTACATCTTGTACCTACAATCTTTACGTAATGAGATCCATCTTTTGCTAAAAACTTTGTCCAATCTCCACCACAATTGCTTTCTTGGATTGGTTCATATTCGTTGAAATCGAGAACTGAATTTGAAGTACAGCCACCTTTATTAGAATTGATTTGGTCAATCTTGCTATGAACTTTTGAGATTTCTTGTTGTCCTTTATAAGGGCGATTGTAACCAGCTGAAGCTGTAGCAGACATTCCTAAGGCAGCTAAAAGTACCAATAACTTTTTCATATAATTTCCTCCGTTTGGTCGAAAAGCGGGTCTCCGACTTTTTGTTTGCTGCCTTGTACTGAAAAAATCCTAAATCCGGAAGCTTTTGTGCGGGAAATCGGAAAAGAAGAAATCTTTACCCTGCGAAATAGGCTTTCTTTGAAAAAAATAACTCTCATTTGAAAGTGTATTTGAATTTGTCGGGCATCTGAAGAAATTACAGCCTTTGCTATTCAATAGATTTACACCTTATTTATAAGTTTTTTTAAACTGGCCCCTTTAATTGCGGATACATACTCTATAAGACACTGAATTCTATGATTGAAAGTATATCTTGTAAGAATTGATATCCGGACAAAATGGGAGTTTACAGAAGAGTTAATGCCTTAGAGGTTTTCATCCGCAATTAAGGGGACCAGATCAAAAATGATCAAGTCCCGTAAACGCTTTTTAAATCTCTAGCAACTATAAAAAAAGGGTGAAGATTTTCTTTCTTCACCCACTTAATATTAGAACTTAAATTTTAAACTAAACCTAAAACTTGTACTAAGAATTTAAAATGAACTTAGCAGCATCTAAAAGATTATCGGTTTCGTATTCGGCAGCTGCAAATTTACTTTCTTTTGGATCTTCTGTAATTGTAAGAAAAATGGATTTACAACCCATGCGGTGACCACATTCAACATCAGTCATGCGATCGCCAATCATCCAAGAGTTTTCATAATCAAATGGGCCATGATCTTCTTCTGCAGCTTTCAACATTCCTGTGTCTGGTTTTCTTAGCGGGTGATCTGAGTCTGGAAGGTGAGGGGCATAGTAAAAACCTAAAATCGGTACATCATATTTTTTGTAATCATCGGCAATAATTTGATGAATTTTATGTAAGTTCTCTTCTTGTACTAATCCTCTTGGAATACCAGATTGATTCGTTACAATTACGAACTCATAGCCGTTTTTGTGTAAAAGTTGAAGCGCTTCAAATACATCGTCTAAATAGTGGACCTGATCAGGATCATTTAAATAGATTTTATCTTCGATAATCGTTCCGTCACGATCTAAAAATACAATTTTCTTAGCCATTATAACCTCTTTGATTGGAGGCTAGACTACCTAAAATGCTTTGAGTAGACAAGAGCTCTTCGGTCTAAGTGATGAAGCTTTTTGGTAGTGTGTGCTTTGAAAGAGACTTCGCTTAATTTATTAGCGTTTTTAGCTGACCATGGAAGCTTCCATAGTCTTACATTTTCAGTTTCATGATTTAAATATTGGTCTAATAAAATACGGATGCCTTTCAAATAGTGACAATAGTAATAGCTAGTATTTACTGAACAAGTTTAAAATCGGCAAATTGCTTACTTCTATTTATTTTAGCTATTTTCTTGAAGACATCCGCCATTAAGTGTGGCAGTTATATAGGATTGGAAACACTCTAAGTCATTTATAAAGTGGCCCCTTTAATTGCGAATAAGTCTTTATGAATTACTTAATTTTACTCAGCAAATTTCTATTCAGTAAAATTGAGATCCGGACATCTAGGAAATGAAATCTAATTCCATCAATGTGGATCGATTCATCCGCAATTAAGTGGACCAGTTTAAAGTCTTTATAAATGAATGCCTCCAGAAGATTCAATTCTTTGGCCATTCACCCAATTGAGATTTCCTGCTAAAATTTCCGCCATGATCGGGCCAATGTCTTCCGCTAAACCAACTCTACCGAGAGCTGTATTGGCAGCAATTGTATCGTTTAAGGTTTTTGTATCTCTAACTTTGCCACCGCCAAAATCAGTGGCAATGGCCCCTGGTGCAATGCAGTTTACTCGAATTTTTCTAGGGGCTAATTCTACAGCAAGGTATCTGCTTAAAGTTTCTATGGCTGTCTTTGTACTTGCGTATACAGCCGAGCCTGGATAGCTGAATCTAGCTAGACCACTGGATACGTTTAAAATACTGGCTCCATCATTTAATAAAGGAAGTAGTTTTTGTGTAAGAAAAAAGACTCCTTTAAAGTGAACATCGATGATCTCATCAAAGTCTTCTTCACTTGTATCTTGTATAGGGGAGTAGAGAGCTTGGCCGGCATTATTTAATACATAGTCGATCCTGTCAGTTTCGTAATCTTCATTTAGAAGTTTTGTTAGTTGCTCTATGAAGCCGGAGTAACTAGAATGATTTTTCATCTCAAGCTGTAGAGCAGTGGATTTTACCCCCAGTATTTTTAATTCTTCTACCAGCTTCATTGCCTCTTCTTCGTTAGAACGATAGCTAAATAGGATATTTATATTTTTCTTAGCCAATTCAATTGCAGCTTGTCTTCCTAAGCCTCGATTAGCTCCTGTAATAAATGCGATTTTCATATTGATCTCCTTTTTTATATTATGATCAAAGTTGACATTTTAATAAATACCAACAATATGATAAGATTGTTTAAAATTTTTAAACAATAGAGGGATTATGAAAATCGAGAGTCTAAAGGTATTTATTGCCGTTTGCGAGAACTTAAGCTTCACCAAAGCAGCGCTGAATCTATCCATGCCTAAAGCCAAAATTTCTTACACGATCAAAGAGCTTGAACAAAACTTAGGGGTTGAACTTCTGACTCGAACCACTCGAAAACTAAGTATTACTCCTGAGGGAATGGAATGCTATGAAAGGGCTATAAAACTTGTAAATGAAGTGGAAGACTTTCAAGGAATGTTCTTACTGGATTCAGACGAAAATCTATCAGGAAAAATCCGTATTGATATGCCAGTTCCTGTAGCCAAGAATTGTGTTTTACCCAATCTAAACGAATTCATAGAAAAATACCCGGGTTTAGAAATTGAGATATCAAGCACTGATCGAAAGGTTAATTTAATAGAAGAAGGAATCGATCTAATCATTCGAGTAGGAAATTTAAAAGACTCAAGCCTATTTGCAAAAAAAATAGGTGAGTACGAAATACTAAATTGCGTAAGCCCAAAATACATAGAGCGCTATGGCACGCCAAGAAGTTTGAAGTCATTGAAAGATCATTTTCAGGTGCACTATTGCCAGCAGTTAGGAATGGAAAATGATTATTTCGAATATATAGAAGAAGGAAAAATAAAAAAAGTAAGAACAAAAGCTCTTGTAAGCGTGAACAGTACTGAAGCTTACACCGCTGCTTGTTTAGAAGGTCTTGGTATCATTCAAGCCCCTTATTCAGGCTTGCGTGACAGTCTAGAAAAAGGTGACTTGGTAGAGGTTTTAAAAAAACACAAAGCCGAAGCAATGGGAGTTTACTTTTTATACTCCAACCGAAAGTTTCTCGCTCGCCGTGTGAGAGTTTTTATGGAATGGGTAGAGCCTTATGTGAAAGACTATATTTATATTTAGCGAGTGCAGATGAAAACTGTTCTATATAAATAGGGCAAATACTTGAAGTTGCTCCAAGTGCTTCAGTAAAAAAATCGGTGATTAGGGAAATGATCCCCGAGGCTTGGCAATGAATTCGGCTAATTCTTCAAACTATATTTATTAAGTAGCTCGGTCCAGATGCTGAACTCATGCTAAAGAAGTAGAATTAGGAAAAATTAGGTCTCTAAGAAGCCTTCACACAAATGCATTGAAGTTTCTTCTTGCTGGTTTGTATGAAAACTCCAATTACTATTTACTTGCACTTCGCTTACAGGCATTTACTTCTCGGATAATTTCGTTAGCTTCAATAAGCCTTTCTTTTAAAACCGTGATTTCATTTTTTAAATGTGAATTAATGTTTTTAGCCATCGTCGCTGAAATTCCAACCCCTTTTGCTTGAAAAAACGCGAGGCCTTTTATTACTCCGAAATATAAAGTAGTTAAGCCTATAATAATAGGAGTGGTTATAGCAGTTAGTTGGAGAAATCCTAGGTCGGGATTTAAGAGTCTCACAGTGAAAGAGGTACCGAGGCCCATTACACCGCCAAGCAGTGGGAAAAAATCTTGTAGAATTCTATGTATTTTTTTAAGTGGCGAGTGACCTGTAGTCTGCGTCATTTCTTTTTCAAGTTTTTCTGTTAGTTCAAGTTCTTGTAAATCTATATTTACTCCGCTAGAACTTAACTTGGTAAAATACCCTCTGCTTCTTAGGTCATGCATCACATCAATTAATTCCTCCAATAAGGCACTTTGTTTTTCTATAAATTCTAGTTGTTCGTTATAAGTAGCACCCGGACTTAATGGTCTCAAATTTGCCACCTCAGAGATTGTTTTTCGTAAGCCTTCAAAATAATCTTTTGGATTTCCAAGTTCGCCGTAAAACTCAAATGAGCTCATGTGGGCATTCATAATCTGCTGAGCAATTGTGAAATTTAGGGTACTGTTTTTTGGTGTCGAAAACTTTATGTTTCCTGTCTGTTCGTAGGTTTCTAGAATTTCAATAAGTTTTGAATTCATGTCAAAAATACCCCGAATGTCTTGAGCCATAAGCTGGGAGCTAAAAAATAGTACTATTAAGGTGATTAGTTTTTTCATAGTATCTATAGTAAGCCATTATTTGTTTTTTTTCTTACGGAAAATAATTTTTTGAAAAAGTGAATAATACTTGCCGTAAAATGTCGTTTTTGAATGGCAATAGCTAAAGCTTCTTCTTTTTATTTAAAGGATGATGTTTCTCTAAATTTTCACTGAGTTGATTTAAATCTAAATGGGTATACATTTGTGTTGCGGCTAGGCTGGAATGGCCTAATAACTCCTGTAGGCTTCGCAAGTCAGTACCACTTGCCAAGAGGTGAGTGGCAAAGGAATGTCTTAAAGCATGAGGGTTGATGGGGCGTAATACTCCGGCTTGTGCGCCTGCAGCTCGAATTAGTGAAAATGCTTTTCTGGTGGAGAGTTCTTTATCTCCATATATATAGACAGAATCCTTTTTATATTTTTTGATTTCAGAAAAAACAAACTTTGGGGCAACCACAATTCTTTCTTTATTTCCTTTTCCCAAAACTCGTATACTTTGTTTTGAAAACTGACTGTCTTTATATTTTAAGCTACAGGCTTCACTAACACGAAGACCTGCTCCGTACATCAAAAGAAATAGAAAGTAGGTTTCTCTCTTTTTGTCGTCAAAATCATTTTCAACCTGAGATCGAAGGTAAGATAAGACTTGTTTACACTCTTCAAAACTTAAGTAGCGGGGGAGTTTACTGGGGGTTTTCGTACTATATATATGTAAGCTCAATTGGCTTTCTGTTTTGGAAGCTTGGTATAGATAGTTTAAAAAAGACTTTAGGCAGGCCGTTTTTCGTTTTTTAGTGCTTGCTGCCAAGTCTCGCCAATCTCTTTGCATCGTTTTGATGTGCTCAAGAAGATCCGTTTCGGTGAAATTGTTGACCAGTTTCAGCTTTTTGCCGGTTCCCATTTCTTGGATTCGAAACTGAGATTGCGAGTTTTTATCGCTAATTTCCGCGTTTTCGAACTCCTCGGTAAGAAATACTTGGCTCAAATCTCGGCTGTATGCGCGCAGGGTGTTTTGTGAAGAGTTTTCAATATTTTTTAGTATATTTAGGTAGTTACAGCATTCTTCCAGTATAATTAATTCATTCTTTTGCAAAATAAACATCCCCAAAAAGAAAAAAATTCGGTCGGAAGGAATTTTTTACTTGCACATTTTACAGTGCCGCGTTATACTCCGTGACGTACCGCGTTGTTTTAAAGTGAAACACGTATACATTTACCCCCCAACCCCCCAGAAGAAGGAAGTGAACGTATGTCGAACACAGAGAATACTATTTTACCCCCGAATTTAGTAAATCCACAAGACCAGAATCAACGTACAACGAAAACAATTATTTACCGTTCTGAAGCTATGCAAAGCGTTTTAGGAATGGCTGAGCGTGTAGCGCCAAGTGATGCTGCCGTTATGGTACTAGGTGAGTCTGGTACTGGTAAGGAATTGATCGCAAGAGCGATTCATCAACGTAGTAACCGTCGTTATAAGCCTTTTGTTGCTATTAACTGTGGTGCTTTAAGAGAAAGTTTATTAGAGAGTGAGCTTTTCGGTCACGAAAAAGGATCATTCACTGGTGCATATGCTCGTAAAATCGGTTTAGCAGAAGTTGCTAATGGCGGAACATTGTTCTTAGACGAAATCGGTGAGCTTAGCTTAGGAATCCAAGCAAAATTATTACGCTTCTTACAAGAAGGCGAAATCTACCGTGTAGGTGGAAAAGATCCAATCCGTGTAGACATCCGTTTGATCTCTGCAACAAATCGTGATCTTGAAAAATTAGTAATGGAAGGTTCTTTCCGTGAAGATTTATTCTACAGAATTAACACAATCACTATGTCAGTTCCTGCATTAAGAAGAAGAAAAGACGATATCCCTCTTTTAGTAGAACACTTCTTAGCTACAGGTCCTCACGCTCACTTAAACCGTGGTCGTCAAATCAGTGATGAAGCCATGCAGTTATTAATGAACTACGATTGGCCAGGAAACGTTCGTGAATTACAAAACATTTGTGAGCGTTTGCAAATCTTAGCAGAAGGTCCAGTGATTCAAATCACAGACATTCCAGAGAACATTAAAAATCCTGAGCAAAAACTAGTGATCGAAGACTACGATCCAAACATTAGTCTTCATGAGCTAGAGCGTAGATACATCATTAAAGCTCTACATTATTTTGATGGTAATAAAACTCGTGCAGCTCAAGCATTGGGAATTACAATCAAGACCCTTTATAATAAATTACATGAATACGGTGAGTTCGATAAATTTGCTGTACACATGAAAAAGTAATCTCTGAATACTTAATTCTTTTGAAAATTGGTGGTGATGGGGTCCTTATTTAGGACCCCATTTTTTTAAAGAGGTATTCATGTTTGGAAAGATTCTTATTGCCTTTTTTATTGGTTTTGCAAATTTATGTTTAGCGCAAAGTGAAATTAAAAGTGCACAAGTAAAATTAGGTGAAGGAGGTATGAGCGAGTGGTTCCAAAAGACCATGGAGCTCAAAGACTCTGAACTTAAAACCTTATCACAACTTGAGGCTCAAGCTGATCTTGGCGGACAAAAATTAAGAGAAATTGCCTATAAAAGAATGATGGAGTCTAATCCACTTTTGGGTGCTGATCCTTATTCTTTAGAACAAATGGGAAGTGATTGGTATATTAAAACCGCTATTTTTGAGCAAAGCATGTTGGAAGTAGAATTTGCTGATTTGTTAATGCGAGTTCAGGCTAATGTAAATCAAAGCTCTTCTAATTTTAAAATTTTAGAAATCGAGAATATTAGTTACGTAAATAAAATGA
Source organism: Bdellovibrionota bacterium (assembly GCA_036140815.1). Classification (GTDB taxonomy): domain Bacteria; phylum Bdellovibrionota; class Bdellovibrionia; order Bdellovibrionales; family UBA840; genus UBA6502. The sequence continues at coordinate 3,755 of JAYZXX010000307.1, read as the reverse complement.
AGCCCTATGACACACAGAGGGATATATATCAATTAGTTCAGAATAATTATGAAGGTGAACCCCTCCGTCTTAATGGGGAATATGGGAAATTTTTGATATTAATAGGGAATGAAAAAAATCAATACTATATATCTATTCATTTACGTAGGATGTCTGAGTTTACTCTTAACAGCATTGAAACCTATGGCTTTCATGATGGTGTAGTACAGAGTTTTAAAATGATTCCTAGAATGATTGGTGGAAAGATTTTTAATACTCATCAAAGAGATGTATTGGGGGACAATGAGAAGTTAACTGAAACCATTAGTAGGTTTTTATCAACTAGTAACTCTTTCAGTGAAAATTTTAGTTTCATTCGAGATTACGAGTCTGGCAAATATAGTGAAATAAGAGAGTATCAAAAGGCAAAACGTCATCAATCTTACTTGGCTGTGCTAGAAGAGGAGCTTGAGAAGGGGACTAAATTTGCTAAGGAGCTGGGAGTTTTGAGCATTCAAACCAAAGCGGCTGCAAGCCTTGGACTTTTGGGGATGGGAGCTGTGGCTTATTTGGATCTGCCAGGAATGCTTTTGTCAGATTTAAGCGTTTTTCAACAAGTAATGGCTTCAATTTCTGCCATGAGTACTATGTTTGGCTTAAAAGTTTTATTGAAGTTGAAGACCAAGAACTCCCTCTTTTATCAAAACTTTCATGATATTTTGATAAGATCCATTTTCTATACAGGAGTTTTGGTCCTGGCGAATAATCTTGGAATGGGTGGGTTGATTGGCACAATTGTTTTTGCTTCAGAATACTATTTTTCAGTCTTTAATAAAATCCATTCTCGCTATGAGAAGGTAAAAGCGAAGTATGCCATACGAGCTAGAGATCAAATGATATTTGATAGACTTCGAGATTTTATACAAAGCTTTGAAAGACTTACGAGTCAAAAAGGCGCTAATAGTATTGAGAAAGAAGCCCGGCTCATAATCGAAGATAAGCTAATTGGAAATAGCTGTAGAAAATCAGGAAATTTATAGCGGATTCAATTGACTGTGACCTAAATGTCTCTTTAGCTTATTAGGTTAAAAAAAAGGGAAGCCTAAGCTTCCCTAAATTAATTAGAAATAACTTCCATCATCATCGTCATCAAAGTCATTGAAATCATCCGACAAATCATCTTCCATATCGTCTTCGTAAGAATCATCTTCCATGTCATCTGCAGGATTTTCAAACTCAATGGAACCAAGATCGGAATCTTCTTCTTCCTCTGCTGGTTCGTTGTTCGCTGCCATCACGCCATTCACTTCTGACTCTACGTCGTCTGCAAATTGATCGATTCGATCGATGTCTTCTTGTGTGGCAGCAAAGGGGTTTCCCGAAACAGCTGGCTTTTTATCGCTAGATGAAATTTCATCCAACTCAGGAACTTTTGGCTTAACTGGTTCAGTTACTACTGGTTTTGTTTCTTCCGCCTTTTTTACTTCAATTTCTTTTTCAACTTTTTCTGATTTTTTCGCTGGAGCTTTTTTGGCTTCTTGTTTTTTCTTTGGAGCACTGGCTTTTTTAGGAGCAGCCTTTTTAGTAACTTTTTTGGCAGTCTTTTTCGCTACCTTCTTCTTAGCTGCTTTTTTAGTAACCTTCTTTTTTGCTACTTTCTTGGCAACCTTTTTCTTCGCTGCTTTTTTTGTAACTTTCTTTTTCGTAGCTTTCTTAGCTACTTTTTTCTTAGCGGCCTTCTTTGCAACTTTCTTTTTGGTAGCTTTCTTGGCTACTTTTTTCTTAGTCGCTTTTTTTGCAACTTTCTTTTTCGTGGTTTTTTTAGCTACTTTTTTCTTAGCAGCCTTCTTAGCAACTTTCTTTTTCGTGGCTTTCGTTGCTACTTTTTTCTTAGTGGCTTTTTTGGCAACCTTCTTTTTAGTAGCTTTCTTTGCTACTTTCTTCTTCGTTGCTTTTTTAGCTACTTTCTTTTTTGTCGACTTTGTAGCGGTTTTGTTCGTTACTTTCTTTTTTGCTGCTTTTTTCTTTGCCATTTTCGTGCTCCACAATGTTGTTTCCCAAGAGGGGATTCGTAATGCTTTTAAAGACTTAGATACGTATAAACTTTAAAAAAAAGACAATCTCTTTGCAAGAAAAACCATCCATTTAGGACTGATAAATAATCTCAAAGGCCTTTTTAGTTCGATTGGCAATCGGTTATTTGCATCAGGATTTTAAGTTTTTGTTGGTTTCTAGCTCTATAAATAGCTTAAACAGGCATTTGCTGCCTACTTGAGGTAGTTCAGCTCTAGTTTTGTACCCCGTGTGGATGGCATAAAAAAAGGCCATATTCAGAGAATATAGCCTTATCATTCATGGGAAATCTATTACTGCAAATTGTTATCAATCCATTTTGCCAGGTCAGAGGGCAGTAAAATAGCCATATATATGCCGCCATAGGCTATCAAGTTGCCATCTGAATCGTTCATTTCAGGAACTGTAGAGAACCATCCTACTCGGTTTTTGTTCTCATCTTTAATTGGAATATTGATGGCAAAAAATGGGTCGAAATTATAGGTCGGAACAAAAATAGCCGCATTTCCTCCGCCTAGGTATAGATAAAACTCTTTATCGCCAGAGTCATCTTCCCACTGTATGGCAAAGCCAGGAAGCTCACCAGATACGATTCCTGGTAGATCTTGACCGTTTGGAAGTTTAGCTGCAGGAACTTCATTCAATTTTCCGTTTACAAACTTTTCTAGCGGTAAGTGAATCTCTACAGCCCATTTGTTGATCTCGTATTGGGTTAACATATAGTATCCACCGCTGAGGTCATTATCATTGAAAGCCTTTTTCACTTCTTTACCGAAGGGAATAGGCATTGGGATTTTCATGATAAACTCTTTATTGACTGGATCGATGCTAACAACCTCGAGGCCAGCATAGGCGCCTTCACCAATTTTTCCCACTAGGTCTAGCTCTTCTGGGATTTCGATAACTCCAGAATCTCCTCCACCAGGAGTACTTTGGCCACCATTTATTGAATCTACCGATTGGCTACTTAACTGACTATCACAGGCAGTGAGTCCCAAGGCTAATACTGAGAAGAGAATCAAAAATGATTTTGGCAACATAAAACACCTTCCTTAAAAACTTGTTTGTCCCATTAGTTTTTTCGGATGCTGTGCAAAAGTCTAAAATGGGGCGAGAGTGTGGGCTGTTTAATGTTTCAACGAAAAGGCTGAAATGGTGTAAATCAACTACTGGAGCTTAGTCTGGGTGTTTTTTGTTTTTACAAAAATGAAAAAAAAGCGTGAGTTATATGTAGTTTCATATTTTAAAAAAAATGGGGAAAATTAATAAAAAAATCTCGGAGAGAAGAGAATAGTTCGTGATTTCGTCTATATCTTGTTAATAGAGGGGGTTTTGGGGGAGGGTTTTAGTTTTTTAAATAAGTGTTTGATGTTTGGGAGTTGTTTTTGCTCCTCGGTTTTGTTCTTTGAATTAGCCGACCATCTGGAGTAAAAGTGTATTAGTTGGATGCGTTTCTTGGCCTACGGCTGTGGCTTTTTGTGTTTTTGTTGAGACTTTTTTTTACTTCTCGATTTGGTTCTTCGAATGAGCCGGCCTTCTGAAACAAAAGTATTTTTCTCTGACACGTTTCCGGTCAGGCGCTTTTGGCTTCTTCCCTCACATCCATGTTACTCGTTTTGGACCTTCCTGGGTGTATACCGAACACATGGGTTACACAATTTTCCGATCACATAGGTTACACTTTTTTTGTATAACGGCATATG
>JAYZXX010000306.1:0-19145 GCA_036140815.1 Bdellovibrionota bacterium | reverse complement strand
ATTATTAACAAAACTGGTGTTTGTAAATGCAAAAAACTTTGAGTTTTAATTTACCGGCTTTTTTTGATCAATATTTATAGGGAGGCTTAGTTCTTTTTATGAGTCTTCATTAAGATACTTTCAGGGGGAATATTTCAATTAGAAAATTATCTCCACTGAAAGCTCTCTAAAAGTAATTTTTACAGTATTAAATTTAAACCCAAATCAAACTTGATATGTTTGTAAACACTTATTATTTATAAACATAAATAATAGGAGGTTTTATGAGGGATTTGGGTTCTAGAATAGAAAATGAAAAATCAAGAATATTACTTTTGGATATCTTCAAAAGAAACACTGCAAAGGAAAAGTACCACTACTATAAACCTTCTTCACTGGGGCTGTGGGCAGCCTTTTGTGATCGACTTGGCATTGAAGAGGAGGCTTTCAAAGACCTTTTAATAGATATTCAAGCATGTGGTTTTTTGAACTCTTCATGGACAGTGAAGGAAGAAGAGTTTCTGAGGATTTTATCTGACTCAAAAAAGGGGTTTTCGGATGTTACTATGATCGCCTGCAAGAGAAATTCCTTAAACTTAGATCAAGAGGCTTTTTCTTCTAATAGATTAATTGAGATTGATAGTTTTGATCAGTGCTATGCAAGGCTTGATGGAGCAGATTGGCGATCTCATTTAAAAAAAAATCTAAGTAAAAATAGATGCGCAAAACTTTTAAAAGAGTTTGATTTGATCGAAAGCCTATATAGAACAGAGATTTATGATTTTAGCGAATTTATTCTGAATGAAGCTCTTCTCCAGGAGTATTCTAGCTTGTACCTAAAGAGTCTCGAAAAGTTTCAGTATCCTGCCCTTCATTTTTCAGGCTCAGTGGTTCGAGATATAGCTAATTCTGAGCTGGGAAGTACTTTTAAGATGTTTGTAACTAAGAAGCTTTCTGGTGAAATTTGTCGGTTTATAATATGTATCGTAGATAAGGATTCTTCATATTGCTGTGGCCCTATTGTTGCTATTGACTATTCTAAAGTACCAAAGGCACATAATTTATATAAACATTTTTATCTGACTGTTTTTAAGTATATGGAAGAGGAAGCTATAGATCTTTTTGATATGGGTAGAGGCTATGTGGATTCAAAGCGGCAAGTGGGCTGCGATAAAGTAATTAAACTAAAAACTACATTAGTTGCCAATAGCGAATTAGGAGACCTATATTTAGATACTATTCAAAAAGCTATAAAGCCTCAGCTGAGTGGATTTGAGATGAGTGTGGGGACCCAATTGAGTTTATAATTAAGCGCCTAAATTGTGACTAGCTTACTTGCAAGTGTCTGATTTTGTTCTAAATAATTATATCTAAGGGGGAATAGTCTGGAATTCTGAGGATTTCTAGCTCTATTTTGGTCGGTGGAAACATGGGTATAATTAATGAGCTAAGTTTTGAATATTTATATAAGCCTTTCAAATTGATCGGTGGAGATTTTTTGAAAAACTGTTTTTGTAAAAACTTTAGGGGGAAAGCTGTAGAGGTTTATTGACGCAAGCCTCCTTAAACGGTATAAAAACCAGCTAAATTTCCACTTATTTCAAAGGTTTAAGTATGACAGAGAATCCATCAATCCAAGGCGTATACATTACCACTTACGGTTGCCAAATGAATGTGAACGATTCAGAAAGAATGTTCAGTTTGTTGGAGCTTTCAAATTACCAGGAAGTACAAAAGCCTGACGATGCAAATCTGATTATTATTAATAGTTGTTCTGTTCGCGAAAAGCCTGTTCATAAAGTGCATAGTGAAGTGGGAAGATATCGTCAGTTGAAAAAAGACAATCCCAATTTAATCATTGGTGTTGGTGGTTGTGTAGGGCAACAAGAGAAGAAAAAACTTTTGTCAGATGTACCATTACTTGATTTTGTTTTCGGTCCTGACAATATCGACACTCTTCCTAGCTTAGTGTCTGAAGTGAGAGCGAAGCAAGAGCGAGTTGCCAAGGCAAAGTTTGATTATCAAAGTCCATATCAAGTTGAAACTTTGGTTCGTAATCCAGGTGTAAGTACCTTTGTGAATATCACCAAGGGTTGTGATAATTTTTGTACCTTCTGTATTGTTCCTTTTACCCGAGGTCGGGAACGTTCTCGTAGTATGAAGGATTTAATTGATGATATTAATAAGCTTGTAGAAAGAGGAACGAAGGAAGTAACTCTATTGGGGCAAAACGTAAATTCTTATAAGTCTGATTGTGGAGCTAACTTTGCTCAGCTTATGAAAACGGTGGCTACGGATACTGACATTCAAAGAGTTCGTTTTACCACAAGTCATCCTAAGGATTTTGATCAAGAGCTTTGTGATGTTTTGCAAAATCATAGAACTAAGCTTTGCGACTACATTCATCTTCCAGTGCAGAGTGGGAGCTCTAGCATTTTAGATCGAATGAACCGTAGATACACAAGAGAGGAATACCTAGAAAAAGTGAAAATGATTAAAGATACTATTCCTGGGGTTTCCCTGAGTACAGATATCATTGTTGGTTTTCCAGGAGAGACGGATCAGGACTTCGCTGATACTTTGTCCATCGTTCAAGAAGTAGGCTACGAGACTATTTTCGCTTTTAAATACAGTCCGCGTCCTTATACAAAGGCCGCAAAATTTACGGACCAGGTTCCTGAGGACGTGAAATCTGCTCGTTTAAATCAATTGTTTGCGGAGCACCGCGAATTAGGATTTGAATTAGCAAAGCGTTATGATGGCCAAGTTTTAGATATTTTGGTAGAAGGTACTGACGATAAGCGTGAGGGTGTAGCTCATGGACGTTCCACTCAAAATAAATTAGTACACTTTAATGGTACTGCTGATTTGATCGGAAAAGTAGTCCCAGTAAGAATTAACAAAGTTGCACCAAATAGTTTAAAAGGGGAGCTGCAGCATTGAGTAATAAAAACGACATCTTAAAAGACATCGAGAAAGTCATTGGGGATCTAGGAATTGATGATCTCCTCTCTAAGATTGAAAACATCAAAGACGAAGATACCAAGGTTTTTGATTCTATAAAAAAAGCCAATGATTTTGATGAAGAAGATTACCTTCGTCTGATTCCTTTTGGAATGATGTCAGGCATGAGTTTGTCTAAGCCTGTTTTCTTGTTTAAAGATGAAGATGAAATTTATAATTTACCAGTAAGTCTGGGCTTACACCAAGCAAATCTCATTGCTCTTAGTATGGGGCCAGCCATTTCTGGAAGTAGTTTTTCTTTGGTTAAGAAGATATTTAAACTATTAAAAGTGGAAGTCTTGAGGTTGGTTTTTACAGAATTTAAAGATCAGGCCCTGATCGCTAATTTGGACATTGAAATTGCCGGTAAAAAGCAGCAATTGAAAACCACTGCAGAAGAAGCTCTTAGTTTAGGTTTAGAGTTTCATGTCGACTTTTTTGCAAAAGAAGACTTACTCGAGAAAGCCAAAACGCTTGAGCTGGAAAAAAATGAGATACAGCAAGAGCTCGAGTTAAGCCTTGAGAAAGAAAAGACTGGTCAAAAATATTTAATGTAAACGAAAGACTCCGCCTAAACTCGGGGTCTTTTTTTTAAGGAAGTTACTGATGATAATGAAATTAAGAGGTTTTAGCCCTAAAGCTGGAAAGAATTCCTATGTCGCGCCCAATGCTAGTATCATTGGGAATGTGGAGATGGGTGAGGATGTAAGTGTTCTTTTTGGAGCGGTGATTCGTGGAGATGTAAGTGCTATTAAAATTGGGGATCGTTGTAATATCCAAGATCTTTGTATGATTCATGCGACCTATGAGAAAACCGAGACAGTTTTAGAGGAAAACGTAAGTCTTGGACATAGTGCTATTGTACACGGTGCTTATGTGGAGAAAAATTCTTTGATAGGTATGGGAGCAATTCTAATGGACGGAGTTCGAGTGGGAGCTGAGTCTATCGTTGGGGCAGGTTCTTTGGTTACTGAAAACACCATTATACCTCCTGGAAGTTTAGTCTTAGGCAGGCCCGCGAAAGTGATACGGACTTTAAGCGATGAAGAAAAAGATAAGGCTTTAAAAGCTTCACAATATTATTTACATTATAAAGAATGGTATAAAGACTCAGAGATTGTAGAGATGGAAGGGAGTAATTCATGAGTATGTTTAGAGACGCGTTTACCTTTGATGATATTTTATTGGTTCCGCAGTTTTCAGAGATTACCCCATCTGAAGTGAGTACCTCTAGTTTTTTCGCAAAAGATTTGTATTTAAATAATCCTATATTGGCTTCCGCGATGGATACCGTTACTGAAAGTCGAATGGCCATTACCATGAGTCAAATTGGCGGATTTGGTGTGATTCATAAAAATATGTCATTGATTGATCAAGCCATGGAAGTGGAAAAGGTAAAAAAATATGAGGCAGGGATGATTACCGATCCGATCACTTTGGCACCTGAAAATTCAGTGGCTGATGCCTTAGAAATGATGAAGCAGTATAAGATTGGTGGAATCCCCATTACTGTGGATCAAAAATTGGTTGGGATTGTTACCAATCGTGATCTTCGCTTTGAAACAAATTTAGATTCTTCTTTAAAGAGTATAATGACTGCAGAGAAATTAGTTACGGCTGTAGAGGGGACTGAGTTGGAAGAGGCTAAAAAGCTTTTACACCAGTATCGCATCGAGAAGTTACCTATCGTTGATAAAGATGGTTTCTTGAAAGGTTTGATTACTATTAAAGACATTGAAAAGAAAAAGAATTATCCCTCAGCGACCAAAGATAATCGTGGTCGATTGATTGCAGCCGCAGCCTGTGGTGTGGCTAAAGGGGAGACGGACCGTGTGGATGCTTTGATTAGCTCTGGTCTAGATGTTTTGGTTGTGGATACAGCTCATGGCCACTCTAAAAATGTTTTTGGCATGGTAGATTATGTTCGTTCAAAATATAAAGACGTTATTTTGGTTGCAGGAAATGTAGCGACTCCTCATGCCACAGAAGAGCTCTTTGAGCGTGGAGTTGACGTAGTGAAAGTAGGAATTGGCCCGGGTAGTATTTGCACTACTCGTATAGTATCAGGGGTTGGAGTACCTCAGATAACCGCGGTTGTGGATTGTTCAAAAGTAGCGAAGGCAAAAGGAAAAAGTATTATTGCTGATGGTGGTATTCAATATTCTGGCGATATTACGAAGGCAATAGCCCTAGGAGCTGGTACTGTAATGGTGGGCTCCTTATTAGCTGGTACAGAGGAAGCTCCCGGAGAGATTGTTTTGTATCAAGGAAGAAGTTACAAGGCTTATCGTGGAATGGGAAGCTTGGGAGCAATGAAAAAAGGTAGTGCTGATCGTTATGGTCAGGCGGATGTAGAAGCTACTGATAAATTGGTGCCAGAGGGAATAGAGGGACGAGTTCCTTATAAAGGGCATGCAACAGAAGTGATTCACCAATTAATGGGTGGACTTAGAAGTGGTATGGGCTACCTTGGAGCAAAAGACATAGCTAGTTTACAAGAACGTGCTCAGTTTGTTAAAATTACTTCTCAAGGGCTAAGAGAGTCTCATGTTCATGATGTGAAAATTACCAAAGAGGCACCTAATTATCGTTTTTAATCAAAATGTCCTCGAAGAAACTACCAACTTGTAGTTTTGGATTTATAATGTGAATTTCTAAAACCCAAAGCAAGTCTTTGGGTTTTTCTTTGAAATTTGCCAAAGATTCACGGCTGATTAAAGCATGGGGGAAGTCGCCCAGACGATGACCAGCCATTCTAGGATTAAATACTAAGTCTCTATCAAGGCACCATTCTTCAGCCTCTTTATAGAGACTTTCTCCGCTAAGGTTATGTTCTTGCCATTTTAATTTTAAAAAATGAAAAAGCTCTTTCGAAGACTCAATAAAATTCAATAGATTTAAAGAGTCGGCTTGCGGAGAAAAAACAATGCTTTTACCAATATCTGCTTCGTGATCGCCAATCACTGGTCCCACATCGATAAAAACAGCATCGCCTTTTTTTAATCGGAGCTGTTCATCGGATTCTTCTTTGAAGCTTTTTAAGGTGTTTTTGCCGATTCTAAATTTACTTGGATGCCATTTCTTTTTTGAGTTGATTTTTAGGAAGTAGTCATTGATCAGGTCTTTACCGTCTTTTTCAGACATTCCTTCTTCTAGATTGGATAAAATTTCATCAACAGTTTGGATTGCCTGAGTTCGCGCTTCTAGGTAGCTCCTTAAATCAAACTTTGGACCAGTTCTTTGAATATCCATAATCACTCCGTTTCAATAAAATCTACAGTAAAGTGCCTTAAGAATCTAAGAAAAAATATTGCTGGAAAAAGGAGTTTTTTTTGAAATTAGGTAAATGTGTTTGTTTTAAAAAACCGAATAATTCATTTTACACAAAAGTCGTGATCTTAAGGTACTTGTTAGGAAAATCTTTTAAGTTACTGAAATTATTATTTTTTATTTTTTCCTCTGTTAATCCATTTGTTTTTAAATTAGTAATATCCTAATTTGGTAAATTTTAGGTGTAGTAAGTTTTGTCCATCACCGATAATGACAGCAACTCAAAACAGCAAAGAGAGAGTAATGGTTTTTCGAAGTGAATTGTCGGGAATAAAGAGAATAGTAGTTAAAGTTGGAAGTAATGCGATCACAAAAAAAAGCGGTAAACTCGATACTAGAAAAATTCGCAAAATTGTAGAGGATATATCGGACCTTGTAGATCAAGGCATCGAAGTGATCTTGGTGAGTTCTGGGGCGGTGGCTTTAGGAAAAGCCTTTCTGAACAAGTATATGCCTGAGGCAGATAAAATACAACTGATGCACTCTGCAAGCTCAGTTGGTCAGCCTAAGTTAATTAACACTTACTCGAGAATATTCGAAGAAAACCAAAAGCTCTGTTCGCAAATTCTTTTAACTCATGATGATTTCAGGGACAGGAAAAGGTTTTTGCACACCAAAGCAAATGTTTCAGTTCTTTTAAAAAATAAGATCACTCCTATTTTAAACGAGAACGATTCCATTTCTTATACAGAAATTACTGTTGGTGATAATGATCATTTAGCCGTGCAAACCGCGCAAATGGTTAACGCAGATTTGTTACTTGTCATCACTTCGACGGATGGACTTTTTGATAAAGATCCCGCCAAAGAAGGGGCGAAAAAAATTGATTGCGTAACTTTAAGCTGTGATCTCTCTAGCGTAAATTTTCAAGGTAAAACCAGCATAGGAAGAGGGGGGATGGAGTCGAAAGTACAAGCCATTTCTAAGATTACTCCTCTAGGAATTAAGGCCATTGTTAGTTCTAAAGATGCGGAAAGAATTATTGTAGATCCACTGACGAAGAAAATTGGTACTTACTTTTCTCCACAGAACAAATATGACCCTGAAGATCGTAAAGCCTGGATGCTTTCAACGAAAAAACCAAATTGTTTTATTGAGATCGATGAAAGCGCATATAGAAAACTTAGTCAAAACAAACCACTTCAGCCAGATGGAATTATCCAAGTAGAAGGAGAGTTTTATCAAGGAGATTGCATCGATATTAGATACAAAAACAACTTATTCGCTACGGGAATTTGTGAATACGGAAATGACGAAATTTCACAAATCATGGGCTACAGTAGCGATGATATTCAGAATATTTTGGGTTATCAAAACTCAAATCAAGTAGTCCACCATTTAAATTTAGTAATTAACAAGGAAGGATTAGAGGATGAGAGAGTTAGCTAAACAAGCAAGAGCAGCAGCAACAAAGTTTTTACGCGAAGAAGAAAGTGTAAAAGAGAAAATGTTTGAAAGTTTAGTTGTGCATCTAGAAAACAATATGGATGCAATTATTAGCGAAAATCAAAAAGATTTGCAGATAGCTAGAGAAAATAAATTAGAAGCAGCCATGATAGATCGTCTAGAGTTGAGCAAAGAACGAATATTACAGATGATGGATGGCGTTCGAGAAATTTCTAAACAAAAACAAGTGGTAGGAAGTTTCTTTGAGGAACAAAAAAATGCCGCAGGTCTAATGGTAAAAAAGCAAAGAATCCCACTTGGCGTAATTCTGATGATTTTTGAGAGTCGTCCTAATGTGGTTGTGGATTGCGCGGCACTAGCCATTAAATCTTCCAATGCAATTATATTAAAAGGCGGGAGAGAGGCGAAACATTCCAATGAAATTCTTGGAAAAATCATTACGGAAGCCATCTCTCCGTTTACCGATAAAAACTTGGTACAGGTACTTTCTTCAGACAATCGCAAAAATGTAGAAGAGCTTCTGAAGTTAGACGAATTTATTGATGTGGTTATTCCACGAGGTGGAGAAGGACTCATTCAATACGTAAGTGAAACAGCGAAGATGCCTGTTATTGCTCACTATAAAGGTCTTTGCCATATGTATATTGATGATGCTGCTGACTTAGAGAAGGCTCTGAATTTGGTTGTAAATGCAAAAACCCAGCGTCCAGGAGTGTGTAATGCTATAGAAACTCTTTTAGTACACAAAAATGTATTATCTGAATTTGCTCCGAAACTAGTAATGCAACTAAAAGATAAAAATACGGAGCTGAGAGTGGATGAAGCTTTTATGTCTGCGGCGAAAGATAAAAATCTAAAAATCGCCAACACAGAGGATTGGGATACAGAATATTTAGCCAATATTTTGTCCATTCGTACAGTGGAAAATATGGATCACGCCATTGAGCATATCGCAAGGCATGGTAGTAAACATTCAGAGGCAATTGTCACCGAAGACCAAGTGAACAGTGAAAAGTTCTTACGTTGCGTAGATGCGAGTTGCGTGATGATTAATGCTTCCACAAGGTTTAATGATGGTGGCCAACTGGGCTTGGGTGCTGAGTTAGGAATCTCAACTACGAAAATTCATGCCTACGGACCTATGGGTGCTGAGCAAATGACAAGTTCAAGGTTTGTGGTTGAAGGTGAGGGGCATATTAGGAGTTAATGATGAGAATAGGTGTTATTGGTTGTGGAAATATGGCGAGTGCGGTGGTGCTCGGGATTCATAAAAGTAATCCTGAGGTGGAATTTTTAACATACACTCCTAGTCAGGTACGGGCAAAAAATTTAGCGCAAAAGGTTAAAGGGGCTGTGGTTAGTTCTTTGCATGATTTTTCTAAAGTGGATTACCTAATGATTGCTTGTAAGCCACAGCAATTCTCGAGTCTGGTGAAGGAGCTAGAGAGTGTAGATTTGTCTGATGTTACATTGGTATCTATTATGGCCGCAGTACCAGCTGAGAAAATTGCGGAAGCATTGAAAAATAAAAGAGTGATTCGTCTGATGCCAAGTATGCCTATGCAAGTAGGTGAAGGGATCAGTTTATTATTAGCAAGTGATGAAGTCTTGAAAGAGCAAATGAATGTTTTCTCAAATTGCTTAGTTGGGTCTTCAATGATCTACCATTGTAAAACAGAAACCGAGTTCAATCAGCTGACGGTTTTAACGGCTTCAGGACCTGCCTACGTATATTATTTGGCAGAAATTTTCGAAAAACAATTATTGGATTGGAATGTAGATAAGGATGCGGCAAAGCAATTGGCGATTCAGTTATTTAAAGGCTCTTCCTTGTTTATGGAAACTTCTGATTTAAGCCTGAGTGATCAGATTGCACAAGTGACGTCAAAAAAAGGGGTAACCATCGAGGCGATCGATTTGTTTCGTTCCAGCTCGATTGGACAAAATATAAAAACTGGGGTGGAAAGAGCTTTTAAAAGATCTTTAGAGATTGAGGAAGCCATTGAAAGTGAAATTCGTTAAAAAAATTAATAAACCTATAAAAGAAAAGGAATGTAGATGGTTGTTTATAGTTTTTTATTTTTTCTTCTAGTCTTTGTATTGATCGGAGTTGCCTCCGTCTTTAAAAGTAAAGGAGATAGTTCAGATTACCTTTTAGCAGGTTCTAGTATACCACCTTGGATGGCAGCTTTATCTGCTGTTGCCACTAACAACAGTGGTTATATGTTTATTGGTATGATTGGTTATACCTATATGAGTGGCTTGCAGTCGATCTGGCTAGCTTTAGGTTGGGTGTTTGGTGACTTTTTGATTAGTTTTTTCGTTCATAAAAAGCTAAGACAAGTAACGGGTAAGGAAAAACTGCTAAGTTTTGGTGGGGTATTAGCTCGTTGGCAAAATGGAACTAACTTTAAACGCTTGCGTTTTATAGTTGGTATTTTAACTGTGGTTTTATTAGGGGTCTACGCCGCCGCTCAATTTAAAGCTGGTAGTAAAGCGCTTCATGTTTTATTTGGTTGGGATTATGCAACAGGTGCAATCATTGGTAGTGTAATCGTTTTTCTTTATTGTATGTCAGGTGGAATTCGAGCATCCATCTGGACTGATACGGCTCAATCCTTTGTAATGGCTGTGGCAATGGTTATGTTATTTATTGTTGGAGTCAACGAAGTAGGTGGCTGGGATCAATTTGTTAGTAAATTAGATGCGGTTAAACCAGGCTATTTAAGTTTAACTCCCACTGGCCTTGAAATCGGTGGTATTACCGGGCCAATATTGTTTGTCCTTGGTTGGTTGTTTGCAGGTATTGGTGTGATTGGTCAGCCACACATTATGATTCGATTCATGACCATTGATAATGCCGAAAATATGACGAAGACAAAAATTTACTATTACGTTTGGTTTTTAGCATTTTTCTTAATCACGGTTGGTGCAGGTCTTGCCGCACGATTGGTGTTGCCAGATGTTGCCAATTTTGATGCTGAATTGGCTTTGCCGATCATGAGTCAAAACTTACTTCCAGAGATTTTGGTGGGTGTGGTTTTAGCAGGTATTTTTTCAGCCACAATGTCTACGGCGGATTCACAAATCATTAGTTGTAGTGCGGCTTTTTCGAAAGACATTTTACCTGCAAAAAACATTGGTTTAATGGGAACAAAAATTATTACTGGTCTTGTTACCTTGGTAGCCTTAGGAATTGCTCTTTGGGGTACTAAAAATGTTTTTGAACTAGTGGTGTTTGCGTGGTCCATTTTAGGTGCTGCATTTGGACCTTTATTGTTTGTTTATGCAATAGGCAAAAAAGTATCTGAAAAAACAGGTGTTATCATGGTTGTTGCTGGCTTAGTGGCAACAGTAGCATGGCAGCAAGCAGGCCTTGGTGGTTTGATGTATGAAATCGCTCCAGGTATTGTTATTGGTTTGTTAAGTTATGCGATTTTATCAAAAACTAAAATAAATCAGCTGCAAAAAGCTTCGTAGTAGGCAATAAAGTAGAATTACTATTCATAAGGCGCTAGTTGTTTGTTCAACTAGCGCCTTTTCTTGTTTTATTTCATGATTTACGATTAAATATGTCTATGAAGCGACTTAAAGATGTAAATTGGAATCACCTATATAGTTTTTATGAGGTAGCAAAAGCCCAATCTCTAAAAGATGGAGCTCAAAGGTTAGGAGTCGCTTCACCGACCATCTCGGCGCAGTTGAAGAAATTGGAAGAAGTTCTGGAGATGCAGTTGTTTCATAGGAGCTCTAAGGGCTTAACTTTAACCGCAGAGGGGCAGCAAGTTTTTGACCGAACCAAAGGGATTTTTGAGGAAGGTTCAAAGCTGCTAGAGTTATTTACTGATGAAGTGGTTGGTGGCTATCCTGTCACAATTGGTATCGAAGATACAGTTTCCTTTGATTTGGCCACAGAATTTGCTTCGCAATATTGGGATATGTATGCTGAGTTTGGAACGGTAAATACCATTCGCCAATCAGAGCATGCGGTGATCGTAGATAATTTAATCAAAGGAAATATCGACTGGGCTATTAGTGTAAGGCCGTCTTCGAGAAAAGCAATTGTGTCAGAAGAAATTGGGTCTTTTGATTTAGTGTTTTGTTGTGCGAAAGAACTATGGGATCGCTTCAAAAGTTTTGATGCAGTTTTAGAGAATATTCCTTTTGTTGAAAGTAGTTGGGATAAGCGTCTAAATAGAGCGATTATGCAATCCTTGCGAAGAAATGGAATAGTTCCCAGAGAGAAAATTTTTTCTGACCATCTTGATTATGTCACCAAGCTATGTGAAAGGGGGAGGTGTGTAATGTTTCTCCCTAAAAATCCTTTGAAGCAATATCCTGATCTTAAGTTTTTTGAGATGGATGAACCAATCCGTATGCATCTATATGCACTTTGGAAAAAGGAGGATGAGGGCTTGATTTCGATTCGAAAGCTTAAAGATTTGGTGCAGACTCAATTAACGGTTTTACCAAATCGTTATCAAGATATTGAACTGCAAATTGATGCATCTGATGTGGATGATATTCATTTAGAAGATGTAGAGGACTAAATTAAACTTTACTGTGTTGCCATTTTACTTAAGGCGGCATGAAGAGCGGTATAGTTTGAATCATCTCCGGTGGCGCAAACCATAAGAAAATAATTTTGTTTTTCATCAAGATTTCCACAGCTCACGTAAAAATTTTGTGACTGTCCAGTTCTTTTGCCCCATGAGTACAAAAAATCTTTTTTCGTTCTTTTTGCTTTTAGTTTTGCTGTTTCTGCCTTGATTCCAGACATTTCAATGTTTTTTGCAAATTTATTTAAAAAGTCTTTTACCTCTATTTTACCTTTGTTAACCGCAAAAGTTAGGGTTGGAACCTTGTCCTCATTCATAGGTTGGGCGAATCGAGTGTACATAAATACCGGACCTGATTTTGTTTTCACCCTCATATATAATTTAAAATCCTCTGGTACCTTCATCTTTGATTTCAAGCCTAGAAGGCGTTGTTCTGATTTATAGTTCCATTTGAATTTTTTAATGATTTCTTCAGAGCCTGCGCATTGTTCTTTGCTATCTAGTTTAGCGCAGACAAAACCAAGTTGAGCAATTTTAAGAAAGTCGCCAATCACGTAGTTTCTAAAGTAACTAGTGCGACCTTCTTTGTCTTTCATATGGCCTTTGAAGTCCATGCCCCAATAGCCTTGGCTAAACACGGGGGTTTTTGAGTCTATTTGCTGACCTGCTTTTTTCCAAGTTTCTTCAAAAGCTCGAATGCTCAAATTGTTGGGTTGCTCCATATCGTATTCAAAAGCCAAAAACTGAAAGCTACGATCGGCAGGGATAAAACCGCCGGTTTTAGGGTCAGTATAAAGGGCGGTGTTTGTGTTAATTACGATGGCAGTATTTGGGAACTGATAGGTACCGGCAAAAGAGCCAAAGGAGAATAGAAATAGTGTAACATAATATTTAAAGCTTTTCATAAGTTATTGATAGGTTAAGGTAAATTATTGTGTGCTGCAAGAGGAGAAGTAGCTCCTTTTAGTTTTCCTTGATAGCTAGACATTTTAATGGGATGTTTTTGATATTTTAAAGGGGGATTTTGTGAAAAATTTGGTTATAGGCGTTTTTGTTTTTGGTTTCAGCTTATTATCTGAAGCGAAGACCTGCCAAGACTTTGTCTGGAGAATTACAGCGGTTTTAGATGAAAAAAATTGTTCAGAAGCTTTTATAGAGGGGCGCTTTGAAGTTAAGCTTTGTCAGCAAGATCTTAGTTATTTACAAAATGAGTTTGGAGAAAAACTTTATATTTTTCGTAATAACGAAGGGCTTGAGTCGCGAACGGATCATATTGATTTTGATAAAGACATGATGATTAGTACTGTTTTTGAATATGATTTAGAAAACCAAGCAGTAATTATCATTAGAGAGAATCACGATATAAAAAAGGCTAAACTAGTAAGTTCCTTTAGATGTGAAGCGAAATTGGAATCTCTTTAGGGAATTCTTTGAATTTTATTAACCAATAAATTCTTTAAATGCGTCTCAAAAAAGTGGCTTTTTGGGGCGCATTCCTCATTACTCGACAGTTCCTATTTATATTCTTGAAGGTTTTTTCTAAGTTATAAAAACGATTTCTGTTAATTGTTAATCTTTATTAAAAGTATCTAGATTTTGTCAGTCTAATCCGAAAAGTTTCATAAGTGTTTGTAGTACGTAAGCTGGAGAATTCGTTGATTGTCTTGAGACTTTTTTTTTCTTTTTTTATGATTCTTTCTTTGGGGTGCTTCAGTTCCCCCTCTGAACAGAGCGGTGTTGCAGAATTTAGAAAAATCAACATTCAGTTTGAAGATATCTCCCTCGTTGAAGGAGAAAATGGTCTTTTTTATATCCAATTGGATAGAGCTAGTGCTGAAGATTTAAATGTACAATGGACTATTTTTGGTGAAGATGTGGATTCTCGCTTTAAATTTACGTCTGGGATTGCTGCGATTTTGAAAAATGCGAAAAGGATCCCAGTTCAGATTACAAGCCTTGATGACTCTATTTTTAATCCAAACATTATTTATAAAATTAAGTTGGAGTTGGTAACGGACGCACGTCAGGAAGTTGTATTCAAAGATACAGACTTTGTTCTTATTGATAATGATCCAAGGCCAGTTATATCGTTTAGTAATACCAGTGGTACTGTCTCAGAAGGGTCGGGGACTATATCGATCGATTTGGAAACAGATCGTCTCGCAGGTAAAGATTTATCAGTTTTATTAAGCATGAATGCATCATCGGTTGCTGACGATAGTGATATTGAGTTAAATTACAGTTTAATCATTCCGGCAAAACAAAGTTCAATCAGTTTGAATGCCATTCTTGTTGACGATATTAATGTGGAAGGCAATGAAGACTTTATTTTAGAAATCATTGATTCCACCTACGAGGCCATATCTATCGACCTCGACTCTAGTAAAAAGTTATTTACTCTTAGTATTATTGATAATGAAAGTTTGATCATGGCTGATCCCACTTCGATCAGTCTGGAAGATTTGACCGCTAATGCAGGTTATGCAAGGGGGCAGTTGATCGATATTGATATTGATGAGGATGAGTACACAACGGCATGGTGTGTTAGTGAATTGCAAGTTACAAAGCCGGTGGATCAAAGTAGTCCTTGTGTAGGTGGAGCTGGTGCTGATAATGGCTGGTACTTATTGACGAACGAAGGGGAGCCTAGTCAGTTTAATTTAAGTGGAGGGGATTCATCCAAAACCATTTATGTATGGACAGCGAACTATTTTGGAAATGTAAGTAGTAATCCAGCTTCGGCAAATATTGTTTTGGATACCGTAGCACCGACACTCACGCTAGGGAACGCGTCTGGCCAAGGGGCGAGTGACTCAAATCTACCGGTGAACTTTGTTGCTAATGTCAGTGAAGAAGTTTTGGGTTTTTCTAGTCTTGATGTGTATTATAAAGGGAGTGTTCTAAGCCCAACGGCTTCGATTGCGACGGCCGACAATAAGGACTTCAGCATTGCAATAACTAGTGTGAGCTCTTCCGGTACACTAATATTGAAGCTTCCTGCCAATTCTTTTACAGATCTTGCTGGAAACCCCAATTTGGAAAGTGTTGATGGCACAGCAAACTTTGTAGATTTGCAACTTAATGGTGGAACTGATGTTTATCGAAGTGTAGGCCCAGGAGCTAGTGCTTCTCTAGCTAGTGGAAGTGATAGTGGATTGCATAGTTTAAATATTAGTTCTTCCCTTGCCTATTTTGGCGCGGATTTGGCTGACAAAGTAGGTGCAGGAGATGTTCTAGAGTATGATGCTGATGACAATGGAAGCTTAGAAAGTATTGCTTTTATTAAGGAACGTCATAGTAACTCTGTATTTGAAGTAGTAAATGAATTGGGAGAGCCTGTAAGTGATTTTAGTACCAATGATTTTGATTGGGTGATTCATCGTGCTTATACTAGTTTACAAAATGCCATGAGCGGTGTGACCAATGCTTCTATTGCTTTAGACTTTGATTCCTGGTCCGGAGGAAAAGATTTGGTTAGCGCCGACCAAGAATGGAATTTATTGTTGTATGCTGATGCTGTAGATACCACTGTAGTTACTGGAAATAACAATTGGGTTACCTCAGGTTTTAACCGGTTAAAAATATATACACCACTTTTATCTTCCCAGTCGATTAAAAGACAGAGGCATAAAGGGCTTTGGGAAAATTCTTATTATCGACTAGAGCCAGCTTCTGGTGTGAGTTCACTAAATCTAGCCAATATTGATCATGTAGTTGTTGAAGGTTTACAGCTTAGTCCGCCAAATGTGAATAGTTCTAACCGTTCTGCGATTCGTATTACTGGTAAATGGGCTTCGATCCGAAATAATATTATCAAGGATTCGGGATCAGGCTTTAGTATTGGAATTCGAGTAATGGACAGCTCCTCAAGTTTAGTTCAAATTTATAATAATCTGATCTATGATTTTTCTGACCATGCTTCTGATGTGGCAGTACATAGCGCTGCAACGGATTCAAGTGCCGACTTAGACCTGTTTAACAATAGTATTGTAAATTGCTCCAAAGCTTTAGTTGGCTCTTCATCCAATGTTCGTTTTATGAATAATATTGTTCACTATAGTGGTGGCGTAAACATGGTTTCTGGTAACTTTTCTTTCGATTCAAACTTTAATTTTTCAACTGACGATAGTGTTCCAGGTTCTAATTCTATATTAAATCAATCTCTCAGTTTTAATGATTTTTCAGGGAAAGATTTTCGTTTGGCTCTGTCGGATACTTCTGTAATGGAACTGGGGCTTGATTTGCGAAATATGGTTGAATTTATAGATACAGATCTAAGCTATAGAAAACGACTAAATGCCAATTTTGATTTAGGTGCTCTAAGCGCAAATCTAACTCCTTACACATGGATTGGATTGGGTGGAGATTCTAACTGGAGCACTGACGCCAACTGGTTTGGAGGGAATGCACCATCTAGTGCGGAGGATATGGTAAATTTTAATTACCTCTGTGCTTCTAATTGTAATTCTAATGTAGATGCAGATTTTAATATTGGGACTTTAATATTGGAAATAGACTATGGTGCCAACCTGGAGCTATTGCCCTCCTATGACTTAGGAGTTAAATACAATTACGCGCAGGAATCGGGTAGCTTTATTATAAATGATTCTCTGTTAAATGTTAAATATGGAAATTACAACTTCGGGATCGTTGATGACTATTATGTAGGTGAGTTTATGCTACGTGATGGTAGTTTTAACTTAGGTACTGGGCACTTAAAAATTAAAGATTCTAAGAAGGGAGTTGCTTTAATTGATTCGGGCCGAGCGAACATTGATTTCAGTATGGGCGAATTAAGCTTAGCTAGAGAGAGTGCAGGGAATCCTGGCGGTGGAATTACCAAGTTTTATATGATGGGTAGGCTCAATGTAGCAAATTTAAATGTTGTTGCTCCTACGAATTATCAAAGTAACCGATCTAGTGTCAGGCCGTTTAATGCATTTGTTGTTTCGGAGAAGCTTTCTTTGGTCAATGTTGCCTTTGAGGGGAGGGTAGATCTTTATGGTAATCTCGAACTGGGCAATACGCATAGTTTTGTCTTTAGCTATAGTTTTGGCTATCCTGTAAATATAGTGCGTTTTCTAGGTTCAAACTCACAAGAGTATAAGAATTTCAGCTTAGGGAATACCACCGCGAATTTTGAAATTGAAAAAACTGCGGGCGCACAACTCGCCCCGGCTAGTGATTCATTTTCTGATTTGAGGCTTTCTTCTTTAAATATCTTTTCAGGAAGCTTTCTTGCTCCTACAGGGACTTTGTCTCTTGGTAGTCAGAAGTTGAATAACAACAGCTCCAATTTTAAGGTGTTTGGAGCTAGCATGATGGGAGAGTTTTTACATAACAATGGAAGTCTTGAAATTAATGGGAGAAGTGATTCATCACCGACCTACACTATCGAAATGGACTCTGGAGATAGTTTCTATCATTTAGTATTTAGCTCCGATGATTTAAGTTCTGGAAATACAGTGCTTGTTGATTTTTCTCAGTCTGACTCCCCACTCGTTGTCGAAAATAATTTACAATTAGATGCCAATCGTTTTGGTGGTGGAGTTATAGAATTAAAAGGGGATTTAAGTATTGGGGCAAACTATGGTGCTTTGACCGGAGATTTAGGTGGGGATGGAGGTTTCAAATTTACTGGAACGACGGATCAGAGCTTCACCGTTGCAGGAAATGATCGCTTACCCCAAGGGGGATATGAAATAAACAAAGCTTCAGGGAACTTTGTAATTCAATCTGATCTTAATTTTCTTCATTCTACTCAGGATGTAAATTTAGTTGCAGGGAATGTTTTGCAAAATGCTTATGATGTCAGTATAAATGATGTTTTAAATATATCAGCAGGGAGTAGTTGGGATACTGCTTGCGGTGCTTTAAGCTATGCTAGTTTAACAGGTACAGGAACATTAAGCACAGGTTCTTCCAATCCAAACATTAGTATAGCCGATAGTAGTAGTAATGAAAGCGATGATATAAGCTTTACTGTTAGTTTAGATACCTATAGTTGTGCAGGTGATTTGAATGTAGATTTTGTAACAAGCAATTCGACTGCATACACCATGGATTATGACTATGAATATAAAAGCTCTAATATAACGATTCCCCAAGGTAGTACTTCGCAGAGTTTTAGCATAACTGTTTATGATGATACCTATTGGGAAGCGGATGAGCAGTTCTCGGTTCGTATTAGTAACAATAATTTTGGAACAATCATAGATGACACGGCAGTGGGCACCATCGTTGATAATGACAATGCTCAAGCAGAGATCGTGGTGTGGACTGGCTTAGCAGGAGATTCTCTATGGTCAAGTCCAGGGAATTGGTCAACCAATAGCGTTCCTGGAGAGTCAGATGTGGCTTATTTCGATGATACATGTAGCAACTGTAATGCAACTATAGATGTAGATGTAAGTGTAAAAGCAATTCGAGTTCAGACAGACTTCTCTGGGGCAGTTGTTCAATCTTCAGGTTTTGGAATCACAACGTCTGTAGACGGGAGGTCCTTTTTTGGAGGAGGGAGCTTTGCCTTATCGGATTCCTACAATTATTTTGGTGATAGTATAACTATAGCAGATGGGTCTTTCGACGCTGGTACTTCAACATTTGTGGTAGATAGAGACATCTTGGCTCAGAGTGGGAGTTCGGATTTAAGTCAGGCTACACTTGGCATAAGGTCAAATGAAGGAAGTCGTATTCAGTTAAATTCACAAGCTGTAAAAAATCTTTTATTTACGAAAGCTGGTTGTACTACCACTAATTTAATTGCACAAACTTTAGTAGTAACCGGGGACTTCACACAAAGCACAGGCGTGTGTGGAGTACTTAATAATGGAACAATAGAAGTTGGGGGGAATGTCATAGCTACTG
>JAYZXX010000305.1:0-14481 GCA_036140815.1 Bdellovibrionota bacterium | reverse complement strand
ATAACCAGCCAACTTGGTCCGTGATTGGTCCACGATAACTTGGAATGCTTTTCTTAACATCATAGGTAGTCTGGGAAAAGCCCAGACTGCAAAAAAAACTAAATAGTAAAAAGCAGAGTAATTTTTTAGAAGCCAACATTAGGAGTCTTTTCTATGTCAGCTGCATTTTCAACCGTCCACTGTGGCATCTTCTCATATCCATAAAACATAGAATTGGTCCAACTTGTTGGAGGAACACTAACTTCATTGTTAAAAAGTTTTATCGCCTCAATGTAGCGTTGACGAGCAACAGCGATTCTATTTTCAGTTCCTTCAAGTTGAGCTTGTAGTTGTAGAAAATTTTGATTGGATTTTAGATCCGGGTATTTTTCAACTACGACCATCAATCTACCTAAGGCAGAGCTTAAACCGCTTTGTGCTTTTTGAAACTGTTGAATCTGTTGAGCGTTTAAGTTTTCTGGATTGATATTTACAGAAGTGGCTTTGGCTCTCGCTTCAACGACACTGGTCAAAGTTTCTTTTTCTTGTTTTGCGTAGCCTTTAACGGTTTCTACTAAGTTTGGAATTAGATCCGCACGTCTTTTATATTGGTTCGTGATTTCGGCAAGACTGGCCTCAACTTGGTTTTTTGCTTTTGGAATGGATTGTACTCCACATCCGGCTAGGAAAATTGTTGTCATCAAAATTAAAATAAGTTTCATAATTTTCTCCTTGAAACGCAATAGTACATTAGTCAATTTGCCTTGAAAAGCTTTTGTCGTAGTGAGTAAACTGAATTTTTTTAATGGAAAATTGCCTATCCGCTTGACTTTTTATTTGGCAAAAGGTCAAAGATCGCTAAGTTTCTTAAGCGTCTTCCTTCTTGATAAGGAATGCTTTCAAGCTGTGTGTACTTACTTAGGATCAAGGCAATCTGATTTGTATATTTTTGTTCCTCACTGTGAACAGAAATTAAAATTCTTTGAGCTTTTAATTGCTTTTTTTGTTCAAGACTTTGCAAAATTTCAAAAGCTAGCTTTCCTCCCACACCTGCGATTAGCAGGTTACCAGTGACTACTGTGGAAAGTGTTCTGGCGTCTTGATCATAAAACTTATATTGATAGTGTTCTTTTAGAAAATTTTCTGACTTATGGAAGCGTAGCTTTAAATTTTCAATGATGTGCTTTTGCTGATCTACAAAGTGTATACATTTAAATTTTTCTGAGCGTAAAGCAAGGATACCAATGTAGCCATGGTCGCAGCAAAAATCCCAAAAATCCATGGCCTCTAGGGCTTTACTTACAAATAATTTCATTCTTGCTGTGGCTTTTGGGGGATTTACATTAGGCGCTTCTTTCATGTGGGGAATGTAGCCTTTATTTCTAATTCTTACTAGTCTGTAAAAAATTGAAAAAATTCCTCAAATTGGCTTTGTAGGCATTATTTTAATAAAAGGAGATTAGTTTGTTTTAGAGATGTAAAATTTGTCGAAAGAGGGAATCTGGCGTTCTAATCGCCTTTATTCTTTCGAGTTGACGCATATCAATTTACAGTGCTTACAGGAGAGGCACTTTGATAGCTAAGAACTTCGTTATTCTCCTCTAAGTAGTTGGGAATAATAGGGGATTGTGCTATATTCGCCGCCATGTTTTCAGGAATTATAGAGGCTAAAGTAAAGGCCTTAAAAGCGACACAAGAATCCAAGGATTTACTTCGAGTTTGGTTAGAGAGACCAAGTTTTTTTGATGATATTCGTACCGGCGACTCCATTGCTGTTAATGGTGTATGTTTAACGGTTGAGGTTTTTGATGAACAGCAAATGCAATTTGCTGTTGCGGCTGAAACTTTAAAAATAACAGGTTGGAATGAAGACTTCTTTTTGCAACGCGAGCATAATCTTGAGCGCTCCCTTCGTTTTGGAGATCGCATTCACGGTCATTTGGTGTCGGGGCATGTGGAGTCCATGGCAGAGGTCATGGCCTCAGGAATGATCGACAGTGACTCCTACGAAGTAAAAATTAAATTGCCAGAGACATTGAAGGCTTTTGTATGGAACAAGGTCAGTCTTTGTATCAATGGCATAAGCCTGACAGTTAACGAAGTTAAAGATGGTGTGATTCAAGTTTGTTTGGTTCCTGAAACTCAAGAAAGAACAAATCTGTCTTCTTACAAAGTAGGTGAAACAGTTTGTGTTGAGCCTGACTATATGGCGAAAGCGCTTTTTCATTGGAAGGATATGGAACGTGCATAGTATTCCAGAATTAATTGATGATATTCGAAACGGTAAAATGGTTATTCTTATTGATGATGAAGATCGTGAAAATGAAGGTGACCTTGTTTTTGCTGCTCAAAAAGTAACTCCAGAAATGATTAACTTTTTATCGAAAGAGGCAAGAGGTTTAATTTGTTTGGCACTCAACAAGGAAAATGCCGATCGCTTGGGGTTAAAATTAATGGTTCCAGAAGATAGTAATAAAACCTCGAATAAAACCGCTTTTACAATCAGTATTGAGGCTTCCGAAGGAATCCACACTGGAATTTCTGCTTTTGATCGAGCTAGAACCATATCAGTGGCTTCCAACCCAGAGAGTCGTGAGGCAGATATTATAAGCCCAGGTCATATGTTTCCTATCATTGCCAAAGACGGTGGAGTTTTAGAAAGAAATGGCCATACCGAAGCAAGTGTGGATTTAGCGAAAATGGCTGGCTTAAATGGAGCTGCAGTAATTTGCGAAATTATGAATGATGACGGAAGCATGGCACGAGTATCTGATTTGGAAGCCTTTTCGGAAAAGCACAATATAAAATTAGGTACCATTGCAGATTTAATCGAGTACCGTAAAAACAATTAAGGGGAAAGCATGTCTTTGATCGATTGCAAGGCAGAAAATAGTAATTTTAGAATAGGTGTTGTCACTAGTCGCTGGAATCCATCTGTGACTCAAAAATTAGAAGAAGGCGCCGTACAATATCTTGAAAAGATGGGAATTTCTGGGGACAATATTGTGCAAGTAAGAGTTCCAGGGGCCATCGAGATTTCACTCGCTGCAAAAGAATGCTTTGAGGCTGGTTGTGATGGTGTTGTTGCATTGGGCTTGGTAGTGCGTGGTGACACTACTCATTACGAATTTGTTTGCAACTCTGTAGAGCGGTCTTGCAGCCAATTGATGTTGGATTATTCCCGTCCAATTGGCATGGGAGTTTTAACAACAGAAAACGGCGAACAAGCTCATGCCCGAGCTGGTGGTGAAAAAGGCCACAAAGGGGTAGAGGCGGCAGAAGTAGTACTTGAAATGCTACAGGTGTCGAAAAAAATTCGCCAAACTAAATAGGAGTGCCTTTGAGTTCAGGCAAGGAATTGATTCCACCGGGAGAGCGCAAGAAGCGCAAAAGAGAAGTGGCCGCAGTAGTCTTTGGGATTGTGCTTTTAATTCTCTTCACATATCTCCAGTTTGCATTATCCAGCATCAGTCATAAGTTACCAGCCATTCATTCCATTTTCTTTATTGGCTTGGTAAATCTAAACATTGTTTTAATTTTATTTCTTTTCTTTTTAGTCTTTAGAAACCTTGTTAAGACATTTGTGGAAAGAAAAGGGAAACTCATCGGTAGTAGCCTACGATCAAAACTGATCGCTGCTTTTACAAGTTTTAGCTTAATTCCCACATTGCTGATGTTTCTGGTTTCAGTGGTTTATATTAACTCTAGTTTTGATAAATGGTTTTCCGTGAAAATGACGGGTATTTTAAAAGATTCTCTGGATATTACCAATTCCTACTACGTGACTGCTAAAAAGAAAAACTATCACTTTGCCCATCAAATTGTAGATGAGCTTGTGCGATCAAATAAGAAAATCCCTAGAAAGTTAGATTACTTTGTGGAGCATTTTGGCCTTGATGCTGTGGAATACTATCCAGATTTATTTGAAGATCGAGTGGTAAAGTTGAGTAAAGACACATCTTTAAAAGCGCTTCCAGAAGTTGCTTTAGAGTTTTTAGAGAAAGGCATTACTCACAATCTCGAGGCCTCTACCGTTCATTTATTTGGGGATGGAAATTTAGTAAGAGTGATTGTTCCTCTGCCAAATAAAAAAGGGGCGGTGGTTGTATCCTCTTTTATTCCTCTTTATTTAAAAAATAAAATTTCCGACATTACCACAGCTTACGAGTCTTTTCGAGATATTGACTCCTTAGAGTATCCAATTAAGTCCATCTATTTAATTGTTTTAACCCTGATGTCTTTGGTAATTATGTTGTGTGCCACTTGGTTTGGTTTTACCTTAGCCAAAGGCTTGTCCGTTCCTCTTGTTAAATTGAGTGAAGCCTCTTCTAGAGTGGCAAAAGGGGTTTACAATCCGGTGGAAGTTTTAAGCGGATCTACCGAAATTAACCTATTGGTAGATTCATTCAATCGAATGATGCGTGAAGTGGAAGTGTCTGAAACGGAAGTGAAAGAGGCTAACCAAAGTTTACGCGATACTTTAGATGTTTTAGACAAACATAACCAATACATTGAAGTGATTTTATCCAATGTTTCTACCGGGGTTGTTTCTGTGAATAATCAAGGCGAAGTAACCACTTTAAACAGAGAGGCTGAAAAGCTTTTGCATTTGGATTACAAAGAAGTGCGTTTGGAAAAATTGTCTAAAGTATTAGGCGAGAATTACAATACTTTGGTTTCTGATCTATTAGATGATGCTAAGAAATACCGAGCGCCAAGTATTAAAAAAGATCTACAAATTGAAATGAATGGTGAAGAACTTAGTCTACAAGTCACCATTACCTTTTTAAGAGGGGATGGTAACGAAGACCTAGGTTTTGTTTTAGTGTTAGATGACTTAACGGTTTTGGCCAATGCACAAAGAACCGCTGCCTGGAGAGAAGTTGCAAGGCGAATCGCTCATGAGATTAAAAATCCTTTAACTCCGATTAAGCTAGCGGCGCAAAGACTTCAGAGAAAATTTGGTGATGATATTGAAGACCCCGCCTTTAAAGATTGTGTGGATACCATTGTTTCTCAAACGGATGGCTTAAAACATTTAGTAAATGAATTTTCTAATTTTGCAAGGCTACCCCAGATTCGACCAAAGGTGGACGATATCAATCGTGTTTTAAGAGAAGTGGTAGTCTTATATGAATCGGCACATAAAAATGTGACCGTGAATTATGCACCAAGTGATGAAGTTCCAGACTTGATGTTTGATGCAGAGCAATTAAAGCGTGTTTTCGTAAACTTAATTGATAATGCCATAGCAGCTATGGAAAATACTTCAGATGCTACGCTAAGGGTCGCATCTAAATTTGATAAAGCCATAGATAGTGTTAGAATTGACATAGAAGACAATGGACCAGGAATTGCTGCTAAAAACATTCAACAAGTTTTTGAGCCATATTATAGTACAAAGTCGCAAGGGACTGGATTGGGTTTAGCCATTGTTAAAAAGATCATCGAAGATCACCACGGCTACATTCGTGTGTATCGCTTAAGCCCACAAGGCACAAAATTTGTGATTGAATTACCTTTAAATAAATTGAAAGCATAGAGGATTCTGTGAACGGTATTAAAGTATTAATTATTGATGATGAAAAACCCATTCGCGACATATTGTCGGCATCTCTTCAAGATGAAGACTATGAAGTTTATACGGCTGAAAATGGTCAAGAAGGTTTGGCCGCTTTAAAAGAGCATAAACCACATATTGCATTATTAGATATATGGATGCCAGGGGACTTGGATGGGATTGATGTTTTAAGAGAGTCAAAGTCTAAAGACATCCAAACAGAGTTTATTGTTATGTCGGGTCACGGTACTATTGAAACGGCAGTGAAGGCCACAAAACTTGGAGCCTGGGACTTTATTGAAAAGCCAATTAGCTTAGATAAGATTCATATCTTAATGAATAATATTATGAGCTTTCAAAACGAGAAAAGTCAAAAGTTGGCCTTATTAAATAAGCTTCGTAAAAATATTGCTCTGATTGGCGATAGTCCTCGTATGCGTGACATCAAAGAGAAAATCGCTAACTTAAATAATAAAAATCGACTGGTATGCATTCAAGGAAGTATTGGGGTTGGTAAATCTCTGGTAGCTGAAAATATTCATTATTTTAGTGATCGAGTGGGTGGTGCATTTGTTAGTATGAGCTGTGCCTTAACTCCAAAAGAGCTAATTGCTAGTGAAATATTTGGTTTTGAAAAAGAGGCCTTTACTGGAGCTCCTACGGGCAAAATGGGTAAGATTGAATTGGCCGCTGGTGGTAGTTTGTTTATCAAAGATGCTCAGTTGTTTGATGAAGAGATTATCGAAAGGATTTTAGACTTTGTAAAGACGTCAAAATTTCAAAGACTAAAAGGCACAAAAGACATTTATTGTAATACCAGAATTTTACTCTCCTTTAGTTGCGGTGAAGAAGATATCCGAAACTCTTCTTGGGGGAAATATTGGGAACACATAGATTCTGCTGTATTTTTTCAATTGGAAGACTTAAAGAATCGAAAAGAAGATGTTCCTGCTTTATTTGACCATTTTGCCAATCAAGCATGTAAAGAAAACGCTACGGCAAAGAAAAGTGTAACCGAAGAGGCCATTACTGCTCTAGTGGACTATTCTTGGCCTGTAAATATTCGAGAACTCAAAAATTTTGTAGAAAGGCTGTATCTGCTTATTAATAGCAATGAAGTGGGTTTAGACTGTTTAGAGTACGCTGGGCTTCGTGTTAAAGGTGGAGAGATTCCACAGTTTGGAGAGCAATCAAATCTTAAAGAAGCTCGAGCTAGTTTTGAAAAAGAATTTATTCTTAGTAAACTTGCTGAAAATGATGGAAATGTATCCAAAACGGCAGAGATGATTGGTGTGGAACGCTCTCATCTGCATCGAAAAATTAAAGGATACGGCATCGATCTATAAGAAAAAGTTTAAAATTGTAAGTTAAATCTATAGAAAAACTCTGTCGATATTTTTGACAGAGTTTTTTAATTTAAATTTTTCAGCCCCTATTTGCCGAGCATTTTTTCAGGCGAAAAAAACTTATACAGGCAAAATCACTGGTTTTTCTCATTTTGATTCGTAAATTAGAATTATCGACTTTCGACTCAAAATTCATTTCAAATTCTCATTCGTATACCGATACAATACATAATAGGGATTATGGTTTTAAATTGCGTATCTAATTAAACCATTTGAGGGGGATTCGAGTGAGTAAGTTTCAAATTCGAAAATTTTTACGAAGCTTATTTTTAGTTGTTCTTTCGACACTTTTGATGCTTTCTTATCAAAACTGTCAAGGATTGAACAGCACTCAACTAGAATCCATCAATGATCTTGCAAATGCTCCTATTGACTCCGGTGAGGGCACTCCTTCAATAAATCCTGATGACCCGAACGATGACGAAGAAGAAGTGGTAGAGCCTGAGCCTGAAGAGCCAGAACCGACTCCTATAACCAATCTTTGTCATGATAAAAATGCTAGTGAAGTAGATTGGGATAGTGGATATGATTTTTATAATATTGCACCACACAGTCCATCTTTTAATCTTATCGGAAATCTGAAAGACGAAAAGCCATATTATAAATCTTCAGTGGATAGAGATACTGGTTCTCGCCTAGTTACTACAAAAGTAGAGTTCGTAGCGGAACCTGGCCAAAAAGGATTGGATTACTATGGCCAAGATATATCTAACATTGAATTCGACAGTTTAGCTGAACCGAATTGTTCAGTGGAACAATTATCTGGTGAAGGTACAATGCAAAGTAGCTGTAATTTAGATAACGGTGTTGTCAATGTAAGACTTTCAGAGAGAGATAATCAAGAATGTGTTTATGGTACCTTTAGGGTTACTGTTTCAGTGACGGACACTTGTTCTGCGGCAAGACTTTCTAAAAGCATTGATTTTGAAGTAGAAAATATCTGCCCTGATATGGGAGCTATCGATAGTTTTTTAAATGAATCTGATCCAAAGCCAGAAGAGAATAATAAGTTTGGTGAAACTATTTTAAGAAATGGCAATACTTTGGTGGTTTCAGCTGAGAAAGATTCAGAAGCGGCTCTTCTTTCCGGTGCTGTGTATGTCTATAACATTAATAATGATAATTCTTTGGATTTCGTCCAAAAAATCATGCCATCTAATGAGGCTTCAAGTCTTCATGCTTTAACTATCGATATGAATAGTAAATGGTTAATCATTCCAAGTACGAACGGTAAAATTAGAGTTTATAAAAAGCAAGCGAACGGAAGTTTCTCTAAACAAATGTATAACGGGCTAGATCATTTAACGGTTACTGATGGCTCTGCTTTACGCATCGGTTTTTCGGTGGCTTTAATGGATGACTACCTTGTAGTGGGAACGAACAAGCGGTCTGGCATTTTGTATGGTTTCAACCTAAATTCTGGAGCCATTGCATTGGATTATCATAAAACAGAGGGATCTCCTGTTTATAATGGCTACCGTATGGCCTCTTTTAAAAGGAACTCCGTATGGTATCTAGTGACTTCCGATAGAGAAGGCAAAGGTAGTGTATACATTGAGAAAGTATCCATCTCTAATGGCCAAATAAGTTTGTCTCGAGTTCATAAAATAGCAGGTGGAAGTAGCCAACTTTATTTCGGAGATAGTTTTAAAGTCTCTGACAACTTCTTGGCTGTGGGTGAGGACATTACTAACAATAAACCTAGAGTTAAAATTTATTCATTAGCAGACATGGCCAATGAAAATGCTGGAACCTCTGCGAAGTATAACCTTGAAGGTTCCAAAGGTTTTGGATCTGCCATTGAATTTTCAGAGAACGAAGAAAAACTATACATAGGGAATAGCGCGGAAAGAAATGCCGCGGGGGAAATAAATGTTTGGACGATTCCTTCGTCAGGAGATCTTCAAGCAGAAAACGGTATTGCACCTGTGAAGGCTTACAGAACAAATAATCAACAATTTGGTGCAAGCATAGTTATTAAAGAAAATCGTCTATTTGTAGGCGTACCTAATTACGGGGCATCAGGAAATCGTGAAGCTGGACGTGTAATGTTTGTCGATTTGAATGAAAACTTAGGGGAGTAGGGATGAGGAAATTAATCTGGCTAACATTATTATTGTCAGGACCTTTATTTGCTGTAGAGCTTGATGACAGTGACAGAGGAGATACAGTTTTATATTTTCCTTTTAATGACGCTAGTCTTGAGCAAGCGGTTGGTAAAGGCCTGAACAGTAGTGGTCAACAAGTGAATGTGAATTTAGATCGGCAAAATGATTCTCAAAAAACTGGAGTTCGATCCGACGATAATGGTTATGTTCATTTTGACTCTGAAAACGTGTTTCGTGCGTCAAATGTGGGACCATATTTGAGGCAGTGTGATGACTCAGATGGAATTACTTTTGAAACATGGGTAGCACCTGAACACACAAAAGATAGTACTACTAAAAACGATATTATAGTTCACTTTGCAAACTATTTAACTCTTTATCAACATTACGATAATGGGCCTTTGTATAAAGTTACAATTGGTAACACAACTTTAGAGACAGACCCTAATGTGTTGAAGGGGAATGGAGATTTTGGATCTCGTCCTCAAAAAGTCGTAGTTAGCATTCGTAAAGATGGTTTAGCAAAATTGTATGTTTCGACCGGTGTAGAGCCAAACAAAAAAAATGTAATCATCTTAAGAGGCCAGGGAACTGCAACCATGCCAAAGGTTGGTTCTTCAAATGTAAATATGGCCGTAGGGAACAGCTATGCGCCAAACTACCAAAGAGAAGACACTCATGAAAGCAGTAGAACCTTTGCTGGTAAGGTATATAATATCGCTGTTTCTTGTGGATACCAGGGTGACGAAGAAGTTACACAAGTTTACGGTTTTAAAAACAAGATTGAAAAAGTATCAATTAATCCAAATGCAAGAACGGACGTTTACGCTGAAAAAGCGGCTACAATTTATCGTCGTATTGCTAGTGTAAAAGTGCCTGTGGATCATCCTGTGGTACAAGAAATGGCCAATCGAATGGCTCAAGGTGAAGACCCTGCGAAGGTTGCCAAGCTAGTTACTGAAGAAAAAGGTTTTTACAATGTGACTTTAAGGGACTTTGCAGCAGAGCTTTCAAATCGTGAAGAAACAATTAATGTTCCTTTAAATGACTTTATCGCTACATTGATTGGAATTGTTAAAGATGACCGATCGGCAAAATTATTTTTAACAGGTACAGAGATCTATTATGGGGATTCTACAAAAGTACCTTTATCAGCGGAAGTTTACGACGATATCATCAACTCCAATAAGCACTATGAGCAGTTGGATGAGTTAAATGCAGACTTATCTGTTGTTCTAAGTCCAATGCCTCAACAAATTGGTAAGGAGTCAGATGGGGTTGAAACTGTAAGTAGAAATACAGATGCTGCCGGTTTACTAACTACAAGAGCTTTTATTTCAGCTCACCACATTGCTGGTACAGGTAGAAGACCTGTTGAGTTTGCTTTCCGAGAATTCTTGTGTTTACCGATTGACCAAATTGCTGACTCAGGAAAAGGGGACGCACATGTTCTTGATAACCGCATTGGCCGCGATATTGATCGTGCTCCAGGTGGTGAGGCAACAAAGTTTGAAAATAACTGTAAAGCCTGTCACGTACCAATGGATGGATTTAGAGGGGCTTTTGCTTATTACTCTTGGGTGGACTCTAGAATTAACTACAGTTTGATGGAGCCTGAAAATGATGAGTTTGATCAAAACGGAGTTGCCACCAAATTTAATGAAAACTCTGATATGTATCCAGGTGGATATGTAACGGTAGATAATAGTTTTAAAAACTACGCAATCGGAAAAAAAAACATGGCGCAGATTGGATGGGATAACCCATCTAGTGGTGTGGGTGTGAAAGATTTCGGTCGCCAATTGGCAAATACAGAAGCATTTCCAAGATGCATGGCGAAAAGGGTTTATAAATCAGTTTGTAAGCGTGAGCCAGTAGCAGCGGAAGATGATTTCATTGAAAAAATGGCAGATGTACTTAAGAACGAGCAGTACAACTTAAAACGTCTTTTTGAAAACATCGCTGTATCTAAAGAGTGCATTGGGGGATAAGAATGAATAAACGTAAAAGACAAATTAAAATTGGAATTAGTTTATTTTTAAGTGCTGCCTTTATGCTAGGTTTCGGTCACGCTTGTTCGCAGTTCGCTGCAGATGGGTCGGGCTTGGTTAACTCCACTAGCTTTGGCGAAGATAATATTATTTTAAATGAAAAAACGGTTTCAACCGTTTATGCAAAACAAGCTTTACAAAGTATGTCTTCTTGTTTAGGAATCGCAAATCCATCTATGGAAACTCAGCAGACCTATGAAGATGTCCAACAATCCATTTCAGAAAGAGGTAGTGCTAAAGAGGTAACTGCTCCTATGATGATGGGCTTAACAAGTTTAGCGGGTGATGTGTGTCGTGATCTATTAGTAGAAGAGGCTTCTCTGGCAAGTGGTGAGCGACAAATTTTTGAAAACATAGATTTATCTGCGGAAGATATTTCTGAAGACGATCTTGCTTTGAGTATCAATCGGATGGCAAGAAGTTGTTGGCAAAGAAATGAAACAGACCAAGAATTGGGGGCAATCCTTGACTCTGTTTATGATGCTTTAGGGAGTGATGCAGGATTAAGGAAAAAAGTGATTTATTCTTGCACGGCAATATTAGCTTCGTTTGATTCGTTGAAATTATAAGCTCTTACTTTTGGGGGAATGATGAGTAAGAACATTAAGAAAAATAAAAAATTTGAAGATCACGTAGTCCAGTTTGAGGATTTACATAATAAAAAGCCAGTCACTCGAAGAGACTTTTTAGCGACGGGAATTATACCCTTTGCTGCGAGTGTACTGACGCCAAACCTTTTAAATCTTTTAACGCCAGGAAATGCCTTTGCGGATAGCTCAAGATGTGAATCTGGAGCGGCAGCGAGTGAATTTCCAGCTTTTATAAATGTGAATCTAGCGGGTGGTTCTGGATTATCGAGCCATGCCATTGGTTTGGATGAAGGTGGTCAGTTATTAGAGAAATACACCCGCATGGGATTAGGTCTATCTAGTCGATTAAATACGGTGAATCGTTTTGGTGGCAGTATTTGGTACGCTAGTTCTACTTTCTTGAGAGGATTAGAGGCTGAGATGAGTGCATCCACCATTGCCAATACTGCCTTTGTAAGTGTGTGTGTAGAATCTCGGGATGATTCTTCAGAAAATCCGATCGATATTTCTGGATTAATAGATAGAGTGCGCAGTGGTAGCTTGTTGCCAACTTTAAATCCAAACCGTAATAAACCAGCTTTATTGGTTCCGAAACCATCGGTGGCGGTTGGCGGTTTAACCGATTTGAGGTCTTCCATTCTTTTATCTGGTAACTTAAATACTCTTTTGAAAGACAGTGAAAAAGGAAAACTATTAAATCTGGTGAATAACCTTAGTACATCACAGATGCAAAAGGTGCAAAACCAAACTTATGGTGATCAAATTCAAAACTTATTAAGTTGTGCAGGTATTAAAAATGCGGATTTAGTAAGTAAATCTGATCTAGGAATTGATCCTTCTGCGGATATGAATGTATCAACTCTTTGGGGAATTGATCAAATGGATAACCCAGGTGGACAAAACTTTGTTTCTGCAGCGATTGCATATAACACTTTAAAAGGAAACTCCACTTTAGGAAATATTACTCTGGGAGGATATGATTACCACAATGGTACTCGTACTCGTGGAGATGATATGGATGAAGCTGCCGGTGCACGCGTAGGGCGCTTGCTTGAGACTGCTGCATTGATGGGACAAAAACTTTTTATCACCGTAACTTCTGATGGTTCGGTAACCTCTGGCGATTCAGAAAATCCAGGTGAGGCTCCGTGGAATAGTGACGGTGGAACTCGTGGTATGATGTATATGTTTGCTTTTGATCCAGCTGGGAGACCTGGTTTAAAGGGAACCCAATTGGGAAGTTTCACTCAAGGTCAAGCCGTGAATGATAAAACACTTGTTGGTGGTAGCCCTGAATTAGCCGCAGCCTCTGTATTTGCTAATTATCTATCTTTTGCAGGAAAGTTATCCAAATTTGAAGAAGTAGTTGGACGTGGTACTTTAGATTCAGCTGAGCTGGACGAAGTCAGTTTAATCTTGGGGTAGTATAATGTTAAAAAATGGCCTAGTGTCTTTATCGGTTTTAATTTTGTTCGCAGTGACTCCAGTTCTGTATACCAACTGTGGTTCTCAACACCAGGGAACGGAGTCAGTTTCTGCCACTTCTGTATTGAAACCAGTTTTTAAAGAAACATTTCATCCATTTTTAGTATCTAATTGTTCTTCCTGTCACGTCAGAGGTGGTTCTGGGAATGGTAAATTTGCATCGAGTACAGTGGATGAAGCTTTTGATGACTTTTATTATATGGGGTATTCAAAGATTGCTGCTTATGCGGTAGACGCTGGTCATAACTATCCTTTTACCGGCCCGGAGCATGAGCAGGAAATCAATCAACTCGTAAATAAGTACAAAGAAGTAATCGCAAATTCTGATGCTGTAGAAGAAGATTCTGATATCTATGCTATTGATGCTCAGATTGTGACCTCTTCTAAAATTTTAGGTTTTAATTCTGATGGAGAGAGAACATTCCTTTGGAATTTAAAATATAATACTTTTCGTAAATCAGATAGTAATGAAATTGAAGATGAACTTTTGGAAAAAATTGAAATTACATCTGAAGCCGCAATGGTTAAGAGTAATGACATTCAGATCGGATACTCTTTCGGAGCTCCTAGAATTCACTTGGATGAAGATGCTGATACAGATATTTATGTTTTAGGTGCTGTATATCAGTTAAATGATGCCTTGATTGAGAAGAACACCTTTTATTCTTTGGGAGTTTGTGTACGAAAAGGAGAAAGTGGGATTTTATCTAGTTCAGGCTCCATCTATTATGACAGAAAGTATATAGAGTCTGATCGACTTAGTGTTCATATTTTAAGTATTGAAAAGACTACCTGTTCGAAACCAGAAGAAGAACCAAAGGTAAGTTTCGCTGTGGCTGAAACTAGAGTACAAGAGGGTTCTCCTCCTACAGATTATGAAGCAAGAAAACAGTGGGCGAAGCAATCTTACCCAACGGTTACTATCCAAGTTAGACTGGACAAGGCACCTAAGGTAACAACCTATGTGAGTGTAGAGCGAGATGATAGCTCTGACACGCAAATGATTCCCCGTTGTTGTATTGAATTAGCAGAAGAAGAGCTGCGAGTTTACAATGGTCTCTGGGATTACGATTTTAATCGTGCGGATCTGGTTTTTTATCCACCAGAAGATGGTGAAGAAGCTGTTTTAGTGAAAGAGATTGTGATCCCGATTAATGATGATGAAAGAATCACTGATTTCGTCAACGGCGATAATGTTAATGCTGACCTTGCAGAAGAAAAATTAGTCTTGAAATTGACCGGCTTAGTGAATACTCAAGCGGGTGATAAGATGAAAACGGATTTGATCATCGTGAATGATGA
>JAYZXX010000304.1:0-17975 GCA_036140815.1 Bdellovibrionota bacterium | reverse complement strand
TTCAAGGTTTCCTCCTCTCGAAGCTTAATTGCTTCGTTGGGAGGGATAATACCTCTAATCTGCGGCTCAGCCATTACTCAGACCTCCACCAGAGGTGGAGGTTTTAGGGATTTAATAAAAAGAATCTTTCATTTTAACCCTTAAATCTGCACGCATCTTAACCAGTTCAAAGGCTGAAATCGTTAAAATTCTGCTAATTAGTGAAAAGATCCACTGTTTTTATTCCAGAATTCTGTTCTTTCCTCTATAATAGTAGTTGATTCTTTTTAGGAGAAGATTTGACGACAGATTTACAATACTTCATTTTGATTGCCGCCATCTTACTTTTACCTAAGATCTTGATGCGCTATGGGGTTCCTTCTGGAATTACGGCTATCGTTTTAGGTGTAGGAACCGGATTTGGGCTAGATTGGTTTGAAGGCTCACAGACTCTCTACATCTTATCCACTCTAGGGATTACCTCTCTATTTCTGTTTGCCGGAATGGAAGTGGAAGTAGCTGTTCTTAAGAAAAATTATCGTTTTCTTTTAAAATCCATAGGTCTAAGTCTCTTTTTAATCATGTTAACTACGGTCGCAATTGACTATTATTTTCGCCTTGGAACCAAAGCCTCTTTAATTCTTGCACTAGGTTTAACTACACCAAGCACAGGTTTTATTTTAAATTCGGTCCATGGATATGAACTCACCAATGAAGTAAAGACTTGGATTCGAAATAAGTCCATTGCTGCAGAGATTGTTGCTATTCTTATTTTGTTCTTTACTCTTCAATCAGAGTCTATTGGTAAGCTCCTATTGTCTTTGGCAGTAATTGTAGGGATGATTTTAATTCTTCCTTACTTTTTTAAACTTTTCCTGAAAAAAATTGCACCATTTGCTCCTGACTCAGAAATGACATTTTTAGTTTTGATCGCTTTTTTATGCGGAATTATTACCAGAGAGATTGGTACCTATTATTTAGTAGGAGCATTTATCGTGGGTATGGTGGCGTCCCAATTTCATCATTTTGACGAAGATGAGAAGACAGGACGACTGCTTTATTCCCTTCAACTATTTTTTGCCTTCTTTGTTCCTTTCTATTTTTTTCGCGCAGGCTTAACCATCTCTGATATGAATTTTGATTGGGCTGGCGCATTGTTTGGCGTAGGTTTTTTGCTCATATTTATACCACTTAGGTACTTCACAACCTTTTTACCAATGAGATACTTATTAAATATTGGAGATGATGAGCATCGAAAAGTGAGTATTTCACTCCTACCCACTTTAATTTTTGGAGTAGTGATTGCACTCATTCTTAAAGATGAAGGTGTAAGGAATGACGCCATTGTCGGTTTAATCATCTACACAGTGGTAAGTTCAATTGTACCTGCTTTATTACTCAAAAGAACTCCACCTAAAAACTACGATGATACTTCGTTATTTGGTTAGAGTATGCAAATTCTATTTTTAAGCTTAGGAATTTTATCAACATTACTAGGCTTTATTGGCGTATTTGTACCTTTACTCCCAACCACACCTTTTG
Organism: Bdellovibrionota bacterium; assembly: GCA_036140815.1. Classification (GTDB taxonomy): domain Bacteria; phylum Bdellovibrionota; class Bdellovibrionia; order Bdellovibrionales; family UBA840; genus UBA6502. The sequence continues at coordinate 16,454 of JAYZXX010000304.1, read as the reverse complement.
TAATTTTAGCTGCATTTTTCTTCGAACGAGGTTCTCCTACATTTCACTCTTGGTTAATTGAAAACAAATATTTGGGCCCATTTCTAAAGGATTGGCAACAACACAAACGAATTCGTCGAAAATACAAGGTGCTTGCTGTTTGTATGATTTTGGTTGGAGTTTCAGTTCCTCTTAGCAGGCCAAGTATGCCGCTAGAACTTAAAGCTCTAGTGGTATTTGTTATCATTGGCGTGGTTTCCTTTATCGTAACTAGAAATGAAAAGCCAAGTAAATTTGAAAGCAAATCAACAAACGATAAGTAATTTAGTTTAGTCTAATGTTTAAATGAGCACTTCACTAGCCAACCTAATACACAGAAACATTTTCTTTTATTTATTGAATGAAGATTTATGAAAAATCTTTTACCATGAATATTCAAGCTAAAAACCAATTTGCAAAATACTGTAGAGGTAATTATGTTTTACGATCACGAGGCTAAACTTAATAATGGTGAACGCGTTTCTATGAAAGACTACGAGAATAAAGTAGTCCTCATTGTCAATACAGCTTCAGCCTGTGGATTTACTCCTCAATATGAAGGCTTAGAGCGCTTACAGAAGGAATATGCTAGCCAAGGTTTTTCTGTACTTGCTTTTCCTTGTAACCAATTCGGAGCTCAAGAGCCTGGGACAGATGAAGAAATCGCTCAATTCTGTGATTTAAACTATAAAGCGACATTTCCACTATTTCAAAAGATTGATGTAAATGGTGATAACACAGATCCTTTGTTTGCGTTTTTGAAATCAGAAGCCAAAGGACTACTTGGTAGCGAAGCCATTAAGTGGAACTTTACAAAGTTTTTGGTGGATCGTCAGGGCAATGTTGTGAAACGTTATGCTCCTCAGGACACCCCAGACAAAATTGAAAAAGAGTTGAAAGACTATTTATAAAGCTTAAAAGCAGCTTCCTAAGCTGCTTTTTTTAATTCGTTGTAAATAAAGTTTGCCGTATGTACATCGCTAAGACTTTTTAAGAAACCAATTACTTCTTGAGGCGCCTTCTTCTTTTCCAACGAATTCCTAAGAACAGCAATTCTTTGCTGTTGTGAGAAAGAAGCCTGTTCTAAGACTTTCAAAAATATCTCCCTCAAGTCGTTGTTTTCTTTTAAAACCAAAAGTACGTCTACCAAATCATCTTCATTCATAGCCCCTCCATCAAATAAATTTACCACTTTATTTTAGAGTCTTAGTACTCTTTTATAAATAGATTTTAGTTATTTCAATGCCTTAGCCTCGTATATCTTTTAGACAGTCGACTAGCTTCTTTACTTTTTCTTTAAAATACCGGCATTAGAGCTGGTCCTAGGATTGCATTAGAAAGGGTGACCTAGCTTATTACTGGTTAAATCTTTTTTTATTTCCAAAAAAATCAAAGGGGGCAGTATGCATAACGCCAAAGTGTGGCGAGATGGGTCTATTGTATTTCTAGGAATCAGTTTACTTATTCTCGACTATTTACATTCCATTCAAAAAATCTTTCAAGACTACGCGAGCTTCATAAATGAGTTAGAAGAAATCAGAGACCGAAGAACCGATCATAGAGAAAGAAGAACTATGCGAAGACTAAATGCTGTGGATGATTCTACTAGTTTAAGAAACCTTTTAAAATTACCAAAGAAGAAAAAAACTTGGGGCAACGATAGCATTGAACTAGGACGAGCCTTGAGCAAAGTAAATCCAAAAAGAAAAGTGATAGTTGCGATTATCGACACCGGAATGGATTACGACAATGAATCCTTGAAAAAGTTTTTGTCCTACAACTCAGGAGAAGTGGGCTTAGACGAAAATGGTGTGGACAAATCAAAAAATGGTATTGATGATGATCTCAATGGATACATCGATGACTACAGAGGTTGGGACTTTGCTGACAATGACTCCTTACCAGAAGACACAAATTCACACGGGACTCACATTAGTGGAATTATTGTGGATGAATTAGATTCTAATAAACATGAAATTCGAATTTTACCACTGAAATTTTTTAAAGAAGAAAACTCAACCGCTGAAAGTATTAAAAACACAGCCTCTGCCATTCGATACGCAGTAGACATGGGCGCTAAAATTATAAACTACTCCGCAGGAGGCTATGCCTTTAGCTATGAGGAAGAACAAGCCATTGAATATGCGAAAAGTCAGGGAGTATTGTTTGTATCTGCGGCAGGAAATAATTCATCCAACAATGACCGGAAACCTTACTATCCAGCTGGATATAAGCAAGATAATATCTTGAGCATTGGCTCTATCTCAAAAGAAAATAGGAAAATTGCTAGCTCCAACTACGGTAGATCAAGCATTGATTTGTTTGCACCAGGAAAAGACATTATTAGTTACGGATTAAAAGGAAAGCTAAAGGCATTAACTGGAACCTCTCAGGCCACGGCTTTTGTTAGCAAAACCGCAGCACTTCTTTATGCCAATTCGATTCTTGAAATGGACTATAAAGACTTAAAGACTCAACTGGTAACAAGCTCTGATAAAGACGAAAAACTCTTACCTTACTCAAAGGAAGGAAGAAAACTGAATGCCTACCATGTACTGGAGAATAATTTAGAAAGCGCTGCGATGGGGGCGGCAAGATAAAGGCGAAATCCTGAAAAAGGATTCCGCTTTTTTATATTCTCTTAAAACCTATCTTCTAAGAAGCCACAGATTTAACTCTTAAGCGAGGAGAAATTGTGTATTTATCTCTTCCCGTGTTTTTAGATTCATACAAAGCATCATCAGCACGTTTCATCCACTCTTCAATGCTTTCGTCATGACAAATTTCTGCGATACCAACACTGATCGTGAACTGAATACGATGTTCTCCGTCAATAAAGACCTCTTTTCTAATTTTATCTTGAAGAGAGTTTACAAGTTTTTCTGCATCACGACTTTCTAACTTTGGCAGAATTACACTAAATTCTTCGCCACCGATTCTTGATACAAATTGGTTTTTATCAGAGAAGTGATCTTGAATGATTTTAACACATTCTTGTAATACAAAATCACCAACGGGATGCCCATAGTTATCGTTAATCTTTTTGAAATAGTCAATATCCATCATCAAAAGACTTAAAGGCTTAGGCTCCATCTGGTACATACGCCAATGCTCTTCCATCTTTTCATCAAAGCTTTTTCGATTAAATGCACCAGTAAGATGATCACGGCGCATACTATCATTGGCCTCAACTAATTTTTCTCTGACCACATCAAGATTCTTTTTCATTTTATGCAGCCGTTTTTTGTTACTACTCTCTTGACGAGTTTGATACTCAATAAAACAGTCTATAAAGTTTCTCGAGTGATTTCTTAAATCATCAATACTATCCGCCTCAACCGCTTCTTTCAATTGATCAAAACTAGCTTTAACATCATTGTCTTCTGCCTCGGCATGACGAAACTCTTCTCCAAGCTGGTCAACGAAATCCCAGATGATCGTTTTAAAGTCATCAAAGGTTTGTTGAATGTAAGAGACTTCATCAATACGATAAGAGCTAAAAAACTTACGAAAATTAAATAAGGCTCGCTCTCGATTGTTTTCATTTCCACGAACGATCATTTTTGCATATTCATCAAACTCTTGACGAGTCTTGCGGATCGGATGTTTTTCGATTTCAAAAAGGTATTTGTTGTAGTGATCAATTACATATAAAATGGTCGCAAGCTCTTCTGTGATTTGTGGATGATCACCAACCGGTTCACCATCTTTGTTGTCTTTCCAATCAAACTCTAAGCCGTCCATTAATTTATTGATCCAAGCTTTCAAACTTACCTCCCAAACACAGAGTTCTTATCGGAAAACTACATCTGGGAGTGAACCTACTTTAGGCCAATTAGAGAATAGATTTTGTTTTAGTTGTGAGAGATTCGTCCCTTATCGAGACTTAACTTAACTTCAATGGCATCTGCTGCATTTGAACTCTCAAATCCATCGGCCTTTCCCATACCAAGGTCGATATCAAATTTGTACTGAGTACTAGGAGCATTCTCAAATTTAATTTTTCCGTTGTTTAGTTTTACAGTCATAGGATTAACTAATTTCTCAAGCTCGACTTTACCATTTTGTGCCTTAACATCTAAAAATAGATTTGGCGGCACGAATAGTTCACATTTCCCACCAGAATGTTTCAGCATATCAATTTGAACAATACTCTCTTTCTGAAGAATACTTGGTTCTTCTAAATCAGCATCTGACTTTCTAGTTTTACACTCAAGACGAACACTATTACTTAGATGATTTTCAATTTCCAATTTTCCATTGCCAAATTCAACCCTGATGGTTTCAATTTTGATTCCAGGTTCAAAAGCAAAGTTTCTTTCAAATTTATGCTGAGCAGACTCACTAATTTCAATGTCAAAATCACCGTCAAAATTTTCCATGATTTTTTCATCAACATTAATCATCCCACCAAAAAGCTTCACTTTTCCCATCTCTTCGTTCACGTCGACAAATGGAGAAAATTGTTTAAAAACCATGAATACCATTAAGGCAATAAAACCCATCATTGAAATAAATCCTATCGTTAACCATTTAAAAATTCCAACGGCCACACTCGCCCCTGTGCTTGATGAGTTCGGTTTCCAAGAAATCCCTCTATCTACTAAATACTTCGTAGCAACATCCTTAGGAGTACCCAAGTCTTTTAAAACATCCTCAATTTTGGCACCTTCATGCTCTATGCTTTCTTGAATGTGACTTTTTATTTCCAAAATTATTTCAGCACGTTCACTAGTACTCAAGTTTTGCAATTCTCTTTCTAATGCGGATAGGTAACTTTCCACTTTAGAGTTCATCTTTCTCTCCTTGTCGAAGGTTTTTAAAATGCAAGTACATAGACTCATACTCTTCAGACATATCCTGCAAAAGCTTCTCTCCCTTTTCCGTAAGAGAGTAATATTTTTTAGGTACGCCTTTTTCCTGCCCTTGCCATTGTGGTTTTAAAAGTTTCTCTTTGGTTAAGCGACTTAAAAGCGGATAGAGTGTTCCTTCCTTAGTTGCAAAGCCGCGCCTGCCAAGTTCTTGTAGAATTTGAAGCCCGTATAGTGGCGAATTTTGCGCAAGGATTCGCAATATCATAAGCTCCAAATAGCCTTTTCTAATCTGAATAAACCAATTCTTCAAGAACATAGGTATACTATATACATAGTTATACTAGGTATATCAAGGTAAAAAATCACAAATGGAATTTACAAGTAATTACAAATACTTACAGATCAGAAGCCATTTCATTAGAACTTGCCAATTAGTCTACAGGTCTAAACCAAGTCTCTTTCTTGACCAATTGAAGAGCATATTTATAGTTATAGTAAGCTGCTTCGTTAATAAAAATTGGATAAAGTCCTTCAATTCCATTCACAAATATATCTTCAGCTTCAAAGCTTTGCAAAACAGGCTGCCCTTCTTTTAAAGCAACAAAATCTTTATCCTGAATATTTGCATGAACCATAGAGGCTAAATTTGAGTCTTCATCAAACCTATAATCGATCTTTTTTTCATAGCTATAATATTCTAAAGACTCTGGCATATTAACTTCCGACTCTAGCCCTTCAGAGATTAAGATAGCTATCTTCTTAGAAGACTCAAAAACATCCGCTTTCAAACAGGAATTCGCAACTGGACCCACCTCTATAACAAAACCTAATTTTGCATGAGAAATCATATACTGTTCATTTGGATCCGGATTAAATAAAAACTTTAGCTCTGGGTATTTAGATTGAACATAAGCTAAGACTTTAAAAACTTGATTAGACTTTTTAGAAAAAATTATTGTGGGGCCCATATTGGATGTAGTTGTATGAAGATCCACCAGTAAATCTGAGTCTTTGATTTTCTCCAACAACTCCCCTGCACGGGTTCTTTCATAAATTCCATGAGGCGATTCAATTTTTTCCTTTGAAAAACACCGATTTAAATCTTCATCAACAAAACGTTTATTTTGAGCAAATGCTTTTGGATTTGCCAAAACACAATCGTTAAAATATTGGTTTTTCGAAAAATACTTTAATAGGTAAATCCCTGTCCATTCGTTCCCATGTGTACCACCAATCAATAGCTTTTTCATTCTGAACCTTTCTATTTTTTTATTAAACCTTGTTCTGTTTTGAACTGCTCTTTCCCTTGTCCAAGAGGGATGAAAACAGTATGCTTTCAAAGCATAGTTTTTTCACTATACAATGGCAAGGAGCAAGGATGAAACAAGTCGAAATCGCAATCATTGGCGCTGGAAGTGCTGGCTTAACTGCTCGCGCTAAAATTGCAAAGCACACTGATAATTATGTAATTATTGACGGTGGTACACTAGGTACGACTTGCGCAAGAGTTGGCTGCATGCCATCTAAAGTTTTAATTCAAGCAGCGAATGATTTCCATCGTAGACATAAATTTCAACAAGAAGGAATTTATGGTGCCGAAAATCTTCAACTGAATTTTAAGGAATGCTTTCAACACGTTCGCTCCCTTAGGGATCGATTTGTAAAAGGAGTCATGTCTTCCCATACTTACTTTGAAGATAAATTGATTCGCAGTCACGCCCGTTTTGTTGATGAACATACTCTCGACCTTGGCAGCGAAAAAATCAGAGCGGAAAAAATAATAATCGCAACCGGAACAAGCCCTATCATCCCTGATGAGTGGGCTGAGTTTCATGATCAAATTATTACAAGCGATGATCTTTTTGAACTAGAAGAGTTCCCAAAATCTTTAGCGGTTATTGGCCTTGGTGTGATTGGTTTGGAATTAGGCCAAGCCTTAAATCGCTTAGGAATAAAATGCGTTGCTATCACAAGAGGAACGCGTTTAGCCGGCCTCAGTGATCCAGAAATTCAAAACTATTGCCTGGAAAAATTACGTGAAGAAATGGAAGTTTCAATCGATGGTGTACAAAAAATTGAAAAGCTCGATAGTGGAACGTTAAAGGTCACAAGTGGCACACAAAGCTTCGAAGTTGAGAAATTGTTTGTTAGCATTGGTCGATCTCCTAATCTGGAAAAACTAAATTTAGATTCCATCAATGTAGAAACAGATTCAAAAAATGTTCCCATCTTTGACCCTATGACATTTCAATTAAAATCTCATCCGAACATTTATTTAGTAGGAGATGTTAACAACACCAGGCCCGTACTACATGAAGCCACTGACGAGGGTGGTATCGCTGGGGTAATTAGTAGTAGTGAAAAAGAATGCTTTCAAAGGCGCACCCCCGTTTATATTACGTTTTGTGATCCTAATATCTGTGTTGTGGGGCAAGGATTCCAACAATTAAAAGAGGAAAAAGTCGACTTTATCACTGGCTCAGTATCCTTCGAAGGACAAGGTAGAAGCATTGTAAAACTGAAGGAACAGGGCTTACTGCATGTATATGCAGAAAGGGTTTCCGGAAAGATTCTAGGAGCAGAACTTCAGGCTCCCGACGGAGAGCATTTGGCACACCTACTTGCTTGGGCAATTTCATTGAAGCTTACAGTGAAAGAGGCACTTTCTTTGCCATTTTATCATCCCGTTATTGAAGAAGGCTTACGGACGGCTTTAAGAGATGCTTCTAAAAAGCTAGAAACCAAACCTTCGGGCTTAGAGTTGTTTCGTTGCGAAGACCCACCTATCAGATAAGAAGGGAGTTAGAAATTGAAAAACATAAAATCGATTGATCAGAAAATTTTACTTCTGGGTTATGGATATTCAGCGAAGTACGTAGATTATTTTGTAAAAAAGGAATTTCCCAATCTAGAAATCTACAAAACATCTAGAACGCAAGAAAACTGTATTCCCTTTGACTTCGACGATGAATCGACTTGGAAAAACCTACCAGACACGAAGAGCTGTATAATATTCTTTCCCATGAAAGATCTCACCAAAGCTCAAAAGTTAGTAAGTTCTCAAGGCTGGGAAAATTTATCCATCGTAGGTACCACCGGAAGCTTTCTCGTTGAAAATATAAATCAAGAAATTGATGAAAACTCTAAAGTAGATAAAAAACACGATCGCTTCGCAGTGGAGGAATTCCTTCGAAGTAAAGCTGGTCGAGTGATTTTTAGTTCAGGCATCTATGGCCCTGGAAAAAGTCCCGTAAATTGGTTACGAAAATCTCGTGTGAAAAACTCGCCTAGTTACGTAAATTTAGTTCACGTTGAGGACCTAGCTCAGTGTATCGTTCATGCCCATTTATTTGGTGAAAAATCAAAAAACTATATTGCCACAAACAACAAACCAGAAAAGTGGTCAGATCTTATTGATAGGTGGAGAGAGCATTTTGACTTCCCTGAGCCAGAAATGACAAGTAACATCAAAGAAAACTCCAAAAAGGTTTATGCTAAACAACTGAAATCACTAATGATTTCATTAAAGCACCCCAACTTAGACGAGAGCATTTTACAAATAGAGAATGAATTATAGGCACTTAATGACATTTTTATAAATATTTACTAGCATCCACCCATATTAGATCCGTCGCTGGGGGGCGACCTTCTAACTTACAATCAAAATCATCTGGGGGGATGTAGATGAAACTATTAGGTTTAATCGTTCTATTTTTTCAACTTTCAATTTCAGCAAAGGCATTTCCAATTGCACCTTTTGAGGCAAACCTACAAGACTCAATGCAATTGCAAAATGACTTTACCAATATCCCGCGACAGTTCTTTGAGTATAACTTTGCAGGAATCATTAAACTTAATAATTGTTCCGGTAGCTTGGTTGCCTTCCAAGGTATGTCCAAAAATAAAAATGCATTGATGTTAACCAATGGTCATTGCGTTCCTGGTTTTATTGACCCTGGAAAATCAGTAAAAAACCAGCCTTCTAGAAGACAGATGGTAGTCTTTGATAGCCTAGGTAAACGTCACCGCCTTAGAGCTAGAAGAATCATGTACGCTACAATGACTGGAACCGATGCTGCAATTTACGAATTAGAGCAGACCTACCAACAAATTTTAGATGAAGCAGGTATTTTACCGCTAGTAATTTACCATCAGCCTCCAAAAGACAATGTTAAAATTGAAATCATCTCAGGTTACTGGGAAAGAGGTTATACTTGTAATGTTGAAAAAACCGTTCACAAGCTTTTGGAGGACGATTGGGAATTTACCAACTCAATTCGCTACTCTGAGCCAGGTTGTGATACCATCGGTGGTACTAGTGGCTCACCTATCATTGCTTTTGGTTCAAGAATCGTTGTTGGTGTGAATAACACTGGTAACCAAGATGGGCAACGTTGCACAATGAACAATCCTTGTGAAGTGGACAAAGATGGAAACGTACAAGTGATTCACGGAGCCTCTTATGGGCAGCAAACTTACCAGTTTTATGCTTGTCTAACCCAAGACTACGAGATCGATCCAAATCTACCTGGCTGTACTTTAACTAAATAGAGGCGCTAAACACATACCGAGAAAAGGAGCTGCTTAAGCTCCTTTTTTTGTTCTAAAAACTTAATTGTCCTATGTCATAAGGCTCAATTTCTTGTAACGAGCGGAGTTGGAAATAACCTGATCCAAGTTTCTCAACTAGACTTTTGAAGGTTTAAATTGAACGTTCGTTTAGTAAAAATCTCAAAAAAATACACCCAGATCAAATTTATCGGCATTTCATAAAAGCTAACAATCATTTTCTATGTTTTTAGAACACTTGTGCTATTATGAATAGTACAAGTGTTCTATTTATGGAGTGATAAATTATGAAAGCAATTTATTTTGGAAGTGGGTCGAACAATATCGCCACGAAATTAGGTAAAAATCTACTACATTGGGGTTCCAATACTTTAACCGATGTTTTTCCAAAAACCTCAGTGAAATTGTCTGAGCACATTCTATGTAGCCCCACGAAACCTAAAAGAGATCGAAGCTTAGATGACAGTTTTCAACGCCATGAAATTGAAGTTCTGGGCCATAAAATTCGCTTGTACTCAAAAGGTGATTCTGACAAGGCAATCTTTTTTGTACATGGATGGTCAGGCCAAGGTAGTAACTTTAAACGTTTTATGAAAGACGCTTTAAAAAATGGTTACTCTGTTTGGACAATGGATCATGTCGGCCACGGGGAAAGCAGTGGCACCTATTCAAATTTCTTTTTATATGTAGCCGGCCTAGAGGAAGCCTATCGATATGCTAGAGCTAGAAACCAGATAGTTGGAATCGTTGGCCATAGTATGGGAGCTTCTGCAATCATTTCTGCAAAGCTTCCGGAAGACTTGGCTTGTGTTCTGCTTGCTCCAGTCATTCCTTTCTTTGAAAATATGCAAGATGTAATCACCGGCTTTGGGATTTCCCCTAGAATGATCCACAATCTTTTTAAAGAAATTGAAGGCAGAACTGGCAGAAACTTTGATGAAATCAACCCTCGCATTGCTTGGACTAAGTTTAAAAACCCACGTGTGATTTTTCACGATGTTAAGGACCCCTTTATTCCCTTAGAGAAAAACCTAGAAACTATGAGTAAAGAAGAAAGTATTAACTTAAATGTGACAAATGGCCTTGGACATTTTAGAATTCTTCACGACTCTAGTGTTATTTTTCAGAGTATGGATTTTTTCAACCAAGAAGATTAGATGACAAAGGGTGAACGCACCAAACAATTAATCATTCGAGAAGCTCTCAATCTGGCCAGTATCGTCGGCCTTGAGAGCTTGAGCATTGGTGAAATTTCAAAAAAAGTAAAAATGTCTAGAAGCGGTTTGTTTGCTCACTTTAATTCTAAAGAGCAACTTCAATTGGATCTATTGAAAACAGCTGAAAAACACTTTATCGAAATTGTTCTCAAACCCGCTGAAAGCTTTGACTCGCCCCTTGAGAAACTAAGCTCCATCCAAAAACATTGGCCAAGCTGGTTTGATAAAGCCCCTTTTGAAATGAAAGGTGGTTGCATCTTTATCTTGGCAATGATTGAGTTTGACGACCAACCGGGATTGGTTAGAGATTTTCTATACGATCAACAAAACAGATTAGTAAAATACATTCGTAAACTTGCAAGAGATGCCATTCGAGCGGGCGAGCTTAAAGAACAACTCGACCCTGAACTTTTTGCCTATGAGGTTTATTCTCTGTACTTAGGCCAAAGTATTTATCGAAAGTTCCACGGCGACTCTGGCGCTAAAGCTAAATTCAACCAAAGCGTTAATGACCTAATCGAACGCTGGAAAGCTTAGCTTACTCTCCCCTATTTCTCTAAAAAGTTTTTTATGATTTTCAAGCACTCTTGAGGCTTTTCATAAGGCGGTACATGCCCACATTTATCTAAGACATGAAACTCATTATTAGGAAGAATTCTTTGAAACTCTTTACCAATTTCCAAAGGCGTAACCTCATCGTCTTTCCCCCAAATGACGAGACATTTTTTTTGAATCAAAGGCAATTCTTCGTGCATTAAGTCTTTTTTAGTCGATCTAGTGAAAGAAAAAATTCGAATAAGGTTACTCTTTTTCTGCAGCACCTGAAAAGCCTCTTGTAACTCTTTTTCAGAGGCAGTGTTTTTATCATAAAATATGTCACTTAAAAGGCCTCGCATATATTCATAGTCTCGAATTTTTAGAGCACCTTTTCTCATCGGTATAAAGGATAAACCAGAGCTAGAAAACAAAATGATCTTTTCTACCTTCTCTGGTGCTAGAAGACTAAAATGCAAAACAGCTCCACCCCCCATAGAGTTTCCAGCCACAATGCATTTATTAAAATTTAAATCCTCAGTAAAACGAACTAAATACTCTCCCAAAGATTTGACGCTACATTGCTTTAAGGCCACATCATACATTGGCAGGCAGGGAACTATAATTTGATATTTGCCTTTTAAGCCATGAGCAATTTCGGCAATGTTTCGGAAGCTTCCAAAAATACCGTGACAAAAAATGAGTGGCTGATTCCTGGTATCGCCAAGACTTAAATAAACATGTTTTCCTTTTTGATGTAGCTGAAATCCAAAGTCATCTCCTGTCATCCCCAGCACAGGTGCTCTTTCTTTAATTAAAACCTCATCTAAAGCCTGATTCGAATGAAATAGTGATAAAATACTCAAATGCCTCCCCCAAGACAGATTCATTTAACTACAGGGGGCTATTTTCTCAAAATTTTGTGGCGAAATGGAATAGATTCATAGAGTCTTTGAATTTTCCATGTAAGATTTTTCACGATGAAAACGACCTATATTTCTTAGAAATAGTGGCCAAAGCCTGGCAGTTAATTGGGGGGGATCTTAATCCTCAGGCCTAAACTCTATTTCAGAGCTTTTGTAAAGCTTACCTTGGTAAAAAGCGTCCATTAACATTTCTGCTCTTACCGGTAAAGCCATTCCAAGAAAACCATCTTCTTTGAAAAAGAGGTATTCATTTTCAAAGAGCGTTCCTGCAAAACTCCTGGAATCAGGATGAGAGGTTGAATCAAAAAACTCTCTCACGAAAAGTTCTTCTAGTTGCTTTTGCACTTTCTTTTCGAGATCACTGAATCTACTAATACTTTGATTCCCAAAATAAACCTTTTTGATAGGAAACAGTAACCGAGCTCTACCATAAACAAAATGAATCCCCACTGGCTTCAATAAAAAGTCTTTTGCCGAGCTTTTTTCAATATCCTCATAAAATTTTAGAATTTCACGAATAGTTACATTATCGATAGGCCGGTAAGAAATTAACCTCTCCCCATCCTTTGTTTGATAACTAAATATTCCCTTGGACTGCCCATTAAATCGATTGGATTCATGTGGAGATCGGGAACCAAGGTTTCTAATAAAAAATCCACCTTGAAAAAGAGGCAGCTTGTTGTTTTCAACCCACTCACGCTGCTTTGGAGCTACAAATCGGTCAATACTTTTTAGAGATCCTTCTGTGACTGGATCGAAGTCAAAACCACTGACTCGCTTTAAAGCTAGAGGAGAAACATTTTCATTTAGCGACATAATGGCATTTTGGCGATAAAACCTCTGCACAGACGCATAAATATTTTCCGTAATTTCTTGAAGCCTATCAAAATCTGAGGCTGCAATACTTCGAAAGCGATTTTGCGCCGTACTTATCAAATACCTTTCTAAAATTTTAATGTCTTTCAAGTTTAAGGTGAACTCATTGTCTAGTTTCTCGAAGCCAAATAAGGTGGCTTCTCTACTTGCCTCCGGAGGGCCATATACCATTTGGATTTCTTTTGAGAAAACCATCTGCATCATTTCAATCTCATTTTTAGAATAAGAAAGAAGCTCCATATAACTTAGGATCAATGCTTGGGCCCTTTTGGGTTCCACTAGAATCTTTTCATCTTTTGTCGGAAAATATCGTCGCCTAAATTCTTTGATTTTTCTCTGTAGCAAATTATCTTTTTTTTGATCATTTGCTTCTTCATGCATTCGCGCCAAATACTTCGTTAAATGATCAAAGCCAACAGGGTTTTCCGTATAATAGACATTTTCTTTGGAGGATGTTTTGCATGGCCCTTCAATGGCAAATGCAGCTTGCCCGAAGAAATAAAATAATAAAAATAAAGCCCAATAAAATACTCTAATCATTAACTTTGGATTGTATCTTAGCTTCTGCTTTATGTCCCTAGTCTCACACTAAATAGAAACTATTACAGATTGCATTGACGAAATAGTTTACAGTGAGCCCCCCTCTCTTTATCTGTGTAAATAGATGGCACTTTAAAGTTCAAGACTGTCCCAAAAATTAAATCTTTTTAGACTCACTAAGCAATTATTTGGTTTTAAAATCAAACCTAAGCCCTTTTCTTCTAAACAGACCCTTCTGAATATCGTATCTTACAAAAAAAGATTTTAGGGAGCCTTATGAGCACAGACCAAGCCACTTGTCCAAAATGTAGTTCTGAATATTGTTATCAAGATGGATTTATATGGATCTGTCCTGAATGTGGGAATGAATTTAATCTTGAATCTGAAACTCAAGCCGACACTTCGCCTAAAGAAATTAGAGATGCCAATGGCAATATTTTGCAAGATGGCGATACCGTCATCGTTGCGAAAGAACTGAAAGTAAAAGGTGCTTCTTCTATTAAAGCTGGAACGAAAGTAAAAAACATCAAACTAGATCCAGACGCAGCCGATGGCCATGATATTAGCTGTAAAATTCCTGGCTTTGGGGCTATGGGATTGAAATCTGAATTTGTGAAAAAGGCTTAGTTTAGAATTTTAAACAGATCTGAAGTTTTTAGTTTTCATCAAAAGATTGAGTTTTTAAGAAGCCCGGATTCACTGGAAAGTTTTTCTCGAGGGACGCGTACCTCCATATACTCGCCGGTTTCGACCGCTGGAGCTTATTGCTAATGAAATATTTTAGAGCTTCTCTGTTGGTTTTGAGGCTTTTAGAATGTGTTTTTAGCGGATCGATCGCTTCACGCTAACCGGAGGTCCGTCTACAAAAACTTTCCAGTTAATCCTCTTGCTAATAATAAGAATCTTCTGAACACTTTTCTGAGAAAAAACCTAACGAATTCTGAGCTTAGAACAGGAAGGAGTTAAAACCGCCGAAGATCCCCTTAGTAGTTATTTGTTTAAGTGGAAGGCTAGACGGTTTTGAATAGATCAATTTTGAAATCCCTGTTTTCAGAAATTCGTATTCGTCCTTTTATCTTTTAACGATAACCTTGTTAAAGCATCAGATTGAAAAAAAGACTTCATAAGCTGCGTATCCTTGATAACGTCTTAAAATAATCTATACTCAGGGCTCGGTTGTCATATGAGGATAGGCGCTCGGATTGACCGAGATTTCCAAGCTCCTCTTTGACATCCGAAAACTTATCATTCACCCACATACCATGTAACTGAAACCCACTATTCCTTTCTGCTAATGTAAGCTCAAACAGAAAATTAATCTCTGACCAAATCTTAGAAAGACTAAATATAAAGTTCTTTGCTTATTTAAACTAACTTAGTTATCACAGTCAGAATCATTGGTAAGCACTAGATAGTCTTTTTTACCCACTTGATCCAAAGTGGCTTTTTTACAGCTATTCACCTTGTTCCACTTACCGGCGGCCACCAAGGAAACCCGAATTCGAATGCATTCATAGTCGAAAAAGTATTCTTTCTCTTTACAGCGTTTGGGAAGTTCATCCAAGTTTTTTGCGTGCTCTAGCTCTCCAAATTGAATGAAGACTCTACGCACCTCTTTTTCAATGACGCTTTCTTTGCTGGAGGCTCTAAAAAGGTTTTCATCAGGCTTAAGCAAAAGTCTTTTTCCTAACTCACCTACTTTTTCATAACCCCAACGCTCGTCCTTTTGCTCAGCTGCATGCTTTAAAAAACCTTCTAAAAATTTATCGACGGTCTTTTGATCTTTGCTTGCAAAACCAAATTGAATTTGTTCCACATAGCCCAGACGTCCATAAAGTTGGCGATAAGAATATTTTCCTAACTCCTGCCAATCCTGAAAACCAGAAACCTTAATGATTCCACGGGATTTAGGAGCAATGTTGCCCTGAAGAAATACGGTAAGCATTCCAAGAACCACCACACAACAAAGGGAAATAAGCAGTATTTTTAATCCTCTAGGCATAAACAAATCCTTAATAATAACGCCTGGCGTATTGTAGCTTTTTAGGCGATCTATATTCTGCATTCATAGCCTTGACCAGCCGTGTTGGCAAGGACTGTGAACTTTAAAAACATACTTTTAGAAAAGCTTTCTTTAATAAGGACTTGATCATGCGACAGGTACCAAAAACAGAGAAACCTTACCTAATCATAGGTAATGGAAAATTGGCAAAAAACCTTTGCCACTACTTCGATTTAAAACAAATCCCACACACGCAATGGCACCGTCAACAAAAGCAAAATGCGCTAATTGAACAACTAGAAAATTGTTCGAAGGTACTACTTTGTATCTCTGATTCCGCCATTGAACACTTTGCCATGAATTTGCGAAGAGACTTTCAACATTTGGAGTTTGTTCACTTCTCTGGAAGCCTTATCATTGATGGAATTGAAAACCTTCATCCCATGCATAGTTTTGCTTTAAACTTTCCTTCCCTACAGGTTTACGAAGAAATTCCCTTTGCCTATTTCCATAAAGAAAAAAGTTTAAAGGATCTTCTACCAGAGCTGGAAAATCCTAGCTTCTATATGCCACAAGAAAAAAAGTCTGAGTACCACGCCCATTGTGCTTCCGCAGGAAATCTAGCTCAATGGCTTTGGCATGAGTCTTATGATTTTTTTAAAGAAAATAGTATTCCCAAAGAAGCATTTCGAAATTTTATTTTGGCTTCCCTTGATAATTTTTTAGAACAAGGAAGAGAAGGTGTCTCTGGGCCAATTTCTAGAAACGACCAAACTACGATTCAAAAAAATATAGATGATATAAAAAACCAAAACTTAAAAGAGACTTATCGCTTTTTTGCGAAAAAATACTCCTCTTGGAAGGAACAATTATGATGAAAGTCGCCGACTTCATGAAACGAAGACAAGAACAGAAAAAAGTAAGTATGCTCACATGCTATGACTATAGCTTTGCTAAG
>JAYZXX010000303.1:0-30956 GCA_036140815.1 Bdellovibrionota bacterium | reverse complement strand
TAGCTTCTAATTTTGATAGTTGGTCTAACTTAATCTAACTATTCTGGTCCTTAAAACCAGGTCATATAGTAATTTAATCTCGACCTAATTCTAATATGTTAACCCAGAAAAGGAGAGTAAAAACATTCACTCCATGCTGCTTCTGAAATTTCAACAGGGGACTGCCAATAACGGGCTTGATTTGGTGCCCATAGATTAAAGATTCATTTGCAAATTAGTCTTTCTTCCAGTCCTATTTATAGCGGGCGCTTTTCCAGTTTTTAGCTAGTGTATGTTTTAAAAAATACACTCTCTTCATATGGCCTGATCCGCACAAGCTAATATTTCTCAATCAAATTCCAGGTATTAAGTTTCACAAAATGTATTGTGCAAATACTAAGGCAATAGGGAAATTTTATTTTTTAAATACCCTAAAAACCTAGATGAAGACAACTATAGTGTAACCTTTGGAGTATATATGCTCATGAGTTTCAAAAAATACTATTTATTAATTAAAAATTCATGAATAATATCTAACACCAGCTCGTGTTCTTGAACCGATTCAAATTCTCCTCGGAAAGCAGTCTTTCCTGATAAAGGACTCGAATGTTCTACATATTGGTTTTCTAATAGTTGAAAATCTATATCTTTATTCACAAGAGAGTTTTCAATGCCCTTGATTTGATTTTTTTTAAATTTTTTATCCTCATACAAGGAGTTCTCAGGGTTGGCGATGGCAGCTCGTGGATTTCCTAGAACCACGCTAATGTAGTTTTCTACATTATCTTTAAGTCTTGTATTAACGCTGGCGACATCAAAAGTATCTTCAGACGCAGCAAAAATACTCAAAACAGGAGAATCTATTTTGTACTTTTTCATTAGTTTTTTGGTCTCTTTGTTTAGAAGTCGTAATTGGTTTGGAGCATTTAGCGGATAGAATAAATAACGCGCTCCATGACCGAATTTTTTTGGCTCGCTAACGATATGATCTTTGCCATAGATTAAGGAGCCTAAAATCAACATTTTCGCTTGCTTTAACTCAATTGCAGGGGATATTAAAACGCTATTTTTGTGTTTTTTAATTTTATGTTTCACTAAAAAATTAGTAATCAAAGCTGATCCCGTGCTAAAACCTATGAAGTGTATGGAGTCTGAAACCCATAGTGAGAATAGAACCGAATCAATAAGATTTTCCTGCCAGTCTTTGAACTTTATATCTACCAAATCCATTGGACCATTTTCAGTAGAATTCCCATGCCCAGCCAGCAATACAGATAATATATTAAATCCCTTATTATGCATCGACTCTGCTATTTCTTTCATATAGAAAGGTGAGTCGCTTAAGCCGTGTACTAAAATAATTGTTTTAGATTCTACATCCCAAGGCATTTCTGTAGGCTTATAAGGGATGTAATAGGAATGCATCGCTTTCTTGGTAAGCTCCCCATTAAGAATACCAAAACATTTATCATCGGCTTTTTCACAGACTTTCAAGCCTTGGGTCTCTTGTAGTTTTTGAAACAAAAAATTTCCTTTAATATCTTTTACCTGGGTATAACAAGCATTATCAGCTGCCAGGCATGTTTTTGCTGCATAAGAATTGATATGGATGACAATTATTGTCAGTGGTAAAAGATATTTTAACATCAGAAGCTCCTTTAAATCGAGTTCCGTAATAATTTAATTTTCAACAAGATTTATATGCTAAGTTCATACCAGCCTAAAAAATTGCGAATTTATTAATGGTAAATGCGAACGAAAGATTAAATAGTGCTAAAAACGCTTAAAGCTATAGAGAAAATGCGGCCAGGATAAAGCTTTGGTGAATTACTTATAAGCTTTTAATCAAAAGTAAACATGGGTTCTGCTCATCCCATAAAGTTTTAAATTCTTCTAAGGGCGTAAAACCTGATTTCAAATAAAAACTTCGTGTTTGTTTATATTCTTCGTTTGGGCAAGATTCACTTAAGGTTTTAACGCTTAAAAATTTGAATCCTTGTGTACGAAGATCGTTTTCAGCAGTCCTAAGAAGCTTTAGACCTATACCCATTCGGTGGAATTGGGGAAGAATTGCCATAACTTGAATCTCGGCTGATTGAGAGAAGTGTTTGTTGATACTAATAAAGCCAATTACCTTATTGTTTTTGTAAGCAGCCCAGGTGTCCATAGAGATTACATCTTTGGAGTAAGCTGCGATAGCGGAATCAATGCCAAACCATAGCGGCAGACTGCGCAAAACTGTATTGCAAACCTCAGATTTTACATTTGGATTGGTGAGTTTTTTTATTTCCATTTCTATTTATAGTTTGAGACTGGTTTGATCTACTCCGAAAAAATATACTTAAATTATCTAAATTATAAAAGACAAAAATAGCGGGACAATTGGGACGATTTTAGAACCTTTCTAAGTAGTTCTAAGCCTACCAGCAATAAGTCAAAACTGGGAACGTATATTCTTATTGTAAAATGACAGTTAGAGACTCTCAAAGGAACATTTTTTGCAGCTTACTTATTTTGGCAGCCGAATTGGAGATTTTTTTAACTTGAAAGGATATTTTGTGTTTAATTTTTTTCAATAGTGCCCAAAATCTGTCTGATTTTAATTTTCAATACCCTTATTTGCGGTGCGGTGGAGCCAAAAGGTGGCTTTAGGAATTATTCATTACTAGGAGCTGCCTATGAAAATATTGATTTTACACGGACTAATTTAAGCGATCTAGACTCTCCAATTTATTTGAAGTTTGAAAAACCGTTTTTAGCTATTGAGAGCAATATTGATAATGAGGCATTTCAGAGTGCAATTGTTAATTTATTTCAGATCTACAATGGGAGGTCTTTTGTAATTATCTTAAATTCACCTGGTGGAGAGGTCCCTAGGATGTATTCAATTTTGGATGCAATAGATAGTGTACCAAATTCTAATGTGAGTGCCTATCTACCCAAAAATGCTAGCTGCGCTTCAGCATGTGCAGATGTTTTTCTTTATATTGGGAGTCGGTTCTGTGAAACTGGTTCTAAGATAGGCTTGCACTCAGTTATTAGGCAGGGAAAGCCCTCGAAAGAAGCTACAAAGGAAATGATTTTACAACTTTTATCAAGACCTGGTTCTCAGGTGCCTGAGAAATGGCTTGCGTATCAATACAATCAAGGGGTATTTAATACTACAAAAATGACCTACTATTCTTGCTCTGAATTAATCCAAGCCGGGATTGCCTCGAATGCAGATTAATATTTTAAAAAGAAAAGGTAGTTTTGGAGAAGAGCAGTTATGGTGGAATGCATTTCCACGGCATTATTAAGCTGCTTCAAGAATAGTCGGCTAATGTGATTTTATTCTCACCAAACTTTTAGTTCGACAATACAAAATTCCCTGTTTTAAAACTCTCTAAAATTATAATTGAATTTAAATGGCGGAGCAATTGGGACGAATTTAGAACGTATTTAATATCTTCTTAAGCTCCGATGCTATCAACTTTGTTGTGATTTTTTTGCGCATGCCATAAATCAAAATTTGATTGAAGATTTAACCAAAACTCAGGGCTCGTATTTAAGGCATCTGAAAAGGCAAGTGCGGTTTCAGCGGTAATACCTCTTTTCTTGTTAACAATTTCATTTATCTTGCCAGGCTTCCAGCCTAGGTGACGTGCTAACTCCGATTGATTAATCCCCATATCATCCAGAAAAACACGTTGTAGAATCTCCCCAGGGTGCCTTGGCTCTCTTTTTTTAGGTCTCATGTTTTACTCTCCTTAATCATGATAATCGATAATTTCTACATCCGTAGCACTTGTCCCATTCCATTTAAAAATAATGCGCCACTGACTGTTTATACTAATGCTCCAAAATTCTTTTAAGTCGCCTTTAAGTTTGTGGAGCCGATTGCTAGGAGGAGTTCTTAAATCTTTAATGTCTGCAATTGCATTTAATGCATCCAATAGATCTCTTGCTCTTTCATGAAGCTCTGTAGGAACTTTACGAGAAGCTTTAGAGTTCTCCCCATCGAAAATGTCCTGTGTTGTTTTTCCTTTGATGTTATCGATCACTATATTATTATACCGGATATTGGTATAATGTAAAGCAAAAAAAGGTGACTCAGAAGTAGGTTTTTAATTAATAAAATCAATGATTTAAAAAGAAATGGCGGGGTGGACGGGACTCGAACCCGCGGCCTCCGGCGTGACAGGCCGGCGTTATAACCAACTTAACTACCACCCCGCGGTGATTAGAACGACTGTTTTGTTGTCGTGTTGATGAAGAGCAATCTAATGGGCTTTCGTGATTCTGGCAAGAAAAAAAATAAACTTTTTTAAAAAACTGAATAATTATGTGTATTTGCATCGAATATTGGCATTTATTAGAAAAATACTAGAGATAAAAAACTTAGTAAAACTATTTATATTTTTATTTTTTGAGCCGATAGGTCTCATACGTAAAGGAGTGGCGTATGAAAAAACAGATTAGTCCAAAAGACGGGCTTCGATATGTTACAAATTTGGAGCTAAATCTAATGAAAGGCTCAAAATTGGCAGCGAAACAAAACGAAGCTAGTACCTGGACAAGTGTAAAACTAGCTGAGTTTCTTCAAAGCCAGGGCTATATAAGAATAAAATACTGCAATCAAGGAAATCCCTACACCTATTTCTGCCTTAAAGGTATAGATCAAGACAAACTACATAACCTCATTGATGGGAATTGCGATCTTGATCAAAACAAATATAAAGACAAAATCTCTTCTTAAAAAGAATCTTGTAAAAGCCATTAAGCAAGGGGAGCCTTGGCTATATGCTGATGCTCTCGAAACAAATACAGAAAAAAAAGTGGCTATAAGCCAAATTATATATAAGAAAAAAAACATCGCCTGGGGGATTTATGATCCAAATTCACCTTTGCGTATTCGCATTCTTACCGATCAGGAAAAATTTAGTTTCAAAGATTTTGAAAAAAACTTTCGGCGCCTGATAAAACAAAAACAAGAACGTAATCTGAACTCAACTACCAACACTTACAGACTTGTAAATGGGGAGGGGGATTTTTTTCCGGGTTTAATTATAGACATCTATGCGCATATTGCGGTTTTGCAATTTGACGGCGAAGGCCCTTATCAATTTTATGATAAAGAAAGAATCTCTGAAATTCTCGTTGAAGAGAAAATTTCAGAGGCCTGTTTTTTTAAAGCCCGCAACAAACATGATGCCCAGTCTAAATGGATTATTGGCGATGGCGCTACAGAAGTATGCGTCTTAGAAAACTCTATGAAAATTCTTGTAGATATTCAAGAAGGTCAAAAAACAGGGTTCTTTATTGATCAAAAACAGAACCGAGACTATCTAAAAAGTATTTGTAAAAACAAGTCTGTATTAAATCTTTTTAGCTATACAGGAGGTTTTAGTATTGCTGCCGGGCAGGGCGGCGCTAGCCGTGTTGTGAGCGTTGATATTGCAAAGCCTGCTATAGAATTTGCCAATAAAAATTGGCTCTTAAATGGCTTCTCAGAGGACAAGCATCAAGGCTTGGCCGTAAATGTTTTTGACTATCTTGATAAAGATGAAGAAAAATTTGATGTGGTAGTTTGTGATCCTCCAAGCTTTTCTAGCCGAGAAGAGGGAAAACATAAAGCGGTTCATTCCTATGTCGAAGTTTTTACGAAGGCGGCTAAAAAATTGAAGCCTGGTGGCGCTTTAATTTTAAGTAGCTGCTCTAGCCACATTCGCTATGAAGAGTTTTTTGAAATCGCTAGAGAATCGGTTTCAAACGCCAGAAAAAAAGGGAAATTGGTTTATATGGGATCTCAAGCCCCATGCCATAGCTACCCACTCGCTTTTTTGCAAATGCAGTATTTAAAGTTCCTGCACATTGATATGGTTTTATAGTAAGGTTTAGAAATGCATATTCCATTTAACTTAAGTACAAAATTTGGCCCTGATTTAAAAGAACTCCCCGTTGATAAAGACCAATTCGTTTTGGCTCGTCAATTTATTTTAGATGAGATGTCTGCTAAAGACTCAATGGATGCCCATGAACTTAGAGATAGATATAGTTTATTGGGTTTTATTTGCCGTGTGCTGGGACTTAGTAAGGAAAGTATCGATTATGCTGACAAGGCCTTTAAAATCTCTTTAAAGTTAAATATGGTGTTATTGATTGCCATTGATCAAATACGCCTAGCTTCAAGTTATCATCTTGATGGTCAGCATGAAAAGGCTGAGGACTTATTTTTAGACTCCATAAATATTTGTGAGCAGTTCCAACCACTGGATGAGGTAATTGATTTTGCTTACCAACATTATGCAAAGTTATTGTTTGATCAAAATAAATTAGAGCAAAGCAAAGAGAATTTTGAAAAAGCTCTTTTTTATCGAAAGAAAAAAGGCATTGATGATTTAACTCAATCCACAGAGTTTGCATTGGAATTGGTCACTAAAAAAAATCAATACCACTGATTCGCGGTCTTATTACTATTTGAAGATAGAATATTCCAATAATTATTTTTTCAGTAGACCTGGATACAGATCGATTGTTTTTCATATCAAATAGACTTATCTAAATAATTTTTCTATAAAGCTCCAATGGGCCTTATTACACAAAGGCTTTTTAAAATAAAAAAATAGATTAAATCGTCTGGCTTTGTCTCATTTTGAATCAGAATCTTAAGAAAACTGTAAATATCCACTTAAGTCTGGCCGATAGGTTTTTATGGCTTTAGAAAACTATAGTGTAGATGAAATGGTAGAAGTGAGTATTAAAGAGTTTGTCTCAGGTTTAGCTATGCCCGTAGATGTATATCTTCAAATGGCACCTGATA
Organism: Bdellovibrionota bacterium; assembly: GCA_036140815.1. Lineage (GTDB taxonomy): Bacteria > Bdellovibrionota > Bdellovibrionia > Bdellovibrionales > UBA840 > UBA6502. The sequence continues at coordinate 24,175 of JAYZXX010000303.1, read as the reverse complement.
AATACATTCTCATCGCTCAAAAAGGTGATCAAGCCCAGCTACAAAGTCTAACTGTAGTAAAGTCAAACTCAGTGAAAACAGTTTTTATTCGTCGAGATGATTTTAAAAGTTTTTCTGAAAGTGCCGTGAATATTGTGGCGGCAGTTGCAGGTAATGACAATTTTCAGATGTCACACAAAGCGAAGTTTCTTAAGGCTGCCACTAATGCTGTGTTTACCGAGCTTCACCAATTTGGACCAAAAGCAGAGACTATTAATATGGCAAAATCTGTTGCCAATAGTACCTTGCAAATGATTGCTCCAAATACAACAATTACCAATATATTAAAAAGTCTTCAGCAGGAACATATTTTAAATCAAAGTATCGCTGTAAGTGCATTTTCTTTAATGATTGCCAACAAACTCGGTTGGCAGAGTACGGTAACCTTAGAAAAACTATCTATGGGAGCTTTATTGGCTGAGGTTGGCTTAAAAGAACTGCCACCGGAATTGATTTTAAAACCAAGGTCTGAAATGGATCACGACGAAATTCGAATTTATGAAGAGCATCCATATAGAGGCTTAAAGTTGCTTGAAACAGCAGGATCCTTACCAGATGATGTTAAGTCCGTAGTCTATGAGCATCACGAAAATGCAATTGGTTTCGGTTACCCAAGGAAATTGAGAGACATTCGCATGAACCCTCTAGCAAAAATTGTTGCCTTGGCGACTCAGTTTTGTGAGCTAATTATTCCAGGGCCATGGCAACCAAACCCTATGACTCCTGTCGATGCTGCAACTTACATTAAAGACATTATGGGACAGCCTTATAACAAAGAGGCTTTCAAAGCACTATGTAAATTAATTGAAGAAGATTTTAAGAATATTCAGGCTAGTTAAGGCTAGTGCTTGAATTGATTTGAGCGATTCTGGTTTTACTATCAGAGTAATTATGAATTCTTTTAAAATTCCAGCTAACCGCTTCACCATTACAATCTTTTAGTGATGGATTTTTTTCTAAAGCCATGGTCAGTTTTTTATTTTTAACATTAATTTGAAGAACCTGAGTTTCTCCAGATTTTCCAACTAAACTTTTTGGCGAGAAATAGCAATTCCCATATTTTTTCGCGGTTCCGAACGACATGGACACTTTTCCCTGGCCAAGGCTATGAACGCTAAGGTCCTGAATATAAGCGCATTTAGAGTCTATTCTGCGGAAGAAGTAGGACTTATTGTCTTTGATGATCAATTGCATTTTTAAACGAGTCTCTGGATCTATGGAATAAACTTTGTCGGATTTCTGACAAGACTTGGTATCCATAATGTAAATTCCAGAACGAGCGGGGAATCCACCAAGATTCATCGCAGGAAAGGGTCGAGACTGGCCAAGGTTTTCAGTAAATGTAACCAAGCTAAATCCAATTAAAAATGTGTTTATCGCAATTGACTTACTCATCGACTCTGGGCTTGTACCAGCCTCTGCATAATAGTCAAGCAATGGCCGGTATTATCCATGAGAAATTAAGGGAATATATTACATTAAACGAATGACTTTAAGTAACCTCTGTAAGACACTGTTTTCACTGGTTAAATAAAACTCTAATTATCTTCAAATAGGAAGCTCTTTAGATTATGTAGCAGTGCGTCAATCTTGCGGCTAGACGAGATGTTCGTTGGTCAATATCTAAATTTGGTGCGCATTCATAGATTCCAAGCTGCATAACATTCCACTTCTGTAAGATCAGTAGATAGAGTTTCCAGAAGCTTTCAAAATCTAGGCCGCTAGGCCATGATTGACTGCAGCCTGGCGCAATGGAACTAGAAAAAACATCTAGATCGATACTTAAAAAACAAGGGTGTGTTTTCTTCAGCTCTTCAGATAAAAACCTTTTCATTAAATCAAAAGCATTTTCTGCCTCTAAAATATCCTCAAGCCACAAACTCTTTAGGCCTTTGTTTTTCGCCCATTGATAATGAGTTCTTGAATTGCATTGCTTCTGTAATCCGATCTCGATGAAAATAAAATCGTTTGGATGTTCTGTCAGTAACCGATAAAAAGGGGTTCCTGAATTTATATCCCTTTCAGGGGGGCGGCAATCTAGGTGTGCATCAAAATTTATGATGATAGGTTTTATGGACTCATTTTTTTTTCTTTTTAGAAAAAACTTTCCATCTGGGTAGGCGTAATCATGTCCTCCACCAAAACTAATCATCTTTTTTTGGGGATCATCGTATTTACTCAATAGATATTGAATGGCCTTATTATGATCCTCTGAGATGTTCTTGCTCAAGTTTAAATCACCTAAATCTGTGATACTTGGGATATCATCAAGGAGGGGAGAGAAGGTCATTTTGTAAAGTATTTTTCGAATGGCCTCAGGGCCAAGGGCAGCCCCCAATCGGCCGCCATTATTTTTCACTCCTCGGTCATCGCCATAGCCATAAATAATATATTCAGAATCTTTATTTTGATTTATTAAATCACCAAAACGAGGATCACTTACACTATCTCTAGATTGAAAGACTGATGCTTTATTAATTTTTTTAAAGGCCATGAATAATTCCTTCGTAGCGTTGATTTAAATATTCTAAGTACAATTTTTCTAGTTCAGCCCCATGTTCTTTAGTTGCTAAACCAGGGTTTGAATTCATTCTTCCATCTGGATAGTACTTTCTAAGCTCTGAAGCACTTAATGGGTGGTGCAAAGGTTTTTTAGAATCATATTCAAATTGAATATTTTCAATGCTCTCAAATGCCTCTGCAGCAATGTGTTGAGTTAAGCTCACTTCCCCACAGGTTGCATGAAAGCCATTGGCTTCACCAAAGTTCTTTTCTTGGTAGTTTTCTAGTGAGGGGGATTTCCACCAATTTTCAAGATAGGTTTCAAACTCAGAATTTTTATTATCGTATTTAAGCTGACAAACTGCCGCTTGCACAAATGGAACATTTCCGCCATGGCCGTTTATTACTAATACTTTTTTGAAACCTGTATGAATCATAGATTGAAAGAGGTCGATCAAAGCCTTTGTGTAGGTATCAGGGCTTAAAGAAATAGTTCCAGGAAAGCCTAAGTGATGTCCAGCCATTCCATAATTAAAACTTGGAGCCATAATTACTGAATTTTCTTGGCAATATTTTTCAGCCAAGGCTTCCGCGGTCATAAAGTCAGTACCGATTAAGCCAGTGGGCCCATGTTGCTCACAGCTACCAATGAGCAAAACAATGCTTTGAGAATGTTTTAAATATTCTTCTACCATTGGCCAAGTCAGATTTTTTAGTTGTGACATTGCTGCACCTCGTTTATTTTAATATTAAGTTAAACATCATCATAAAACCCCTAGGCTTTCAAGGAGATATTTAATGGCAAACATTACTGAAAAAAGCATTTTACCTGGAAGTTTAGAAGAGCGCTGGCAGCAATGCCTAGACCCTGCAAATTTAATGGATGGCTTTGCAGCTTTTTATGGCTTTTACTATGACAGTCTTCCCATATCTTTTAAGGATGTGAGTGAGTTAAATTTTGAAATCTCTCGCTGGATGATTGGTCAAGAGTGGAAACTTGCCGTGGATGTTCGTGAAGACATTCATCAGATCATCTTAACTCAACTTCATGGTCCCTTTAAAAGATGGCGTTATATTATTAAGCTAGAAAAACATGATGAAGAACAAAGTTTGATTGTAGAAAATCTAAATTATAAAATGAAATTTAGCATTTTAGGTGGCTTGGTAGATGACTTATTTTTAAAAACGGATTTGCGAGAGCAAATTCGCTCTCGCCAAGACTCTTTGATGACAAAAGTTTAAATCTTTGATTGTTCCTTTAAAACTGCTTTTAAAGCGTTTAAATACTCAAGTGGATATCTTCCCACTTTATCAATCATAAGCTTTTTGATCGCTTCTTTCGGATCCATTTCTTCGAAAGTAACAAGTCTATCGTAATCATTCGCGACTCCGCAAAGAAGAGAAAGGCGGTCGATTTTTTTATCTACAAGCCCTAGTGGATAACCACTTCCGTCCAAAACTTCGTGATGTTGCATAACGATAGTGATTACTTGCTGATCAAAGTGTTTTTTATCTTTTACCGCTTCAGCACCAAGAGTTGGATGTTCTTTGTATTTTGTAAGTTCTTCTGGGCTAAATTGATCTAAAGGGCGACGGAATTCTACTGGGTGTTGAAGATGTCCCATGTCGTGGAGGATGCAGCCGAGAGAAAGCATTTGTTTTTGAGTCGCATCTGTAACCCCAACTTTATCACACATTGCTACAGCTAAAGTTGCCACTGTAACACCGTGGTGTCCCACGTCTTTGTCGGTGTTTTCCAAATCCAAAACGGCTTTCAGACCTGATGTGTTGTTTACCAAAAAATCAACATACTTCGCAGCACCATCTTTTGCTTTTCCGTAAGCTGCAGCATCACCAGGATTCTCCATAACTTCTTCAGCATTGGATTGTTGATCCCCTTGAACGATAGCGGCTCGGTCTTCAATACTTGACTTAGAATTGTTGTCGTATGCCATTTGCAGATTTGTATCAAGATACTTACGATAATTTTCTTCCGAATCTGCAGTAATATACATTTTTCTTAATTTTTTTGCTTTCAAACGATCCAATCGGTCGCCTTCGAAGCTGTCGCCTTGACGTATGTACAGTACATATCTCTCTCTGAGATGGATAAATAGGTCAAAATCAATTTTTTGTTCTCCACGCAGTGTACTAACTCTGACTGGTACATATTCCATTTGGCAACACCCTCTTTCTAAAGTAAAATTAAAGCATGGATGAAATATTACTAGAATTTAAAGAAGAGTCCAAGGGTTTGGTTGAAGAACTACTCGACATTCTAGACTCGGCGGAAGTTGGTTTCGATCATAAACATGAATTGGAAAATTATGGTCAAATCGTGGATCGAATTATGGGTGGAGCAAAATCAGTGGCAATGGCCTCTGACTCTCCGATGCCAGAGCAAATTGGTTCTTATGCAGAGCTTTGTAAGATTGTTGGCTATAAAGGCTCACAAATCTCTGAAGAAGGACAATTTTACACTGTGGTAATTGCCTTTTTGCAAGATGCTACTGAGATGCTTGAGGTTATGATTGATGTAACTGGCACGAAAAAAGAGCAAAGTATTAAGGAAATATTAAGCGCCACTTTTCTTGATCGTTTGAAATGGATTTCGGAACGCTTCGAAGAAGGTTTGCGTGCATCCGTTGCTACTAAAACTGATGAAGATGTTAAGAAAGAAAATGAACAAGCTGATATTGATGCAATCTTAAAACAGTTAGGATTAGGCTAAGGAAACTTAGCCTTTTTTAATGGATGGAAATATTTAAAAAAAGCCCTCTCTGGCCGAAAGCAAAATACATTTGTGACCAATTGAAAGACAATGGTTATACTGCTCTGATAGCAGGCGGCGCTGTTAGAGATGCCTTGTTAGGTATACCGGCTAAAGATATTGATATAGCCACCGATGCTCCACCAGAGAGCATCGAAAAGATCTTTCCTAATACGATTAGTGTGGGGAAGTTATTTGGAACCATCGTTGTTGTTGTGGATGATCAAAATTTTGAAGTCACTCGCTTTCGCAAGGATGGTGAGTATAAAGACGGCCGTAGGCCTGAAAAGGTTGAATACTCTAATCCAGAGGAAGATGCGAAAAGACGAGATTTTACAGTTAACGCTTTGTTCTACGATATTAATAATGATCAAATCATAGATTATGTCGATGGTATCGCAGACTTAGAGCAAGGGCGTTTGCGCTTTGTGGGCGATGCCTTGTCAAGAATCCGTGAAGATAAACTTCGTATTATGCGAGGAATCCGCTTTGTTGGGCAGCTGGGCTTTGAATTGGAACAAAGTGCCTTTGATGCTATTAAAAGTTATTCGTACGCATTACCTCAAGTTTCACAAGAACGTATTACTGATGAATTTAAAAAAATTCTTTTTTCTAAAAAACCAATTCAAGCTTTATCTGTATTTGAAAGTGCTGGGTTATTTTCAGTGGTCTTTACAGAGTTAAACCAGATTTGGGAAAAAAGCATTGCTGGCGGAAACGAAACGGTATACCGAGACCCATTTACTATGTCAAAGTTAATGGTGAATGCAGCTAAACCATTTGGAAACCATATTTTTAGCATGGCTAGTTTCTTTACTCCCTTCGCTTTCTGGTTAAAAGAGATGAAGCAGATGAAGAGTTGGAATAGTTATTTTATGTCTTTAAAGTATTCCAAAGCAGAAGCCGCGAGAATGGAAAACTTTATGAGGCATTTAAATTCATTAACCGAGCCACTAGATTTTAGCACCATCAAAAGGATGTTTGCAGAAAGAGGCGGGGAATTGACTAGATTGAGTTTACATTGTCATGAGGGTTTATTTCCTTTGGATCCTGAAAACATCCTTAAAGCTAAGAGCTATGAAGAACGCTTCTCCCCTGGCTTAATAGATCTCCCTCGTTCTTATATCACAGGAAAAGATCTGCTAGCTATGGGCTTGATGAAGGGTAAAATCGTTGGGAACCTATTAGATGAGGCTTTTGATTTACAGTTAAATGCAAAATTATCAAACCGCCAGGACGCTCTTCAGTGGCTCGAAAAGAGGATTGAGGAAATTAAAGCGAAAGAAGAAGGAAAAGAGGCAGAGGACGCAAATCAACTAGAGTTTAAAGTGGATTAGTACTAACTAGATACTTGTAAGCCTGTAAAGTTGATATTGATTATATGTTCATGAGAAAGCAATTAGAGTGTTATTTTTCGTCTTCTTGTGCGTCTGGCTCACCAATGTATTCAATACTAATATTATCTCCAAATTTTTCAGCAGCCAATTGTTCGTTATGAAGCTGTAGCTCTAGCGAGTCCTGGAAGCTCCCGTGAATTGATATTTCCGTAACAGTTTTTTCTTTGCTTTGAAAGCCTGCGCTTTTGTTAAGGCTTGTGATTTCTTTAAAGTTTATTTTGAGGGCTCCTATTTCTAAATTTAAAGCTTCGCTAATGGGGCCTTCTTCTAATTTTTTTCCGTTAACATAAACGCCATTTGCACTATCGAGATCTTTAAAAATAAGAGTCTCTCCCTTCATTTCAAAGGAAATATGCTGACGGGATAAGAAGTCTAGCTTTTCCAGTGGAATGTCGCAGCTTTTGCTTCTGCCTAGGCTTAAAGGGGTGTTTTCTATTATTCCCCTAAAAACAACTTTTCCCTGAAGTTTAGCCTCAATGGCAAATTTTTTAGAATCGCTCATGATGATAGTCTATAAAAAGTGACGCATAAAATAAATAAATTAAAACAATTACCAAGACTTTAAACTAGGAGTCGCCTGGGAGCATGTGTTCTTCAAAGCAGAAGCTTTTTTAGCTCCTCCTGAGAATACACATAGTCGGCATAAATCATGGTGTTTGCTATGTTTCTGTGGCCAAGGGCGAATTGAACCAGTCGTATGTCTTTATTTTTCTTATAAAGCCTTATTGCAAAGGTGTGACGAAGGCTATGAAATTTTTTATGACAAGGTCTATAGTGCTCCCATATCTGGTGCAGACGAATGTAGGTGATGGGAAAAATTCTTTGTTTCCGATTGGGGTATTTACCCTCTTTGTTAGCGTAACTTGCATCTATGAAGTTTTTTAACTTCTTAAATAAACGGTCATTAATGGGGATTTCTCGATCGTTAGAGTTCTTGATGCCTTTTATAAAGATGCTTTGGTCGTAAAAATTAATATCACCGATTTCGATATTTAAAATTTCTGTTGCTCTTGCCCCTGTGTTTAAAGCGATGGCCAAGAGCAGACAATCTCTGGGGTTTTTCAGCATATAAGTTTTAATGATTTTTTCCAGATGATCATATTCATAATCCAAAAGATATTTGTTCTTATTCAGCTGATAGTTGACCGTTTTATTGCGCACTGCATATACCTCAATTCTTATAAAGCAAATTAGTTTGAATGCGATGCATCCTTGCTTAAACTCCATATTTTAGATGATTTTAGCATAATAATATCAATAAAAACAAGTATTTAACATTATAACTTATAACTAAAAGCTATAGTTTATTTGGGATTTAAGGGTATCTAGGCATGGGTTTGCATAAAAGTTCAAATAAGGAATGTAAAAACAAGCACTTAGCTATTCGCGTCATTTGTTGAAAGATACAATATCAATACTATAATTGCTTATATCCACTAAATATTGAAATAATCAATACCTTTACAGGGAGATTCAATTGGAAAAGGGCCTAAATATTGAAAAGGAAGTTCAGAGAAAGAAGTCTCTCGAGAGTGCTATTGAAAGCTCTGAATCTATGGATATTTCTCGAATCGCTTTTGACCAGGCTCCTTTGGGAGATTCCTTAAATCAAATTTTGGATTTTGATCCAGAAGATATGAAAAAGGATTTCGCAGAAAAAAAATCTCAAAAAGAGCACTCAAAAAGCCAGGTTTTTGATGCAAATTTATATCAAAAAAGCAGTCACCAAAATTCAATTTCCCAAAGATCTAAGGATGATGAGAAGTCCAAAAATCTCAAAAGTTCTCGGAAAATGCAGCTAGAGTTGAAATCAAAAAGCATTGAAAAAAGAATCGGAAACATTGAATCCATTCGCATTAATTTAGATATGAACAAAAGAGAATTCTCAGATCTTTTGATGGTTGATCCCAGTGCCATGAATCGGTGGTGTAAAGGGGAGACAAACCCTCCGGCTTACATATATCAAGCACTTGAATGGTATTTATTAGCGACCGAAAAGCACCCTTTATTAGGTAATTCTTTGTGGTTAAAAAATTCCGATTTAATAAGCTCTCTGAAGCAAGAGGATTTAGATTTCATCGCTTCTAAGATTAACCTCAATAGTCCTAAATCCTCAGATTCCAATCAAAATTTGCTGTTTTACAAGCGGATTAGCTATTTGTTTTTAATTTTATTTCTTAGTCTTTTTATTAAGATGATTATCGGCTTTTAATTGTGAATATTTGTGTAGAAATGAAACATAGTGTTTTATCTCTTTCTCATTGTTTTAAGTAAATCTTTACTTTGATAAAATATATTGTTTTTTAGCTCTCATAATACCGATAAGCCTTTAGACTTGGAGGGTTTATGAAGCTGTTTTTTATGAGACATTCAGAGAGTATTTCCCCGTCGCAATATAATGGGCCGGATAATTTACGCCCGTTAAGCAAGCAAGGACAACAAGTGTTAAAGGGGATAGCTCCGAAGGTGGTGAAGCGTCTGCAATCTGTGGACTACCTTATAAGTTCTCCGTATATGAGGGCAAGGCAGAGTTTAGAGATATTAAAGCCTCACTTTAAAAAGTTACCAGAGAGCATTGAAATAGATCTTTTAGAGCCAGATTACTCTGATCATAAACATTTGTTAAGCTATTTGATAAGTCTGGAGGTGGACGAAGTTCTAATGCTTGGACATGAACCTCAGATTAGAGGGTTTATTCAATATTTGATCGGAACAGAAGATAGTTTAAGACTACATATATCTTTGGCTAGTTTACATTTGGTTGAAATCCCACCAAATACAGAATTTACACCAGGTTTTGGGGTACTGTCTTTTAGTGTCCCGCCCGAAATTTGGTAAGCCAGCAGAGGAGATTTTAGTGAATATTAAAAGGCTATTGCTATTCTTAATTATACTGAGTTATTCCAGTCCAATGTTAGCTGATAACATTTATGTTGTTATTCAAAAGCGGCAGGAAAAGAAAAAGCAAAGTAGATGGAGTTTAGGAGAGTGGATGATTCAAGAAAGAAAAATTCGCTTGATGGATCAATGGCTAGCTTTAAATAGTACAGAAATTGGTGCGGAGTGGAAGCTATTTTATAGTGGCTTGAGTTTTGAGCGTGATGGCGAAGATGAGACTCTTGATGGTTCAAAATACGGCATTGAATTGTTCTATGGTTTTCTTGGTGTAAAGCATGAGGAGGTACAAATGAATGATGAAGACCTTCTTAGTAATACAAGTATTCAACTTAAATTGCTTGGGAGTAGTCAGCAAAGTACCCACCTTAATATTCATTATGGTATTTCTAGTTCTGGAAAAGATAGTAATCCTAAAGCAAGCTTTTATGGTTACTCTGGAGACCTTTATGTGTATGGAGGATTTGGTTTCAGTTTTTTATATGAGGAGTATGCTGCAGATTCAAAATCAGATAGTGTTTATTACGATGCTTTTCGCAGGGAAAATTCCCTTTTCCTAGAGTCTGGTTTTATTCGCTTAAAGTATTCTTTGTTTGAAATAAATTATCAAGGTCAACCTATAGCTCATAAAGATGTAGGGAGCTATTTGGGGGTGGATTTAAACTTCTGATTTGTCTCAATATTAGAATGACAATGAATATTTATCTTTATAGAGCATTCGGTTTAAACCCGCTATGTACTTTTTATTCAGCAAATACTGCTATCATAAATAGCCTTTGTTACTTTGAGAACAGAATTTTAAAACCAATATCATTTAAATAAAAATCAAATTTCAACCGATAAAAAGAAGAGGTAAGCGGAACATTAATGGAAGATCAAAGTATTTTATCTAGCAATCATCATCTTGGCTTAATGACTACAGGCTTTACGGTTACTACTAGTCTGCAGTTATTGTATATGCTCAGGTATATCTACACTAACCCAAGTGTATTTGGTCTGGTGTTACTTAGTTTGCTTATTTTAATTCAGTGCTTTGTTTTATTTCGATTCCCTAAAGATAAAAAAAGAAAGCAGTTAATTTTTATTTGGTGTTCTAGTTCCTTTTTTTATTGTTCCTTTTTAATCGCAGTTTCTGGTGGCTTCAATGCTCCAGGTTATTATTGGATTTATAGTTTCCCTATATTTGTTGGCCTGCTTCTGGATGACAGATATGCCCGTTTTAGCTTGGTACCTATTTTCATTGTGATGTTGGGGTTTTACTTTTTCGTTGATAAATTACCAGTTCCAGAGAAGTTCCAAGATCCTCAAGTTATGCTGCAAAAGCGTCTTTCTAATTCTATATTTTTCTGTTTTACAATGGCTGCCTTGATGACTTTCTTCTACAGAGCATTAAGAAAAACGCAAGATGAGTTAAATACCAAGTCAAACCAATTAAATACCCTAGTTAGAGTAATGTGCCATGATTTGAAAAATGATGTATTCGTTGCAGAATTTCATACTGATAAATTAATGGATGAAATAAGTTTCGCTGACCCTAAGGGGCGTCTCAGTAAAATTAAAAGAGCTTCTGTAAATATTAAAAATATGATTCTAAAAGTAAATGACTGGAGTCTCTTTAATACAGAAGAATTAGGGGTACAAGAAGCTGGAATCTATGACGCCCAGGAAATTATTTTAGATAGCTTTTCAACCTTTGAAGTTCCTTTGAATAATAAAGAGATAGACCTTATTCATAATCTCAATACGAAAGGGGCTAAGATAAAAATCGACCCAACCGTATTCAAGTTTCAAATCCTTAATAACCTCATATCTAATGCGGTAAAGTTCACTCCCAAGGGAGGGAAGATATTTGTAAATGCAAGCCTTGAAAAGTCTAAGCTATGTCTAAAAATTTCTGATACCGGCATAGGAATACCAGAGGATGTTAGGAAAAATATATTTACCTTTCGAAAAAGGGGTTCCAGAGACGGTACAGAAGGTGAGAAGGGAACCGGATTTGGTCTGCCATTGGTTAAGGAGTTTGTTGCGGTTTATGGCGGAAATATAGAGATTCACTCCCCCGCAAAATCCAATCCAACAAATTCAGAGGATTTCCCTGGTACTGAATTCGAGATTATCTTCCCGATCAGCAATGGCTAAGTCTTGAGCAAACCTAGACTTTATTTGATTCAAAGAATTGTAACTAAACAGGAAAACTTGTAATTTTTAATTTATGAAGTTTACTGGAATATACTTTGACCAAGAGGATGAACCTAAAAAGTCACCTGCCGAAATTGAGTTCACAGCCCAACAGCTTAAAATTTCTATTAAAAACAAGTCTCAACCCCTAGTATGGGATCAGGCCAAGTTAACTTCCTATTGTGGTGGAAGCAATAATCACCTTTATTTCTTTCATCGTTCTGAATTTAAAAACCCTAGTTTTTACATAGAAAGAAGTAAGGAGCTTGATCAGTTTCTTTTAAAGAGTTCCAACCTAGATCTTCAGAAAACGGTTAAAAAAAGGAACAACAAAAGCAAGCTGAATTGGACTGCACTGGCTTTAGTAGTTTCGATTGTACTAGCCTCTTTTTACTTTTTATTTAGCTTAAAAGACCATGCTGTAGATTTAATAGTGGATCAGATCCCTTATAAAATGGAAAGACAACTTGGTGATACACTGTTTAAAAACCTGAAGTCTCAGTTTGAATTTGTAGAAGATGAAAACTTACTTAAAAGATATAGAGCAATCGCTCAAAGCTCTCTAGAGAAAAATGCCCCTCCTTTTAATAAGATCAAATTGTATATAGTCAAAGGGGAGCAGACCAATGCTTTTGCTATGCCAGGCGGACATATCGTTTTTTTTGAAGGCGCATTAAAAGAGTTTAAAAACTATTCTGAGTTCGTCGGGGTGCTACAGCACGAACTAAGTCATGTTCGCTTGCGCCACAGTTTGAAAAACATTTTATCCAGTGTTTCAACCTACCTATTAGTCTCGGTATTCTTAGGAGATGCTTCTGGGCTGTTAGCGGTATTGGCCGACCAAGGAAGCTTCCTGCTTCGTCAAAGCTATTCAAGAGAATATGAATTAGAGGCGGATAATTCCGCGTTTGATGTATTGATAGAAAACAATATTGATCCAAGAGGAATGGTAGGTTTTTTTAAAACTCTTCTAGAAAAAAGTGACTCCAAAATAGAAGAAAATTTGGAGTGGATTAGTACTCACCCAGCGACACAAAAGCGAATTGACAATATTTTAAGTCGCTACAAGAATGAGGTTGATGACAATTTAAAAGCTAAACTTATCATAAACCATGCTAAGTTTAATAAATGGAAAAATGAATATTACAGCAAAGAGAAAGAGGCAGAATGAAAGTAGAAAAACTTGGTGGAAAGGCTTTTTCATACATCGAATTTACTCTAGATCCAGGGCAAGGGGTAAGAACGGAACCTGGTGCTATGGCAAGTATGGACGCCGGGATTGATGTTATGGCCAATATGAATGGTGGGTTTTTTACGGCCATTTTAATGTTTTTTTTCGGCAAAGAATCCTTTTTTATTAATACCTTTAAAAACTTAAGTCAAAACCCACAAAAGCTAGTTGTTTCCAAATGCTCTCCAGGGGAGATCGTTGAACATAAACTCGAAGGAGAAACTTTATTTTTGCAACCAGGAGCATTTGTAGCAGGATCAGCTGGAGTTAAATATAAATTAAGCTGGGCGGGTATCTCTAGCTGGTTGGCGCGAGAGGGCTTATTTCGAATTCGTTGCTATGGAACTGGCACTGTTTGGTATGGCGCTTATGGGGCTGTGGTTGAGCGAGAGATAGATGGCGAATACATTGTAGATTCGGGACATCTTCTAAGTTATGGCGAAGAAATGAGTTACACAATAAAAATGTCTGGAGGAATCTTTTCAAGTATTTTTGGCGGAGAAGGTCTTGTTTTAAAAATGCAAGGAAAAGGCACCATTCGCTTGCAAACTCGAAGTGTTGGTGGATTGGCAGGATGGTTGAATCCTCGATTTACTCGCTCTGGCGGAGGAAAACTAAGTAATTTATTAGATCTTTTTGGTTCAAGATAAAGGAATATATAATGCAGTTTGATTTTATTCATAAACCCTGTAATACAGCAGTCAAAATAACGCTCCAAGCAGGTGAAACTTGCACCACAGAAGCTGGTTCAATGATCGCCATGGACTCTCATCTTAATGTCGATACATCGACACATAAGCGTGGAAAGAGAGGGATTCTAAAGTCTCTGAAAAGAATGTTTGCCGGCGAAAGTTTTTTCTTAAATCACTACACAGCAAACACAGAGTCTGAACTATGGGTTTCAAATCCTCACCCTGGAGACATGATTAAAGTCGACTTGTTGGGAGAGAAACTAATTGTTCAGGCTGGAAGTTTTGTGGCATGTGATGAAAACATCGATATAAACACTGGCTGGCAGGGTTTTAAATCCTTACTAAGCGGCGAAAGTTTTTTTTGGTTAAGCCTTTCCGGTCAAGGCCAAGTTGTTTTGAATTCTTTTGGGGCTATCTATGAAATAGATGTAGACGGAGAATACATTGTTGATACTGGACACATAGTTGCTTTTGAGGAAAGTCTATCTTTTAGTCTCTCTAAAGCTGGGAGCTCTTGGATCCAGTCCTGGCTAGGCGGAGAAGGAATTATTTGTAAAATTAAGGGCAAAGGAAAGCTATACTGTCAAAGTCATAACTTGATGGAGTTTGGAAAATCATTAACTCCCCATCTACTTCCTAAGGTAAGAGGTTAATCATGGAACACAAAATTGAAGCAAATCCTGACTATTCAATCTTAAGCGTTAAGGTTCCATCTGGAGAAAAGTTAATGGTTGAGGCTAGCTCTATGGCTTCCATGACGAGCAATATGAAAATGAAAACCAAACTTGCAGGCGGTTTTAGTCGCTTCTTGACCAAGGAATCCGTTTTTATAAATGAGTTTACTGCAGGGGAGTCAAGGGATGGTGAAATTAGTATCGCTCCGGGATTAAATGGAGATATTCAACATCACGAACTTACTGGAAATGAAAAGTTTTACCTAACCGCTTCCTGTTTTTTAGCTTCAGAATCTAGCGTCACCTACAACACGAAGTTTCAAGGTTTGGCAAAGGGATTTTTTAGTGGTGAGAGTTTTTTCCTAATGGAAATGTCTGGAGTGGGAAGTTTGTGGTTTAATTATTATGGAGGAATCTTTTCGGTAGATGTTGTGGGAGAATACGTAGTAGATACAGGTCATATCGTTGCCTTTACTGAAGGTCTAGATTATGACATTTCTCACATTGGGGGTTACAAGTCCCTATTTTTCTCTGGTGAAGGTTTTGTCTGTAGATTTTCCGGCCAAGGAAAAGTATGGATTCAGACGAAAAATAGTATGGCCCTAGTAGGTTGGGCCGATCAATTTCGTCGAATAGAGAAAAAAGGAAAGGGAGTTAGTTTCGATTAAAAATTCGGGTGTTTAAGTTCTTTTAATGGAACGGGCTCTTCAGCAGCAAAAAGAATCTCAGGAATGATATGTTTGGTTACTGAGGCCTGCTGATAGTAGGTCTCGAGGTACTCCTTACGCGGTTGTTCTATTGCGTAGTAATTTGTTCTGGTGTTCTCATTTACTGTTTGTGAATCTACAAACTGATGCCCTGTATATTTGAGTCTTTTAGCAACAGCCATCATTGCCACTTTCCCTGCTCCAGAATAGGCGTAGTCTAGTTTTGTTTCACCAGTTCTTTGATTGATCTTTTCTGTGTAAACAGACTTGTTAAAAAACAAACTCTCAGGACTGTACATTCCATTTTGATAAATTCCGTAAGTACCACCAATTAAAAGGCCGTCTTTATCCCAAACCTCTACGCTAAAAGCATGGCCTTCGTCGTGAAGTTTTATGAATGCGTCCCTTACTTGATCCGTTAACCATACGTGAGAGTAGTGCTCTGGGTTTCTTTCATGGTTTTTACAGGCTTCAATTACTTCAGGGTAGGCTCTATTAAAGCTAATTTTCCAACCTTCTCGAATACCACGATTCCAAGCCTCATGAAGCTTTCGTGAGTTTTTCTTTGAGTGGTTCACTAAAGGATCAAGGTCAATCAAACCGTGTTTTGGCATATTAAACCACGCAACAGTTCCATCTTGTTTTGGGTTCCATGGGAATATTCCGTTGGCATAAGCTTCTAATAGATTTTTTGAGTTTAACGGAACCTTATTTATATCTGTGATAAAGCCTTGTTCTTTATGAAAAGGTCTAGGGAAGTAGGTGGTGAAATCACTATCCTTAGGTGGATGAAAATGTTTAGGGAGGGCGCTGTTTATACAAAACTTTTTAAAACTAGCTTGGCTAGAAATAGAGATACAAAGAAGAGAAAGTGTAAGAATTATAAAACTACGCATTTTAAAGGCTCCTTTACATAAAAGCGGCGAGCCTTATAGCAATAGAAAATAATCTTTGGCTATTTTAATTTTGTGGGTTTGGTGATTTATGTAAAGACTTTATTGTATGCCGATTGTTCCAGCGTCCTTTTTTTAGATTACATGGACCTAGTCTATACTTATAAAGAAAATGGATTGTTATTTTGAGAGCTTTTCTCTTAAATTGCTCTTGTACAAGGTTATAATTAAGAGCGAAAGCTATAGCACTTTCACTCTTATACTTTATTCTACTCTTGCAATTACCCAAACGGCATGAACAAGGCCTGGCAAGAAACCCAACAAGGTAAATAAGATATTAAGAAAAAACTGTTTTCCTATGCCGACCTGTAGAAAAACTCCTAAGGGCGGAAACAAGATTGCCAATAAAATTCTCAGAAAATCCATACTAGTTTACCATAAACCTTTCTACTTTTGCTTTATCTAAGGCTTCTACGCTGGCTTCTTCTTTGTCTTCGTTAACATCAAAGCCTAAAATCACTTTTCCATCTACAAGGTGTTGGTCAATCGCTTTCGCTTCATGCTCTGACAGACCAACGCCAATTAAACTTCCCACTAGGCCTCCGGCACCTGCCGCGGCTCCAACTCCTAGTAAACTGATCGCCAAGGGGCCGGCTGCTAAAACCCCCACGCCACTGGCCACTGTAAGCGCTCCTAAGCTTGTCAAACCTGTTAAGCTTGCACCAACCGCTGCTCCGATTTTTGCGCCCTTGTAGGCACTTTCAGGGCCATGCTTCGCCTCAAGAGACTTAATATCTACTTCATTCACTTTATCTTCTTCTAGTAATAAAACTGAAAAATCTGCATCACCAAAACCTAGGCTTTTTAGATGATAGATTGCTTCACAGGCGTGATATTCGTCGTTAAATATTGCTGATATTCTTTTAGACATAATTTCCTCCTCGTTGATATCAGAACCAGCATACAAAAAGGCAATTTTTTATACATGAGCTGTAATTGGAGAAATTGTGTAGTTATCTACAAAAGCTCTATACAGACTAAAAAACAAATTTGAATACGAATCACTTAGGCTAGATTTAAATTTATCAAGAGGATTACAATGATATTAAAATACATTCAGCTAGTACTTTTTCAAGCCGCGCTTATATATTTATGTAACACAGGCATTGCCAATGGAAGGCCTGAGATAGAAGATCAAAGTTTCAAATCTGAGAAAACTTGGGACTATTCACAACTCCCTCCACTAGCCACAAATGATTGAATGAGGGGAGTAATATATATTATGCCTTTGAAGAATATGAACGCTTATGGGCTATGGCCACTGTTAACGCGCAGCCGATCCCCACGATGAATCCAACAGGATTATTTAATTCTTTAGGTAATCCTAGTCCGATTGGGGCTGTAACAATATAAGAAACCGTTACGGCGGTACCAATACAAGCTGGTAGACTTGTGATCCAGTGAAAAGTTTTTTTGGCAAACAAGTATTTACTTGCAAGCCATAGAACACTGGTAGAAAGAAGCATATTGGAAAATGCAAAGTATCTCCAGATCAAAGAGAAATCAATTTTAGTCATAAAATATGCAATCGTTAAAACCGGAATGGAAACCATTAACCTATTTTTTATACTTTGTTTGATATCGAAAGCATCAATGATTGTTAGGCGCAAAGAACGAAAAGCTGTATCACCTGAAGTTATTGGAAAAACTGCTACAGCCAAAATCGCAATAATTCCACCAATAGATCCTAAATAGCTGGTTGCAATTTTATTTACCACTAGACCAGGGCCACCCTGATCGAGCACTGCCTTTAATTCAGCGTAGCCATCTGGAAAAGCTGCAATGCCAGCTAAAGCCCATACACATGCCACTACACCTTCGGCGAGCATAGCTCCATAAAACACAGGGCGAGCGTATTTCTCATTGGTAATACAACGAGCCATGATTGGTGATTGTGTAGAATGGAAGCCACTGATCGCTCCACAAGTAATTGTCACGAATAACAATGGCCAAACAGGTGGACCATCAGGTACTCGGTTTAACAATTGATGCTTAATTTCATGATGATTAAAATAAGCAAAAACATCTTCAACAGCCGGTAAGTGAGGCGCATCCATCAAAATGGCTACAAGAATAGCCAAAGTCATTGCTAACATTAGAAAACCAAAGACTGGATAAAACTTTGTAATGACTTTATCAATAGGAAGCAAAGTAGCTAGCAAATAATATCCCAAAATTACTAAAACCCAAAAGGTATTACTAGCAAATATGCTATTCTGAAGTCCATCTAAATTACTGATCAAACCAGCAGGGCTCATAATAAAAACAACTCCAACAAAAAATAGTAGCATGGCCGTGAACAATAACATCAAGGCCTTGAAGTAGTTGTTAAAATAGTGTTTTGCAATTTCAGGAAGGCTTTTACCGTCCTCTTTAATGCTCATGACCCCTGAAAAAAAATCATGTACAGAGCCACCTAAAATGTTCCCTAAAACAATCCATACCAAAGCAACAGGACCATAAAGAGCACCAAGAATAGGGCCAAAAATAGGGCCCACACCTGCAATATTTAAAAATTGAATCAAGAATGCTTTTATCGGATGTATTCCAATATAGTCCACACCGTCATCAAATTTCTGCGAAGGAGTCGGGGAGTTTGGGTCGATGCAAGCTTGTTTAGCTACGAATGGGCTATAAAACTTATAGGCCAGGGCCAGGAGAATTAAACATAGAATAAAAATAGTCATAGGTGTTTCCTGTGTGAGTTGATTTATATATTACATAGAGAGTTTCATAGCTCACCTTGAAATTCAATTTTTTTCAATAACGTCTAAACAAAAGCGCGTAAAAAACAATCTACCTATTTGAAATCATCGAGATTTTGTAGATATAGAGGGGGTATTTGCTTTGGGCATTAGGGCTCGTTCTGTAATTTTTGTTTGGCAGGGTTTAAATTAGCAAAAAATATTTATTTTACAGTAAGATAATATTAAAAAACACCTAATATGCCTGGAACAATAGTGATGAGATTTTTACTTATATTCTTTTTAATATGTGGCTACTACAATAGTTCATTTGCAGTAAGTAGTTGCAGTGAATCCAGTCTTAACAATTCTGAAAATCATTATGATAAATTGTTTTTAGAACTCTCGAAAAGTGTTGCTAAAAATTTACAAAACCAATTTTCTGAGAAAGGTATTCTTACAAAAGACACTTTGTCCTTTTGGCATAGTACAGAGGGAACTCTTTTTTATGCTTCCCAGAATGAACGAATCAAAAGAAATAAAACCTATAAATCGCAAGGACAAGCCGTTGAGCTTGAACTTTATCTACACATGGACCAATCCATATACTTAACCCTAGGAC
The DNA here is from genome assembly GCA_036140815.1 of Bdellovibrionota bacterium. GTDB lineage: Bacteria > Bdellovibrionota > Bdellovibrionia > Bdellovibrionales > UBA840 > UBA6502. The sequence continues at coordinate 4,831 of JAYZXX010000303.1, read as the reverse complement.
ATCATAAGGAGAGCTTTAGCTATGCAGTTTTTGAAGCTTATGGACGAACATTAGATTTTCATATGCATACCAAGGAAAAAAGATTTAGACGACAGGGGATTTCGAAATTATTTTTAGCAAAAATTTTATCTCTTTATCCAGAGACTTTATTAATCCCTTCAAGCTTTGGTTATGATAATTTAACTATTTTTATCAAACATGCTTTTAGAGGTAAAAATTTATTTTATAATTTTGTCCAGTCTACAAGAACTGATGAGGTATTGAAATATAATCTTAAAGAAATATACCGTAAAGTTTTAGAGGCTAGTTTAAAAACTCCTGCAGCAAAGCTAAGGAAATTTTTCGGTTTTTCTCAAATAAATCATATAATTATTGATTTTAGACAAAATAAATTTCGACAAGTAAATGTGGAGTTTCAGAAGCCTTCAGAAAAGGCTACTATTCCAAAAATTTATATTAGAGCGCAGTATGAAACTGAGTTTCTTGAATTATCTGTTGATGGCAAGATTAAAAGGGGAGTTGTACTAGAAGAAATGGATAATTTTTAGTATTAACTAATTCGAGACTATTTTCTATTAGGTAATGCTTTGTAAAAAAGTTTTCAATAATATACTGATTCATTTAAAAACTTCTTCTAATTAATCTTTTAGATTTTTATCAGACTTGGATCGAGCATCTTTATCGAATATTCACATATTTAAATCTTGTAAACATTTTCCCTGCTTTGAAACATAATATTGTACTCCAAAGTTCTAGAACTGGTCAAAACGCAGTAAGGAATCTTGGCATCTTTTGATAAAGAGGATTTTTGAGCCTTCAGGTTTCGTTCTCATAGCAATTTGTAGCAAGTTTTTTATAATTTCCTTTTGATCTTTCCCGAAATATTTAATTAATTCATTACAAGCTGCCGAATTACATGATTCTTGGAGAATGCTTTGCTGAATTAAATTTTCTAAAAAGAATTTCTTTGTTTCTTCTGAAAGATTTGAGGAAAAAACTGATCTTGATATATCAACAAGCTCATAGCTTTTAGGAATAAAGCTAGCGTATCTCAGATTCCTAAATAAATTAATTGCATTCTCCTTATCACTGGTTGCACTTAATCTAAGCCAAGATTTTAACCAAAGAGAACTTAGTAATTGAATGTATACTGAATCTTTATTTTCATAGTATCGTATAGAAACTTCCTAAAAACTTTTGATAGCCTTTGAAAAATGCCCTCAGGACGTAAAAATAAATATTCCTCGATTAATGTATTCATGTTTTTAATTTCATGTCTAGAAAGGCTTTTATCAACGAGATAATATTCATAAAATTTTTCTAGACGATCAATGTTTTCAATACTTGGACTGATAGAAGCGACTAGTAAAACAGTTGATAGAAAACTTTCATGGCCAAATACTTTCATTGTTTCAGGGTGGATTAAAAAGTCTAGATAAGTATCAATAGATTTACCAGGATGATGAAATTGTATTTCACTAAAAAAATAGGATCTTCCCTTTTGATCTAAGTGAGTGAAGATATTTAGTAGTCTCGGATAGTAAGATCTTATGTAGTCACTAGGGAGCTCGGCTAATGAGGCTACAGTTAACCTTATGGCCGATCGATATAGATCTGTCCATTCTCCTAAGCTTGTTTCAATGATCATCATAGCGTGAGAATATAATTCATTGAAGGTAAGATTAGTCAATTTAGTGAAATCTTTTTCCAATTCAGAATTAAAATCATTTCTTGATTTCAATATATAAAGGTAATTCTTTAGACTTCTAGCTCTCGAATGCATATGTAAAGATTCAAAGTCTTTCAAATTAAAACTCAATAAATCTTCCGCCTCTAAAATATCATTATGTTGTAAGGGGGTAGAATTTTGGGATTTTTGGTATATGTCCCTGGCCAAAGCCCCTTGTTTATCATTTACACCTAGTATTTTATAGGTTTCTGTCCTTTGTTTATTATCGCCATCTACAACTTTACTAGCAAGGGAGCCTCTTTCGTAGAGAGACATTTTTTTGAAATCACCTAGTATTTTATAATCTTGAAGAGCTTCCGATTCAACAAATGTAACCTAGAAATCACTTATGAAGGATCTGATGCTGGTTTTAGAATAAATAAATATACAACAAGAACTGTTCATCCTGATAATTTCAATTTGATACAACAAGAACAGGAAGATTATTTAGAGCAACAAGCAACCGACAAATATAATATTGCTGGGTTTGGAGACTTCTACGTTGATCGTAAGGGGGTGGGATTTTCAATTGATTACAAATTTATTAAAGTTAAGGTTTTAGGTTTTAGCGTCAAATAAAATATAAGTGTCTTTATTAGGGCTCATCCTAAAACCCTAAGAATTTATATAATTAAGACTCGCAGAAACTAAGACATAAAAATCAAAATTAAGCAAGGAAGACAGGCATATATCCTGTCTTTTTTTCCTGAAACATAATTCCCATCCGATCACGACTAAGCTAATGAAATCTCTGACGGGACATTTTCACTGAAAAATAAAGGTGACAAGTTCGCTGGTTAACTACACTTAGATATAGTGCCACCCTTAATACGTAACATAATATAAGTTATCAGAAGTATTAACTAGGTAGAATCTGCCTAATAAATTTATATGATTCTGTCCCGTTCTTATCTTTATTTAGAACTGTCACATTAAGATCATATGGGTATTATGTCCTCCTAAATTCAACATGGAGGATGCAACAATGGTTAATGGAGTTATAACCTTGAGTGATTCTGAGAGCTTTAAATATCAAATAATTGAAAAATATATCTCTGGTAAGATCTATCGTGAAGAGGCTGCTCTTCTTATCAAACAATCTGAAAGAACTGTTTCCAGGCTTGCTAAAAAGGTCAAAGAACGAGGCTTTTTGGGTGTAAAACATGGTAATTTCGGTAAGTCTTCTAATCGAGCTATTTCAAAAGAAGTTAAAGAAGAAATTCTCCGTTTAAAAAAGGAAGAATATTTTGATTTTAACTCAGCTCATTTTCACGATATCTTAATCTCAAAATATGGTTTTGAATTATCATATAATACCCTTTGGAAATGGCTTAAAAATGAGAAGCTCGTTAAAAATCCTCGTAGAAAGCGTCGTAGAAAGCATGTATACCGCACGAGAATGCCCCAAGAAGGCTTACTTCTTCAAATGGATGGATGTCATCATAAGTTTAACGGAAAAGACGATTGGGTACTAATTTCGATGATTGATGATGCTACAAGTTCTATTCCATATGCTGAGTTCTTTGATGGGGAAACAACTATTAACTGTATGAAAGTCTTAAAGAAAGTAATTGAAACTAAAGGCGTCCCCAAAGCTATCTATACCGATAAAGCCGGCTGGGCAGGCGGTAATAAGCGTACAGAGTTTTCCCAATTTCAAAGAGCCTGTGAAAAACTAGGAATTCAGGTGATATTTGCAAATTCTCCTGAAGCTAAGGGTCGGATAGAGAGATTTTTTAGAACTATTCAAGATAGGCTAATTCCAGAGCTAAGACATAATCAAATGACAGATATGAATGATGCCAATAAATACTTACAAGAATCCTTTATCCCTGATTACTGGGAAAAGAATAATACCGTATCCCCTACTAATCCTGAAACTGCCTACTCGCCTCTTGACCCGTTTATCGAGCTAGATAAGGTTTTATGTATCGAAGAAACCCGCATAATTAGTTCTGATCAAACGATCTCCTATGATGGTAAGAAGTATGTATTAGAAGGTAATTCGATGAATCTAGGAAGGTATGAGGCTGTAATCCGCACTGATTTAAATGGGAATACAAAGTTCTATGTTATGGAAAATGAAGTTACAGCAACTGAGCTAAAAGATATTGAAGTAAATCTAGAGCCAATCAAAAAGAGAAAACGGTTTAAAAATCTATGTAGAGAAAAAGATGCGGATATTATTGAACTGTTTGAGGTTTTTGGTGAGGAACCCGTACATTTAGACTACGCTAGAATGTGGCGGACTCTTTCTGAGCTTTATGGGGCAATGAGGGATCACAAAATTACTGGTAAGTCCTTAAAAGTAAAACGGCCTAATAAAAAGATCGCGTAGTGAGCCCTTTGTTGAGGGTTAATAATTAAGCTGCCCACTGTATTTATAATATTCACCTTTTTCCTTTAACTTCATAAGCCTTTCTAGTAGATGTTCTTTGGATATACTTGTTGGAATATTTAAATACTCAAAAGGATTTTCGTTAGAAAGACCTAGTAGGTCTTTCATATCATCGATTTGAACTAGAATAGGAAAGTCTGGTAATTCTTCTGAGTTCTCGTAAACACTTTTGAGCATCTTAAGAAAACCAGTATGTTTTTTGTTAAATTGGGCATCTAAGTAGGTAACTGTCAAATTCCCATCTAAAGTGATAAATTCATCCATAAACTTTCCCATGACTCCGACTTTCGAATTCCCTCGTAAGAATTTAATAATAGTTTCTTTTAAAAAGCTTAGGTCTGGTCCACTACCTTTTGATGCGAATCCGGATGCATTTAATCCAATTACCCTACCAGATGTAGCGGATACGGCGACAGCTCCAGACATTCCACTGACAGTTTTGCAGGTATGTTGGAAACGAAACCCATTCAATGATTGATAACGATCAATATCTTTTTCACAATCAAGAGCTTTAAGAGGGGTGCCTTTTGGATGTCCTAGAATGGTGATTTGTTGCCCATGAGTGTTTTTATAATCTTCAAAATCTAATATGGAGTAAGCAGGGAAATTATAGTCTTTTCTTTCTAAGTTTAAAGGGTTCGAAAACTCGAAAATAGTTAAGTCTACATGTCTATTTACCAGAACAATTTTTTCACAGTTATGAA
>JAYZXX010000302.1:0-13595 GCA_036140815.1 Bdellovibrionota bacterium | reverse complement strand
AAACTACGATCAAGCAACATCCTAAAATACTCCTGCTCACTTTCTCCAATCCTTTCTTGAGCCTTAGCCCCAGGTCTAAAAATATTGGCTCTTACCTTTAAAGGGTCTAACTGCAGCTCTTGATCCTTATTTAGTACCAAAGCATTCTTTTTCAATGCCTGGTACAATACTTTTTTCCCTTTCTTTGAAATAGGCGCCGCCTTACTCACACGCATTGCTAATTTTTTCTGATTATTAAGACTCACAGCTAATAGTGCGGTTTCCATACTTTCTAATCGATTCAAAATTTTATTTGGTAGTTGGATTTCTTTATTACTATCTAAACCCTTTATATCAATGCCGGAAACTTTTTCTATTGGGATAGCAGATTTAAAAGCCTTTTTAATTCCTTCAAAAGACTCTTTACTTGCTGGTCGATATCCTGAGCCACTTAAACGCGAGCTAATCAATGCATCTGCTTTTGTATCTACTTGGTTGAAACCATCTAGGTATTTTAAATCTTTCTTTGTGAGGGCAATAACGGGTGTGTTTTCTTTTAAATCTTTAACTCTTAAAATTACTTCTTTATCCTTAGTCCGATTCACAAAAGAATCTGGGAGGCGCTTTAAAACAACATCCGCATCAGGAGATTTATTTTTTGCTATAAAGCTTATTAAGTTTTCAGTTAAAGGCAGAGGGAAGATTTTTGTTAAACCGATCTCCACATTTAAATCAGGCGCTGGTCTAGGCAGGTAAACAGACTTAAAACGGTTTAAAAACTGGGGTGGGGTATTAACAATGTCTTTGATGTACTTTGCGTATAGCTCTCTATTTACCCTAGTTCCAGGAGGGTAGTTTTCTTTAAATTCTGAATAACTCAAGACAGGTACAATTACTTGTGCTGCATAGTTTTTGTTTAAAAATTCTTTTCCTAGAGAGTGATAGAGATCACTAAAGGCGAACCCATGTTTAAGCATAAGTTGAAAAATTTTTTCATTTTTGCTGATGGATTTAATGGTCATATTTAAAGATGACTCAATGATTTGTCCTTTATTTAACAAACCAAGGTTCATTGCCTTTTGTCTTTCAATGTTTTTGGCGCCAAGTACCTCAGCGATGCTTTGCTCTTTACTATTAACATATAATTTTGTTCTATAAATTTCAGGACCACAAAGAATCTTATTGCTTGGTGACATCATACAAGGAACATCTCTGGTAATTTGGGCAGAATCATTTGTAAAAGATTTCGGGTTTAACTTCATTAATGATTTTACAGAGTATTGGGTAGATTTTTTCTTGAAAAGGTAAGGAATATTTAAGCGGCTGGCAGAACTAGATTTATCCACGTAGTAATCATTAAAGATCGAGTTATCTAATAGAATACTTTTAATTTCCAGATTGGTTTTTGTAGGGTGAGCTGACTTTAATAGAGCCAAGCTAGCGGTAACCTGGGGAGTAGCCATTGAAGTACCAGTTTTTAACTCGTATTCCCCACCAGGTGTTGATGAAACAATATCTTCCCCAGGGGCAAAAATATCAACACTCGATCCAAAATTAGATGACTTTCCTAATAGCCCGTTTCTATTTACATTTCCAACTGCGATAATATTATCTAGCTCGGCGTTGTAAGCTGCTGGATAAAAATTTTTAAATATTTTTGCCGGACAAGGCTTCTCTTTGGAATAAGCGATACACTTGATATTTTTACCTTGTTCATCTTTAAATGTAAATTCCACCTTAGTAAGTTTCTTGGCATCGTTACCAGCGGCAGCTGCCACTAAAATATCATTTCTTGATAAAAAGGCTAAGGCCTCTTTTTCATTTTGATCGTAGGTGTAACCGCCATAGCTTGCGTTCAAGGCTAATACGTTAACCCCTTCTTTTTTAAGTTTCACAAGATAGCTCGAGGCTTCTTTCAAATACAAACCTATGTTCCCACTAACATGTCTAACCACATTAGGGCTTACCTTAGGAACAGCCATGGAAGATCGTTCTGGCTTTGGGTCAGGCAAAATCTTTAATGAAATAAATTTTACGTTAGCCTGGGGGTTTGCTTTTTGGATAGTGGCAAGAACGATCCCAGCCACATGAGTACCATGGCCGGCTATATCCATTAGGTCTTTAGCTTGATTGGTGCCTGTGTAAAAGTTAAAATGAGCAGTTCCACTCTTAGGTATATATTCATGTTCTTTTAAGTAAGGGTGGGAGAAGTCTATACCGGTATCTAAAATAGCAATGACAATTGGTTTTGAGTTATCAAATTTAACATTTAAATCTTTGCTACCATTAAAAATCGAGGAAGCTTCTTTCGAGCTTAACCACCACGAATTTGCAATCTGCCCAGGGATGGATGTAACCCGAGCAGATACAAAAGATGTCGTTAAAAACGCAACACACAATGAGGCGATCGATAGTAGACGTAGCACAATTGTTTATCGGGTTCTCAATGGCTGGACTTTAGTTTTATTTTGTTAACTTTATCTAATGATATCAGATGTTTGGAATGGGCATTTGCCTCAATTAGAGGCCTTGGGTCAAAGCTTTAACTTCTTTAAAATTTCATGTCTCACGCAGGACCTATATACACCTTGTAGTTCTTTAATGCTCATTTTACTTAAAGCCATTCCTCGATTCGCTTTCATTATTTCTAAGATATACTCCGATACTAGTAGAGGACTATCTGTTTTTGGGAGAAAAACTTTATTGTTATTACATTTGATAGATTCGTCCCGGTCCGTTTGAATTGTCTTTTCCAAGATTTGAACACCCTGTTTGTTAGAATTACTAGAATCATCTGCGCAAGATACCACCACGCTTGTTAACAAGGAAAAAATGATTACTTTCAGGTTTAAAGATTTATAGTTCACGTTTTTCTCCTTCTGAATAGTAGTACAGTGTGAATTTATTGAGTAGGGGGATATCTCTTAGGGATTCTTCTGCAAGAGCGATTTGGTTGGAATTAGGGATATTACTTAAAATGTATTTCATAAAGTAGGATATAAAACGCTGAATAGAATCGTCAGCAATTTTCGAATTCATGTCAGCTAGTTCTGGGACTTTATAAATTGAACCAGCACCCAAGAACCATATCTCATCGTTCGATGATAAATTCGTATCCATTCTGGAAAAGTATGAAATGTAGGTATTAGCGATGTCTCCGAAGCTTTTTACATTGGCTTCGAGATATTCAAAGTTTAGAGATGGTAACCCGGTTTTGAAGAGATTTTTTATATCATTCTCATTTAAACTTTCTAGATAGCCTGTTTTTGCTAATATCCGAAAACGACAAAGCTCTGCCTTTATATTATTCTTAGTATTGGTATTGTCAGAAAATATATCATCGAAATTATCATTGGGAATGGCAGCATATTTTATTACTGGATATTTTTTTTCATTTTGAAAAACTTCCTTAGATATTAATTCTGAGCTATATCTTTGATTGATGCTACATTTTATAGGTTTGCGCCAGTTAGTTATACTGATCTGATCAAGAAGATCACCAGGGATTTCTTTTTGATAAATCACAATTTCGGCGAGGCTAGTCTCTTCGAGCTTACTAACTATGCGCATTTCTCTACCTAGCTTCGGAAGAATCTGTGGACCATAATTTACGCTAGATTTACTTAGCCATGAAAACTGAATAGCTTGCTCCAGGTCAATCAAGCTACCTTTTTCAATGTTAAAATTTTCCGAGTTAGCTCTTACATATACTCCAGAAAAAAATGTAAATAATACTAAAAAATAGGATGGAACGTATCGCATTTTTGAGTCTCCTTTTATATATTGTATTAAGCAAGGCTTGTGCCACGAATGGGAAATCTCAAAGGTAATTTAAAGGGAGGAGGGGGCGTAGCAGTCTAATTTTTGGTAATGGGTCCCCTATTTTAGAATTATAATTACGCCTATGGATGTGGCACAAAGACCAAGGTACTCAAGCCAGCGTGGGATAATTGATCAATTGCCAAACATCCACCGATATAGTAGATTGTAGCTCTTGGTGTGAACTAGTATCACCATTTCTAAAGTTGTATGTAAGATCAAAAAAAGAAATGGGGGCGACATGGATTCGACAGGGCTAGTGAAGCATTAGGAGCATGCCGGGGTGGGAGAGGTCCTCGTTACAAACTCCTATACGTCTAAATGGCGAAAATCAAATGCAAATGGCTGCCTAATATAGTGTAGCTAGGGTACTCAGGCGATCGCCGGTGTTTCTTGAACTACCCTCATCTTAGCCGGATCGACCAACGCACGCCTCTCAGGTGTTAGGTCTAAACTTTACTGAGGGAGGGTCGAAAGCATTTTGTCTGTGGAAGACTTCCGATCAACTTAAAAACATAGACTAAGCATGTAGCGCCTCATGATGGATCAGTTTTGGACGAGGGTTCGATTCCCTCCGCCTCCACCAACTGCAATGCTGGACGAACCCTCGGTCACAAGGGTTTCGATCTCAGCATTTTTTTTTGCCTTTTTTTCAGACCTACCACCACCAGACGCATTAGCTACGCCTAGTGTCCTTCCAGCTTTAAGAAAAGGGAGTATGACCCCTTTCTCATCACCAGTGTTTCTCTGGTCTTTATTCTTATTCTCCTGAGTCCAAACATTAATTTGAATCAAATTGTCAGGGCTAATATTGATGCTCTTTATGACGCTCTTGGCAACTAGACGCTTCTTTTGAAGCTTAAATTTTCTAAATCTCTCAGAGCTAAGCTGTTTAAGATTTTCGATAACAAAGTCTGGGTTAATTGTTTGAGGTTCTTCATTGGATGCTTTGATTTCAAGCTCAGCAATTTGTTCCTGAATAATTTGAAGGTCTTTCTCTGAGTCTTTTAATCTCTTCACAATGGCATCAACACTACCGGCCATATCTGTACTAGCAATAACATCAATGAGTTTGTTGATCTGCCCCTGAATTAGTTTTTCTTCTCTCTTCTTCGCTTTTAATTCCCCTTTGTATTCAGGAGCTGAGTTAGTAGAGAGTTCCTTTAAGATGCTAATGAAATCATCTTTAAGGGCTTGATTGTTTAAAATACTAAATAGGTGTTTCTTAATTCTTTGCTCTAATTCAATTGCAGGGTATCGCTTAACTTTGCACTCTGATTTTTTGCTGTGGCCATAATAGTAATGCTTGTTTGTCTTTCCTGTAGCTGATTGGCCAAATAAGGGCTGTCCACATTCATCACAGGTAAGTAGTCCAGAGAGGATAAAGTCATGTGTTGCAGTATGCTTTACAGCTTTGTTTGCCTCTAATATCTTTGAAGCTTTTTTAAAATCAGCCTCATTAATAATTTTTTCCCAAGAGGCATCAACGAAGTGATATTTTTCAGTAGTTTTCAATGTAGATTGATCTAGTTCTTTGTTTTCCTTATTTACTTCTCTTTTTCCCATGTAAAATGGATTAGTAAGAAGTCTATAAACTGTGGAATGAGTAAAAGCTTTTCCTCCGTAGTTGTTTCCAGTCTTAGAAGTCCATGCTTTATTTTTGATATTCTTACTCTTTAAGTATTTTAGAACCTCAGAGATTTGTCCTGATTCTAAGAATACTTGGTACATCTTTTTTACAACTCTAGCTTCATCTTTATTAATGATTAGAGAGCCTGATTGAGTAGGGTGTTTATCAAATCCTAGAATAGGTGTCCCACCATTTAGAAGACCCCTTAATGCTCTTGCATGGAAATTGTTTTTGATACGTTCTGCCGTAAGTTCTCTTTCAAATTGTGCAAGGGCCATAATGATTGTCATAAAGACTTTTCCAGCAGGGCTAGTTGTATCGAAGTCATATTGTAAGCAGATAAAGTCTGCTCCTAAATCTTCAAGCTCTTGAACGAAATTTAAAAAGTCGGTTACTGAACGGCTAAGTCTTGAGAGTTCGGTAACAATAACAGTATCAATTTTATTTCTTCTTACATCATCAAGGAGCTTTTGATACTGAGGCCTATCGGTATTTTTTCCTGAATATGCTTCATCTTTATAAATACCAACAAGTTTTCCCCACTTATTATTATCGTATCTATTCTTTTCTTCAATTTTTAATTTTAGTCGTTGTACTTGAGACTTAATTGAGCCTTCTTTATTCTTGGCTTGCTCATCTGTACTTACTCGACAATAAATTCCAACTTTTCTCATATAAAGTTCCTATTTATTTTTTATAATCAAATCAACTTTAAGTCCTATTCCATTGGCAATTCTTATCAATTGATTGATTGAAACCCCTCTTTCAGTACCTCGAAGGGTTTTATTTACATTCTTTCTATCCATACCGATCATTCGGCCAACTTCACCTTGGGATAAGTTTTGATTGTCCATCTCACTAAGTATTTTCTTAATCAGCTTTTCTTTAATTTCTGGAACATCTGTCTCATCCCAATCAACCACTTATAACTCCTTATCGGTACAATTAAAGGCTAGCGTGAATTATCACGCTAGTCAATAGAGTAAAAAGTATTAGTGATAACAGTAGGTTAAGAGCCTGTAGCAGATATATTTGGAAAAATTAATTGGCATAAATGCTTTATTCTTTCCTTATTTTGATTATCTGATATTTCAACAGGGTTAATTTCAATTACAAACTCTTTTAGCCTGACTTGGCGTTTACGCTTCGAGGCTACTTTCTTGTTCTTCTTTACTGACACGTTTTGACTTTGTTTTTCTTGGGGAAAGTTCCTGAAGTGTTGATTTCAAAACCGCCTCAATATCGTCGTTCTCATCAATATTTGAGACAACCTTTTTAAGGTACTCCTTAGTATTAAAGTGTTCTTTAGATATTTTCTTTTTGTATCTAGTAAAATAGCTTTTATAAAATTCAGAGATTATCCAAGAACCGAGTTTTGAGGGAGTAATTTTAATACACTTTTGATCTTTCATTTCTTCATACATAGAAGAAAGGGCCGAGATGGCCCCCTCATCTAAAATCAGCCGTCCTGATTTTAATTTTGTCATTTATTGTCTTTTAATCCTTTTGAAGTGTGCAGTAACGAGATAGTCACGCACAATTTGATTTTTGTAAGTTCTACTTGAGGTAGAACCCTCATGTCTAAAATGTCTTCGGCCTTTACCTTGGCATGAGCCATATCCAAGAAAACCTGTTCTAACATTTCCTTTGTTTGCATCTGGTGTAATGGCTAAACTAACTGTATTACTTTCCTGTAGCATTTCTTTTGATATTGTAAACTCTGTTGTAATGACCATTCCACCATGATTTGTGATTCTACCTAATGGGTAAAGATTATCTCCAATTTTTAACCGTAGCTTTGAATCTTCAACTTTATCTGAAAAAAGAATGTCTTGTTGAACTTGTCCATTGTAGTTTCTATATTTCAAGTTACATTGACCTTTTCTCGGTATATCAAAACATATTCTCTTAACTGTGAAACACATCGGACAAATGGGGTCACGTTCACAGTGCCTATCATCCCAAAATGAACGATGTGATCTCTGATAGCTTGGGCCAAACATAGGTAAGTTCATTTTTCCAGTAATCGTTAAAACAATCGTTTCTCCAACTTCAACATCAGTTAAAAATGTTTCGCCTGTGACTTTTTCTTTTTCTACTATTGGCTCATAGACTATCTGTGGAGTTGAGGGAACTGGTGGTGTATGTGAGTTTTCTGATTCCTCATCCCATTTCTCCCCACATGAAGCTAGGGAAAATAGTAGAACTGCTAAGGAAAGCTGTTTAATCAACATTATTCCTTTTCCTTTTTATTAGAAGGAATCCATTGTGGGTCTTCTGAGATAATCCAAACACGGTGTCCCTCTATTAATTTTTTGCCTTGGACTTGAGTATCTACCCATTGTGATTCAACTACTGGTTTTGAAAGGCCGGGGCCATTTTCCTGTGAATAGTTTTTCGGGTAATCAACTCCAAATTTATCGAGGTTAAAAAGTGTTTCTCTTCTTGTTTTTTGATCTCTTTTCTTTAGACCCTTGTGGATAAAGTAAGACGCAATACCACTGATTGCGCCACCGACAAGTGCGCCTTTAAGAGCGCCTTGGCCTCTGTTATTACTTAGTGATGCTCCTGCTACTGCACCAGTTGCTGCACCAGTCGATACACCTAGAGTCAGTGATTCCCTCATTGTTGAACAACCCGTAGTCAATATGGCCATTGCCATAATCAAAATTGATACTTTATGCATAAATGCTCCTATGTCTGATTGAGTCCTATTATTGTGTTTAGAAACTAAATAATTTCGACAAGTTAAAAGAAACTGCATTACCTGTTACAGGTAACACAGAGGTAAGGTAGAAAATGGACACTAGAACTCTAGTTCATGTCCTTTTCTATTTTGAAAGGTGACTCCATCAATCATGCTTTGTTCATTTTCTAGCTTGTGAAAGTAAAACTTAGGTTCATGTCCTTTATAATGAAGTTCCTCATAATGTTTAATCTCATTTATGATCGAGTTAGTTTTGCTAAAGTACAAAACCACATCTACATTTGAGCTTATGTAATAATCTATAACTAACTGTTCATACCTTTGAGATGCTTTTTCAGTACGTTCAAATTCAACTGCACCGTGATAGCGCTCATTGTCAAAATTAATTAATACATATCCATCACAGTTAAGATCAACAAATTGCCTCGTGAGGTCATCATTCGTGAAATCCTCAAAACATTGAAGTTCGTTCTCCGAATAATATTGGAGTATATTTTTTGAACTTTTTAATGCTTCTCCTATAGTTATAAGAGGGAGATCATGCTCAATGCTTGAACTTTTAAGTTGCTTCCTTACAAGTGCCATAGGGCATACTTCCTTTAGCTTTAGAAGCCCCTTGTCAGTTAGGTGAAATACTTTTTTAAAGCTCTTTAAGCTATAATGAGATTTAAAAGAAATGAAATTACTTTTCTCTAGCTTTTTTAGTCTTTTTCTTAGATTACAAAACTCACTTGTTGGGTAACAAAAATGTTGAATCTGCTTAACGTCAGCCACTTTATACTTAAATAAAAATTTAAACAGCTTAAAATCTCTTTCCGTTAACTTTGTGTTTTTAATTCATCATCTCCTTTGCTTTCTCGTTGCTAGATGCCTTTCGGATTACTTTTTTCTTATCTCCTTCGACTTTTTCGAGGGACACCATTGGGCCATGAAATGTCTTTTCTTTTTCTTCAAAGTTTTTGGCAATGAGACTTAGCTCACTTTCTAGCTCATCCTCCGAAAGAAATGGTGCTTGGACTTCAATAAACTTGTTACCAGTTGCCCAAATCCCACGTCCCTTAATATCTGGAAGGTTTAAAGCCATTTTATTTCCTAGAACTGTCATTGAACCTTGAAGTGTATTCATTCTAAAACACATTCGACCACCAATGTTCTCTTGAACTTTTGTATCAATAGTTTCCTTTGTGACCTTTTGAGTCGCTAGAATTAAGTGAATACCTGCGGCCCTTGAAAGCTTTGATAATTCATCTGTAAGCTCTCTGGCTTCCTCGATGAATTTCTTTTTAGCAGAATTGGTTTTCGTCTTTGTATAAAGAACTGATGCCTCATCAACGCCGATAATTATTTTATCCATCTTGTCTCTAGCAGGATCAATTTCTTTTAACTTCTTTTTCTCAAGGTAGTTAAATCTTCTATCCATTTCAGCTTTAAGGTTTTTAAGAACTGTAACAGCATCTTTTTCTGTCTTGATGACCTGTACGTTGGGAAGGTCTTCAAAAGGACGCATTTCAACACCTTTTTTTAAGTCTAAAAGGTATAGCTGAAGATTATCACTTGATTTTAAGAGCGAAATTAAAGTCTGCTTGAAGAAAACACTTTTACCACCACCAGTTGTTCCAGCGATTAACATATGTGGCAAACTGGAAATATCTTGAGATAAATATCCACCAAGTGACTCACCAATTGAAAAGCTATAAGGCTTTTCATTTTCCTCTGGTAGCTCATAGTAACTCACTTTTTCTGCCAATCTTTTCTTCGTTAAGTTGAATTGAGTATATTTAGGGTTCTTGCATGGCTTAATCTCTTCAACAATTTGGCCAAGAGCCGAAGTTAAATCATTGATCTTAGTCTCATAACGATCAGCTCCTATTCCCTCTGATTTAACTATTACCCTTGATTTATACTCATCAAGTTCAATTACCTGTACGACTTTGGGTGCGACACCATTGCCGGCCTTGATGGACAAGAAATCAAAATCTTTTTGATATGACTTAATTTTCTTATATTCTCTTAGTCCCAATGCTGGAAATATAAGAATAATTCCACTTGATAAGAACAGAAAGAAATAGGTAAGCCAAGGAACCTTTACAAGCAATTCAATAACCCCGTCAGTAAACCAAAATGGCATTAACTTATGAAACAGAATCAAGAAGTCATAGTTATAGGTCGCCGTAAAGCAGGACATAGTGAAAAAGAATAAGTAAAACCATGTTTGCATTGATTTAAACTTAATTCTCTTAATGCCATAGTGAGAAATACTAAAATAGAGTTGAAATAACTTACCAAAAGCCAAAAATAGCTTTTCTGCCGCCTGGTTTGAGTTTTGTTTTTTCATTTTTAATCTTCTTTGATTTTTAAAGGTGCGATTAGCGAAACAATAAGGTCACTTCCAGCATCTACAGTGACATAGGCCTTTTCATTGGATAGTTCACCGGCTTGTCTATTTGCTTCCATTTCAGAAACTTTAGATACGCCATGATAAAAGGCATTTTTCATAGTTGCTTTAGGAGTAACAGCACCGCTTTCGCCTAACGCTTGTTTTTCTGTTAATACTTCTGTCATTCCAGAAACCATGCTTAGGCCTAGAGTTGTTGCAATTCTAACTGTAGCCGTTCCATGATAGTCCCCAAGTATTCCAGTGGAATAATCTTGAGGGTTTAAAGCTTGAGCATTAATTTCAAATTCTTTACCATCAGGGAAGATTGCTTTTACAAAAGTAATATAAACTTTCTCACCAGTTCCTTGGTAATTCACACTTCCAAGTAAAATTGTGTCTTTTGGAATTTTATTTTTTCCTTTAAACGAGCCACCATAGGGTAAAAGAACTTTTATGAATTGCTTTTGATCTCTAGTATCAATGGTGCTAATTAATTTTCCAATGAAGTTTGTTCCCGTAGGAAGGGAGCCTTCTGAAGATGGAAGATCACTTCTGGAAATTATCTGCTTTGCCATTAACTTGATTTTTGGGGGAGGCATATGCCTTGCTTTTTTCACTTGCGACTTAACATCACTTCTATTTTTGATACCTCCTTGGATATTTGAATCTCCTTTTGTTCTAGTGAGATCATTTTCATTATGAAATCTATCATTATTGATTAAATTCCTATCAACCTTTTTTACAATCGCTGTGTTCTCAGAAGACCCATATATTTGCGAAATAGCTATTGCTGTTACAACAAAACAGCCTCCTGCAATAGCAAAGTTCTTTTGATTTAGAGTCGATTTCCCCTCAACTTCATTAAAAAAGGTCGTTTTAAACCATTCCTTAATTTTCTTAACTATAAAAAGTGCCTTGAGATAATTGTTTTGAGGCTTTCACTGCTATTAAGTAAGTGAAGAGTAAAACCTTCCTTCTTAACAAGTTTAAAGAAGATTCGGCCTTCAATTCCTAGGCCTTTCTCAACTTTATCACCAGAAAAAATTAATCTTTGATTAGGCAGCTTTACCTTTGATCTTGTCAAGAAAAGATCAATGTCTTTTATTTTTACTTCTTTCTTACCTCGGTTAATGATTTTAAAGTCTAAAACATAAACACTTGGTCTAATTTCCGTGATACTTTTTGTTTCACAAATTATTTTGGACTTTAGCGAAATTTTCTTTCTTACTTTCTTTTGAGACAGTTTTCTTTTCTTCTTCAAGCGCAAACGTGGAGATTTCCACCGTACATTAACTAAATCGTCATACTGACTGTAGTTTCCTGCATTTAAGATAAAACCAAAAGTATGATATTCACCATAAACAAAGAGATTTGTTTTAACAACTCCTTGGGGTTGAACTGTAATATCATTTCCAATGAACTCTACATTAAAATAGTTTTGATTTCCTACAACAACTTTTTTAGGAGTTTCTCTAAATCTTAGTACAGTTGATTGACCCAGCTTTAAATAGATAGGTTCCATTCTTTTTGATGAAACTTCTATCGTTCTTATCTTTCCAGCAAATGCATTTACAGAAATAAGGGAGGAACAAATCAAGAGTATAAATAACTTCATTTACTTAACCTCATGCTCTATTAAACCATTAACGTATAAACCCAAGGGATTCCATTTATTTGGTGAATCTTTCAATATCTGTAGTGAAATTTGAGTTACTGATATTAGAGGAAGGCCTTTAAGTCGAATTACTCGATCAAATTGTGCTACAACTTCTTTATCAGTCACTGATACGTTTATTTCTCCTACATATTGAGAAAACTTGTCTTCACCGTCTGGTTTCGCTACTTTTTTCTTAGAGTTTTTTGAAACGAGGCTATAAAAGTCATCAGTTACAAAGGGTCTAATATTAAAAAGCATTGTCTTTCGTTCAAATTTCTTCCATTCATAATTTGCTTTGATAAATGTCTTAACAAAGCGTTTAATCTCATTCTTACCAATGGGGTTATTCTTTCTAGTTGAGTGGTAACGTATAACCTCATTATTGCCTTTTTCGACTACCACAGGAGGTAAAGACGCTACATAGGCTAAAATTGAGAGTGTTATAACTAAGCATCCACCTAGAATAAAGCAAGTAACCCGATAGGTATTAGCAAGCCTGTTGAGGGCCAACCACTGGCCCTTTGCTGATAATTTACTCATGTTTTTCTCCGATTTTTAAAGTCAACTTTGATGACGTTGTTTGGAAGTGGTTTTGGTGTGTTTCTTGCCTGTGATCTCATCTTGTTTGAAAAACTATTTTTCGCATGATGAAGACCTGTTTTCATTCCAGTTCCCATTCGGTTAAAGCCATTTTTTGTTCCTTGAATAGTTCCAGTCGTTAGTCTTTTTCCTTGTCTCTTAGCGACCTCTTTTACAACTTTTCACGTCGCTAATGTAGGTGCTTCGGCAAGGGCGGAAGCGGCACTAGACATTCCATCGCTGATTAGTGATTTTGTAGTAAATGGAATGAATAACATGGATAACCCAATACAAAGGTTAACCAATATGGTAGTTAGAAAGTTGTCCCAACTGCCAACAGCAGGACTCGTCGCCAACTTTAAAAGCATTACTCCTAAGATTGACCAAAGTATTTTCCAAGTAACAACATTTATTAACCCTTTATAGAGGTTCGTTGTAACAAATGATGTCCCTCTGGAGATATACATTAAGATCATTAATGGAGAACAAACGTAAAGGACTGACCAAACAAAGTGAACAAGAACATTAGCAACAAAGACACCTACATAAGCAATCACATAAGATAAGAGGTTTAGCACGAAAATTACTGCCTCTCTGAATTTGAGCCAGCTAACCTCAGTGTCCTGATAGTTCTCTTCCAAGTGCTTCATTAAATCTTGAAGCTTGGTTATGCCTTGGATCTTTTCAGTTACTCCATCGCCAACCATAGAAATGGTATTGATAACAAAGTCAAAAGATATTAAGAGCAGAATTGATATTACAACTCTTTTCAAAATATCAGATACATTTGGATTCCTGTCAGGGATTTTAAAAAACTCTAATATGATTATTAGAAGTGTAAAAGGGA
>JAYZXX010000301.1:0-4930 GCA_036140815.1 Bdellovibrionota bacterium | reverse complement strand
AAATCTGTATTAATTTACTGAGAAATTCTTAAAAATTTAATACCTTTGTCCTATTCTCTAGGCATAAAAAAGACTACTTAATCACAACCCAAATACGTATGAGCTTTTTAAAGTAAAATCAACCAAGAGACTTTACCCAAGGCAAACTAGAAACTAATCCCTTTAATTACAGCGCGAACAATTTTAACTTTGTCCCTAAGAACTAAATAATCCATAGGTACTAAAGAGAGCAAGGTCCTTTGTCTATTCTTTATAAGCCCCTGTCACTACCAGGTAATTAAAAATTTCCGCGCTAGAATCAAACTCGAGTCTACAGTAATTCAAATCTCTATTTTTCTCATCTGAAGCTAAGCTCGGAGAAGCATGAGACACTGTTCTACTCGCCATAGAACGCTCCCCTTGGTAGTGAATCGAAAATGGCAAGAACCATTCCTTCCTTAAATAATGCCAATTCGGATATTTTCCAAATCCATTACTACATGGCTTACTTACTATATTCTCATATATATCGGCTATATTGTCGTATTTTTTCGCGAGATTTTTAAGATAATCATTTACCAAACTTTTGTGTATTGTTGCACCAGGCTGTTTACCGATTTTAATCCAATCGACATAGGCATCCTGCAAGTCTTGATTAGAGTTTTTTATATTTCTTAAATAAGAATAATCTTTAAAATTTTCAGCTACAATTTTACCATCTTCAATCATCATTTCTTCTCTTATACCTAAAAAGCCGGCCGCTGCAAAATGATTGAAATCCATCAATGACCTCACTTCGAGTACCTCTAACAAAACAATCTTCCAGTAATTATCTAAATTAAAGAAAAAAAGATCTGTGTATTCGGCAATGTTGATTGAAACTCTATTAGCTAGAATCTCTAAAAAAGGAATTTTAAGTGGAGGATTTTTATGAAAAACCTCAATCAACAAAGTTCTTATGTCAATTTTTTTAAAAAACTCCTCGTCCTTTTCCCAAAAACTAGCAGTCTTAGTCTCGAGTGCCTGTAAGAATTTGGAATATGAACATTTTCCTCGATCATCGCATAAATCAAAGGCCTTAATAGAGGATGCTAGATCTGTGATATAACGGGCATACATTAGAGCCAAAAATTCTTCTCCGACATCGAAATACATAATTCCATCAATATTCCTTTTCGAAGCCTTCAAAAGCCGTTTCCAGTCTAAATTTTCTGCCAGAATTGCAAAATAGGAAGTTGCGTCCTCGAGGTCACCATCGGACTCAATCAAATGATTCAAAAGTCCAACAAAATAAAAGTAGTCCAAATCAGTTAATCCACCATTATCTTCTCTGATCTTAAGTATTATACTAGTGGCATCTTGAAACTGCTTTTTCTCCACCATAAAAAATAAATCAAAATAGCTTTTTTGAAATTCTACCACTCCACCTTTTAAAAATTGATCGGAAACAAGAAAGCGTAATAGATCTAAGCCATTAAAATCATAAATCGTATGCAGCAAATTAATTTTTTCATATTTTTTAAATGTCGTCCTTACTTCCTCTTCCTTTTTTTGGGTATTTTCCTCAGAATAAAATGGCAAGTTATGTAAATATCGGTCGAAATCCTGGTAAAGAATTCTGTCTAATTTTGCAAAAAGATCATTTTTGAAATTAAAAAGTAAGTCCTCGTCTTCAGTAGAACTGGCAGAGTACTTTTTAAGATCATCTTCCTCTCCTCCATAATTGGCAATTCCCCTTAACCAAGAATAATAGTAGTAACCTGAGTCTTGGTCTATATACGGCTCTGCACTAACGTATTCTAAAAAAGAATATTCTAATTCATCAAATTCCAAACGCACCTCAAAGTCTTCGGCCGAAATACTGGCTTGAGGTTTTATTATGATTTCATTTTCACCTGGGAGGAAAAAGTCAAAAATCTTGTTATCAGAATTTAATAATTTTTTTTCCACTGGAATTCCATTTACATAAATCAAAGAATTTTGTATTAACTCCCAGCTCAAAAACGCATCCTTAAGAACAAAAGCTTGATGCCCAAAAGTAATATAAAATTTAAATACACCTTTGTTAATTAACAAGTCTACATCGCTGAAAGCGGAACGACCCAAATTATGTTTTAAGCCTCGAATATCAAAATGAACAAAAGAAGATTTCACCTTAGTTCTACGGTAGCGAGGATTGTAAAAATATTTTAAGGCTAAAGTATCTAGGTATGATAGGTACACTCCATTTTCCATCTGCCGATTTCGATCTTGGAGGGCAGGTACTATCGGACTAAGACTATTCGCTTCCGTTTCCTGGTAATTAGTAATTGAATAAGGGTCGTAAAAGCTATAGACAAAATTGGAATAATTATAGATTTTATAATTCGTCTCCCAATTTTCTTTTGAGTCAACTACCTTATCGTTCAACATTTTTTTAAAAACCTTTTCATCTCCCCAAAAAGATTGGTTATTCAATTGATACAAATTAAACTGTGGAGATTGAAATTCATGTACGAAACCCAAAGAGTGAAACAGCTCATGCCAAATTGCCGAGGAACTAATAGCCACCCCATTCTCATTCTCCCAATAATTGTAAGTCAATGTGGGCTTTTCTTTAGATACAGTCTCTGCAAATCGACCCACTTCGCTTTGTCCGGCAATTCTACTATCTGGGGCTGCTTTTGAAAAAGCGATACGAATATCCGAGACTTTGTAATCGTCAGTAGCTTTTAAAAAATCATATCCTACGACCTCATTGATGGCATCAATTGCTACCTCAACCTGCTTTACCAACTGAGGATCACGACTATTACGCATAAAATAGTAGTAAATATTTGTTTTTTGCCAAGTCGCAGGCTCATAAAAACTAAAAGCCTTCGCCGAGAAGCTCCACGAGAGACTCAAAAAAATAGATAAGGCTAGCTTAAGCAAAAATGCCTCCTAAGTTTAGACCAAAAACATATATAAATAAGACCGTATTATAACAGAAATAGAAGGTGCATATAGTAGGTTTTATAGACTTGTAATTTTCATAACTGAATTATGTTCAAACCCTACTGTCAACATAGTTAACAGCAGCTGGCCTCTATTTCATAATTAAGAAGTTACCTCAAGCCCCAATTCCAGAATGTCTTTTACCAAAAAAGAACTTATAAAATTACAATGCTCTAACTATGTTGAAGCTTTGCAGGTTCATAATCTTGAGATCAGTAGTCTATAAAGACTTTTTTATCAATTCGGTCAAAATGAAATTTGTGCAGGTATAAGTTAGACTCTTCATTGAGAAATTCAAAAATATTCTGTTGGCCTTTGAGTGCTTGAGAATACTTTTCGTAGTCTGGACATGCACTAGCCACCAATTCCCAAAACTTGTGGGAGTGATCCATATGCTGTAAATGACTCGTCTCATGAACTACCACATATTCAATCCATCGGTAAGGAGCTGCAATCAGTTTCCAATTGTAAGTGATTTCTTTTCTAGAATTGCAATTTCCCCATTGCGTTTTAGGCTTGCGAAAGTTCAGTTTCACAGGGTAAAGGCCCATTTTCTCTGAAACCTCTTTCTGAATCACTGTGATTTGTCTTTTCGCCTCTTCCTTATAAAAGCGAAACAAGCCTTGCAAAAAGCTCTTTTTACCTGGGTAAACTTTTAAAACTTTATTTTTCCAATCGACACCTTCTTCTCTTTTAGACTTCGCCTCTTCTAATCGCATAGCATGCCCCATTAAAGGAGCCCAACCACCGGGCTTTGGCCTTGGAAGGAGCCTTTCCTCTTTCAGCTTTAAAAGTTCATTGAAATGATGCTGTAAACTCTGGTTCAGCCAAGGGCGATTTTCCTCAATGAATTTTATAATAAACCACTTTGGCGCTTTTTTACCTGTTGTAATTGTAAGCTTTAAATCTGGATATACTTTGGCGTTTATGTTTCGATAATAGGCTCTTTTTTTCCACTGAAAATAAAAACCATCATAAATCAAGTACTCTACCCCATCGATCCACTCCACGGAGATCTCTTTACCGCCAGTTTTGAGGAGTTGTTCTTTAATGTGATTTAGAAACATTCAATAGTCATAGTATTCTATGATCAAAAAGGAAATGGAAAAATGAACTAAATACCTATGAAAAGAGGTGAACTAAAGATGAAAGTTCTCTATTTCAGTTCTCGACCCATTGAATAAACTGAAAATATTTCTTTTTTTAAAATAAAGAGTCACAAAATAATTTTCTACGCATATACCTCTTTGTATGGGGAAATTTTTTATTTTTTGTATTATATTTTCAATGAATCTAACGCTAGTTGCGCAAACTCAGATCTACCGAGCAGGAGCAAGAAACTCTCAAGATCAAAGTTATCGTCAAGCAATGCAGGTTTTCGCTAGAAGTAATTCCTCTACTTCTTTTTCTCTATATCACGGAATTATCCAGTCCTCGGAAGAGGAGAGCTTAGAAAAAAAAATACAGGCCTTGGCTAAGGACTCTGTTTTATTTATAGGAATCTACAGTAATCTAATCTATTCAATGTTCGGCTACGATCAGGTACGACTAAGTCTCGTGCCAAAAACTAGTCCTGATCTTAGCTATTTTAAGCTGCGCCCGGATATTCATTATGTCTTTGAGCTAGAAATAATGGAAAAACACAATATCCATAATCCATACAATCAACAAATTTTGAAAGGCATGATTCAACTTGCAAAAAATGACAATTTTAAAATTAGTTTTTTAAGTCATTCAGATAAGATGAAAAACTTCCTTATTAATAGCGGAGTAAACCCAAATAAAGTGAATGCACTTCCTCACCTATTTTTAAATCAAATATACTCTGCAGAACATTTAGATCTACAGGCTAAAAAAGATTTGCAAGCTTTATTTCAACTCTCTCCGCAAGACTCCTATCGCGTCCTATTTTTGGGAAATCATGGCACTAGTAGTTTTGCTAACTTCTTTGAAAGCTTTAAGGAAAAATGGTTAA
>JAYZXX010000300.1:0-6702 GCA_036140815.1 Bdellovibrionota bacterium | reverse complement strand
AATCTGATGCCCATGATTTTACTTTTTTGCCTAAGCATTATTCCCATTATTCAAAATGAGTACAAAAGAATGCTGCAGCTGATTTCCCTTAGTATTATTGCTTATATCTTGATTGCATGGTCATTCTTGCATTTAGGTTGGCTTGTTCGATGGGAAAATGGAGCCAGACAGTTATTGCTAATCATTTTGTTAACCGAAATTTGTGATGCACTTAATCTAGCTTTTAGTAAGCTTTATGGGAAAACTAAATGGTTTGCCAATATCGCTCCCCGTAGAAATGTAGAAGGCTTTGCTTTGTCTTGTTTAATTACTCTCGCACTTGCATTTGGCCTAAGACACCTACTCCCTGAACGTACAGAAGTCTACTGGTTAAGCGCTGGCTTGGCTGCTTCTCTTGTTGGCGGAATGGGCGATATTGTTTTAAGTGGTATACGAAGAGACATTCAAGTACGAGACAGAAATGCCTTTATCATTGGAAGAAGTGGAGTTTTGGATAGATTAGATAGACTGATCTTTGTAGCTCCCTTATATTACTACATTCTAAAAACTTTTGAATATTACTCCATCTAAGGCAATTAATTTGGAAGAAAATAAAAACGATAAAAAACAATGGGACTACGATAACGCGCAATGGACGCAACTTCCAAAGCATATGTCTCATCTCCCTCTAATTGAAAAAGACATAAGCTTAATGAGCCGTGCCTTAAGAAGCGTTTGGGCATTCTTTTTAAAAGCTATGTTTTTCCGTTTTTATCAACGTTTGAAAGTCCACGGTGATTTAGCAAAAGTAGCTAAAGAACATCCTAAACTGTTGGTAATATCAAATCATACCAGCCATCTTGACGCCGTTTCCATCGCGGCTGCCGTTCCTTATTTTCAATGGTTTTCGCTTTATTCTGCTGCTGCTAAAGACTATTTTTTTTCTAATGCCTGGAAGAGTTTTTTCTCGAAACATTTTATTGGCGCTATTCCAATTGATCGCGGTGGAAAAAAAGGTGAAGCCATCAAACTTTGCCTAGATATGTTAAATACGCTAGAAAAAATCTGGCTAGTTATTTTTCCAGAAGGAACACGCTCTAAAGATGGTAAAATTAAGCCTTTTAAACGTGGAGTAAGTCTCTTCGCTCAAAAGTCCAATACCTCAATTCTATTTTTATACATAGACGGTGCACATCGTTTATTTCCCAAAGGGGCTTGGATGCCGAGGCCTGGTGTTTTAAAAATGTATGTAGGACCTGTTCACCCACCCGCGCCTATCGAAGAAGTTAATTTAGCCTACAAAGTTTGGGTAGAAACTTTCCGTGAAGGAGTTTTTAGTGACGAGCCAATCCCCAGCGGTAAAAAAGATTCGAAACCCTAAATTGCCTTTTGAAAAAGAAGTATATATTCGCAATGGCTACTATGAGGAAATTGATCTAGAAGATTCACTTTCGAGATTTTGTAGCCCATCTCCTGAATTTTTTTGGAGTCTTCTGCCAAGCTCTCTAGAAAACAGCTAATGTATAGTAAACATTCTGGCATCTCTGACTTGTTTAAATCTTCAAATACTTCCAAACCAGATCTCAAACCACTCCTAGGTGGATCAACCACTAATAGGCCAGCATTCTTCAACAATTGATTCAACTCATCCGATTTTTTATGGGCATTTAATCTCTTAAATTGCAGACTGTCTTTAAACTCAAAACTCTCTCTAGATATCTCTGCATTAATCATACATGTCTTATCTAGTTCTGTACTAATACAGTTGAATCCTAATGACGCCAATAGAAAACTTAAATTCCCAGAACCACTACATAACTCTAAAGCCTTTCGTCCTTCTCCTTTTCCCAGAAAAGAACAAATGATTTCACTCATTTTTGCATTGGTTTTATATCCAGGTTGAGAAAAGCTACCTACGTTCATTTTTAAATTATGCCATTCTCCATTAGCCAAACGCGTTTTAAACCAGTTTTCCGCTTTAGCTTCGCCTAACTTTAATTTTCCTTCTTTTTCAATAAGGCGTTTTCTTCTTTGGCCAATTTCTATGAAGCTGGTTTTATTCATAAGGTTTCGTAGCCAAGTTTCTTCGTCCAATAGCTTTTTAATGTCTATATTCGCAAGATCCAACCAAACACCTTTCTCCCCACTTGCTCCAATTCTTAGGCGAACAGACATTTTTTCAACTTGTGGGAGCTCTGCACGAAATTCTTGGAACCAACTTTCTAGTTCTTCAGACATTTGTGGACAACTTTCTATATCTAAAATTTCACTGCGATCTTTCGTAAAAAAACCAAACTTAAATTCAGATTCTTCAAAACGAAATGACAAATCGGCGCGATCCCTAGTTCTTCCTTCTGGGAACTGAGTAAAGCCAATTTCTTCTGGAAGCACCACTTCCAAATCAGAAAACTTATCAAGGAAAGTTTCCTTCTTCTCAGAAACTTGAGTATCGTATTTTAAATCTATTTTATCACATGCTCCGCAACGATCGGCGTATCTACAATTCAAACCAATAACTCCCGAAAAATTTAAAAGCTGTCACTTAGAAACCAAGTGAGTTCCTTATTTCTAAAAGAACTATAAGTTCTTAAAGATGAATTATTTAATGCATAAACTAAAAGGTAGGGCTTTTGTTTATTTCTTTTATTTCAATAACTTACAGATAACATTGATCCCTTTTTTTACCTAGACCTTTTGCTTAATTTCATCTCCCATAGATTCATTACAAGGCTTTTATTTTGACTGAAATGCTGAGTTTTGTTAATTTTATATTAAGATTAAAAGGTTAGTAATTTCAGTGGCTTAAAGAGCTCAACCAAAGAAAGGCATAAAATGAGCAAACTCGAAAGAAGAAAACAGTTAGGCAAATGGTTAAAAGAAATGAGAGAAAGATCAGCTCTTACACAATCCGATCTAGCCAAGTCACTAGGATACGATAATGCACAAATTATTTCAAACATTGAAAGAGGAGTTTCAGCTATTCCTCAAAAGAGAATTCGTGATTTTGCAACTTACTTAAAATGCGACCCAATGGAGTTAGACTTTCGAGTTTTAAGCTCTAGTGTGCGTGATTCTGGAGCTTCAGAAGCTTCTGATCTAGCTCTTAAATATTTTCCACTAATCAATGCTATTGATAAAGCTGGAGACAACAAAAGATCTGAAATTTCTGAGTTTATTAGTAGAACTTTAGACATCCCTGTAGATAAAGTTTTACCAAACGATCAATAAGCTAAAGCAATTTCCAAATTTACAAAAAACCGTGAACTCCCCCCTCACGTTTTTTTGTGTTTTAAAAGTAAATTAAACTGACCCAATAAAAAAGCTCAACCAATTAGTTGAGCTTCCTTTCCCAAAAAAATTCTCTCATTCAAGAAACTTACTTCTTTAAATACGGGATTTGCAAACTAAAGCCCTATCACTTTTCCATCGGTTACAGGAGAAAACAAGAGTCAGGACAAATGAAATTAAATGACTGTATTCTTATTTTTATTTAGCCTTTTGCGCTACTCAAAGAGCTAGTTTGCCAATACTAAAAATCTTACGAAAAATCTTTCATTAAATTTTTCAATTTTTCATTGGAAGGTTGAATACTTGCTAAATCCAAATTGCGAATTGGAGTATCGGTTGTATTCAATTTATCGCCCAGAGATTTATTGTTTTCATTGATATACAACAATCCCGTTAATAGCTCCTGGCTTTGGGTGGTATTTTCCAAAAGTCTCATAGCTGCAAATTTATCATTTACATTATGTGCTCTAGAATCTAGTTTTCTAAGATAGATTTGAGTTCCATCTGGTAGATCTACCATCTGTAACTCCCCTTCTTCGTAATCCACTTTGATTTCATCCTGAGATTCAATCACTCCAAGCTCTTGTAAATTTACTTTATGATCTTTAACAGCTACAAAACTCTTACTACTCTGTTCATGGTTGTTAAAGGTTATACAAGGAGAAATCACATCGATAAAGGCAGTACCATTGTGATGAATGGCCGCTTGTATTAAAGGAACTAGCTGTTTTGCATCTCCAGAAAAACTTCTAGCAACAAAACCACAACCTAGTTGTAGTGCCATTGCACAAAGATCAATTTCTTGAAAAGGATTAACTGCACCAGTCTTTAAAACTGCCTCTTGCTCAGCCGTTGCTGAAAATTGGCCTTTCGTTAGCCCATAAACACCATTGTTATAACAAAGGTAAACCATTGGCACATTTCTTCGAATCAAATGGGCAAACCCACCAAAGCCAATACTAGCCGTATCTCCATCTCCAGAAATGCCGATTAATTTTAAATCTCTGTTTGCACTATAAACGCCAGTTGCTAAGGGCCCAAGTCGTCCATGTAAAGAATTAAAGCCATGTGACTTACTCATAAAATAAGCCGGTGTCTTACTCGAACAACCAATCCCAGATAATTTTGCAATATCAAAGGGATTCACATTGGCTTGAAAGTATGCCGTTTGAATGTGGTTTGTAATACTATCATGTCCACATCCAGTACAAAGAGTAGACTTTCCACCTTTGTAGGCTGTTTTCTCTAATCCGATCGCATTTTCTTTAGCCATTAAAGCACCTCACTGATTTTTTCAGCAATTTGTTTTGCACGAACAGGCAGTCCATCAAAACTCAAAACAGATTTAATTTTTCCAGCAAACTGAGGATACTCAATCACTAAAAAGTCTTTCATCTGAGCATCTCTATTTTGGTCTATGACAATCACCTCATCATGTTCCGCTAGAAAAACACCAACTTCATGATGGAAAGGTAAAGCCCTCACTCGAAGGTAATCCGCAAAACAAGCTGTTTGAGCCAAGATCGAAAGACTTTCATCAATAGCTTGATCTGTTGACCCATAAGCAATAATGCCTAGACTTGCGTTTTGATCCGATTTTTTCTCTACTGGCTTTGGTAAGACCTCAAGGCTTTGTTTCTCTTTTCGTTTCAACCTAAGCATTAGCTCTTCATACTTTTCACTACTCTCTGTATATTTTGAACTTTCATCATGACCAGTACCTCTGGTAAAAAAGGCAGCTTTATCATCATGAGTACCAGGTAAAGTTCTATAAGGAACTCCATCGCCATCTACATCTTTATAGCGAGCAAAGCTTTCCATTTGTTTTAAGTCTTCAGCGCTTAAAACCTTACCTCTTTGGATAGGACCTAAATCAATGCTACTTAAGTCCTTAGTCATCCAAAGGTTCATTCCAATATCTAAGTCACTCAACACAGCAACAAAACACTGCATTTGTTCTGCTACATCTAAAGCTAATTTCCCAAAATAAAAACATTCCTCCGGAGAAGCCGGTAATAGCACAGGATGTTTTCCATCACCATGCCCCATAGTATGAGCGATTCTTAGATCCCCCTGTTGTGTTCTCGTCGGTAAACCAGTGGAAGGCCCCGTTCTTTGAATATCCCAAGTCACACTAGGTACTTCTGCAAAATAACTTAAGCCAACGAATTCACTCATCAGGCTCATTCCGGGCCCTGAGGTTGCCGTCATAGCTCGAGCCCCTGCCCACGAAGCACCAATTACCATCCCAATACTTGAAAGTTCATCTTCTGCCTGAACCACTGCAAAGTTTTTCTTTCCTTTTTCGTCCAACAAAAACTGATTGGCATAGTTCTCAAATTCTTCCATCAATGAACTACTAGGAGTAATTGGATACCATGATGCAAACCCACATCCCCCCCAAACAGCACCGAGAGCACCTGCCGTATTACCATCAATTAAAACGGTGTCAGCTAAGGGACTTCTCTTCTCAAATTGAATATAAAAATCTTTGTTAAAATTTTCTTCGGCGTATTTAAAACCTACTTCAATTGCTTGTTGGTTAAGCTCAACAACAGATTTTTTGCTTTTAAAAAAATCTTCCACCACGGAGAAAATCACTTCCTTGTCCATGCCAGTGATTCTTGCGAGAACACCAACATAGACCATATTGGTAAGAAGCTTTCTTAACTTAATGGAATCTGTCACACCCTTAACTAAGTTTTTAAATGGTACAGCAAAGTGAACATGCTCATCATTCAGTAAAATTTCATCAAAACGTAAATCAGAGTTATAAATAAATAAACCCCCTGCCTTCAAGGAGTCTACGTCTTGAGAAATAGAGTCTTTATTCATTGCTACAACTATATCCACTTCATCTGAAAAAGAAGTGTAGCCCGATTCATTTGCTCGAATTTGAAACCATGTAGGCAGACCAAAAATGTTTGATGGGAATAAGTTTTTACCTGATACAGGAACTCCCATACGAAAAAGTGATTTTATAATAATTGTATTTGATGACTGAGAGCCAGTACCATTTACCGTCCCAATACGAATATTTGCTTTATTAGTTAATTTTTCCATAATTTCCTCAGACGCAAAATATATCGCAGATTCCTTTTTAAGACTAGCTATAGAAACACAAAGCAATAAGATTTTACTCACTTTTTTAACAATGAAAGCGATAGTTACTTCGTTAAATTAAAATCTCTTTAAAACCTCATAATTTTTAAAAAAGCCTCAGCCTCATTCCATTTCTTTGATACAGCATGGCGCATTATTATACATATCAAAAATCTAAGTACAGATACAGATACAGATACAGATACAGATACAGATACAGATACAGATACAGATACAGATAGGGTAAGGGAAAGGGAAAGGGAAAGGGAAAGGGAAAGGGAAAGAGTAAGAGTAAGAATAAGAGTAAGAGTAAGAGTAAGAGTAAGAGTAAGA
>JAYZXX010000299.1:0-30727 GCA_036140815.1 Bdellovibrionota bacterium | reverse complement strand
GCCATAAACAAAACTTTTATCTCTCCTGATTTTAAACGCTCTTCCACATTTTTGCGTTCTTCTTGATCCAAACTTGAATTTATATAGGCTGATGTTATCCCTAAGTTTTCAAGGTTAGCAACCTGGTCTTCCATTAATGAAATCAAAGGAGAAATCACCACTGCTAATTTTCCCATGACCATGGCCGGTAGTTGATAGCATAAACTTTTTCCGCCACCAGTGGGCATAACCCCAAGTGTATCTCTACCTGACAAAACAGAATGAATAATATTTTCTTGCTGAAGCCTAAGGCTTTCAAATCCAAAAGTCGATTTTAATGTGCTTAATATTTGATCAGAATAATTCATTATCATTTTCAATGTCATACATCCCCAAGCTTCAAGCAATAAAAAAGCGGTATCTTTCAAAGAAAGTTAAAAGAGAATCCTAAGCCTTAGGCATTTTGATCTTTCTTCCGAAATTCGTGCGAGACTTTCGTAAATATGTTAAAAGCTCCGTCATGGGACTTCTGATATCTACCAAAAATTTACGTAAAAATGTGGGCGATCGTGATCTGTTTGAAAACTTAAGCATCGGTATAGAAGATGGCCAAAAAATTGCTCTCATTGGCCCGAATGGCTCTGGAAAATCAAGCCTCCTAAGAATACTTGCTTTACAAGACACACCGGATGAAGGTGATGTGGTTCATCAAAAATCCTTGCAATTTGCCTTTGTTGAACAGCAAGAAAATTTCCCAGAAAATATTAGTCTTTTAAACTTTTTAGTTTCGGAACTAAAGGAGACTCATAACTTTGACGAAATGAGAGCACAAATCAACGCCGCAACTCAGTTAAGCATTTGTGGTTTTGAAAATCCAGATCAAGACATTAGAGAACTCAGTGGTGGCTGGAGAAAGCGTCTGGCTATTGCTTTAGCTCTTGCAAGTGAACCAGAGCTTTTAATTTTAGATGAGCCAACCAACCATATGGATTGGGACGGAATATTATGGCTGGAAGATTTATTACTGCAGTTTAAAGGCGCGTTTGTCTTAGTTAGTCATGACCGTAAAGTTCTAGAAAAATGTACCAATCGCATTATAGAAATTAATCCTGTATACCAAAACGCTTACCTTGCCTTTGATTGTAAGTATGAAGAGTTTGAAGACAAAAAAGAAGAATACATTCAAGGACAAATTTCCTTACAAGAAAGTCTATCCAATAAGGCAAGAAGAGAGCTTGATTGGCTAAGAGCTGGTGTAAAAGCTAGAACCACCAAAAGTCGTAGTCGAATCAACGAAGCTCACCAACTTTTTGACAAACTCAATCAAGTAAAACAAAGGAACTTGAGTGGGCAAAAATCATCTCGCATTGAAATTGAAAGTACAGGTCGTAAAACAAAAAAGATGCTTTGGTGCGAAGACTTGGTTGTGGGCTTTGATGATAAAAAACTAATTGATGGCCTAAGTTTAGAATTAGGAGCTAACACCTGCATGGCCCTTGTGGGTAACAATGGTAGTGGTAAAACCAGCTTTCTTAAATGCCTTTCTGGACAAAACAAGCCTCTTGCCGGCCAAATCCATTGGGCGGAAAACTTAAAAATAGTTTATTTTGACCAAAAACGAGAAAGCATTGATCTTGAAAAAAACATTGTAGAGTTTTTAGGTGATGGTTCTGATTACGTTGTATTTAAAGATAAATCCATCCATGTTGCTTCTTACGCAAGTCGCTTTCTTTTTCCAAATGAAAAACTACACACGAAAATAAAAAAAATGTCAGGTGGTGAAAAAGCCCGTTTGATTTTAGCAAAAATGCTTTTGCGTCCCGCTGATATTTTAATTCTGGATGAGCCAACCAATGACTTGGACATTGATACCATCGGCCTTTTAGAAGATATACTGATGGAGTTTCCGGGCCTAGTCATTCTGGTATCTCACGATCGCAGCTTCTTAGATAAACTTTCTCACCGTACTTTAGCTTTAAATGGAGATGGGAGTTTTGCCATATACGCCGATGTGGATCAATGGCTAAAAGATCGTAAAAAAGCGGAGAAAGAAAATTTCGCGGCAGTTTTCAAAGAGAAGAAAAACAAGCCTAAAAACAAAAAAATCAAACTTAGTTTTAAAGAGAAGTATTTTCTAGAAGGTGTTGAAGACATGATTCTAGAAAAAGAATCGGCTTTAGAAGAATGCAAAGCTAAACTTGAAGACCCCGAAATCACTAAAGACCATGAAAAAATAAATGCTGTAATGACCGAAATGGCAGAGCTGCAAAAAGACCTAGATGAAACTTATACTTATTGGGATGAGATTGAGGCGAAAGTGAAAGAAATGGAAACAACTTAAAAACTCTCACCTTCTAGAATTGCACTGACCTTTTCTTTCAAAGAAATAAAAAGCTATATGGAATCATCTTATCCATTATCTACTGCATAAATGCCATTATCAAATCGTTTACATTTGACGGAAACCAAACATTTCCTAAATGCCCGCCTAAAGGGTAAAGCTTCAAACGCTCTTTGGGCACTACATCTTTTAAAAGCTGAATACTGGCGTTACTAACAATAATATCATCTTCATTATGAAAAATTTTAATTTTATCTGTATTTTTTAAATAGTCTAATTTGCCAATTAAACCCATTTTTTCAATCAGCTCTTCTCTAGTTTTTTCTAAGCCAATCGGACCATTTACTAAATCAGGAAAAAGAATCTCATCAAAGTATTTTATGAAACTATACTCTCTCGCCGCATTCAAACTTGGTTGCGGACTACGGATATCATAATAAATTGGAATTGCTCCCCAGTCCCTCACTTGCTCAGATACTAAAATCATAGCCGCCAAGGTTTCTAAAAAG
The DNA here is from genome assembly GCA_036140815.1 of Bdellovibrionota bacterium. Taxonomy (GTDB): domain Bacteria; phylum Bdellovibrionota; class Bdellovibrionia; order Bdellovibrionales; family UBA840; genus UBA6502. The sequence continues at coordinate 27,898 of JAYZXX010000299.1, read as the reverse complement.
GACTTCCCTATTAATGCTTTGTATTCATAAGTTTTAAATGGGAGGTTTTGAATAATGGCTACTACTTCTTCATCTGTAGGGGCCCTTTGACTAAAGTTTTTGCCCAAATCAATAATTAAGTGCCATAGTTTTTTCTCCATATAGTATCGACGTTTTTCACTCAACTGCTTATAGACCGGAAATAATTGATCCAGTTTGGAAGCTGACTCATAAAGATCAATAGGAGGATTTACTACTACAACTTTTTCAAACTGAATGTCTTTCTGCTTCTCATCATACTCAGATATATAAACTGCTTGTAAACCTCCCATACTGTATCCTAGAAGGTAGTTTTTCGAACTTTTAAAAGCACGAAGTTTTTTTCGATAGTCATACACCCTTTTCAAAAAATCATAGAAATCAACTTGGTCCCTCTCCATATAGCCTGGTGTGGCCGAACCTAAATGTGACATACTAAACTTCCACAAATATGGGCTCGGTATGGTCACACTATTGAAACCGGCTTTATAAAGAACCTTTTGATAGTAATTGGCCAAACCCGTGACTGCACTTCCACCTAAACCTGCAAAAATAAATACCAGTGGACGATCTTCACCTTTATGATAGGCGTAACGAACAGTAGTAAAATCTCTACCTTCGAAATACTTTAAATTATCTCGACCTAGAATTTTCGAATAAATTTTTTTGTGGACAATGTTCATTCCTTCGTCTGAAATCATTGCATCGGCCGCACTACTTAAAAAAGTCGCCTTAAAAGGATCTAAGACTGGAAACTGGTAATCTACAGAAAAACTGAAACTAGAATATATACTTATACAAAAAAAGAGTATTAAAGCTCTCATCACACTCCCCCCCAGAAGTTGATTAGGTCTGAAACCTATCTTAAATTTGCACGCAAATCAAAGATATGCTTTTAATTTCAATGCTTTGTTTAATTTAATTGCGCAATTAATTAGGAAATAAACAAAGGCTTTCGATATGCCCACTTTTTAAACTAGCTACTTGCATCATAAACTCTTTTAATTGCCTCTGTATTTTTTTCAATACTATAGTGAATCAACAAGAAAAAAAATTAAGGGGGAAATATGAGAATTTTAACTTTTATTATCGCTCTCGTTTCATTAAATGTTTACGCAGCTGAATACGAGCGCAAAGAAGCCAATTTCACAATTCGCGATCGTGTTGGATTTGATATCGTTTATTACAACTGTGATTCTGCAGAGTATACGGTAGAAAGCATTTTAGAAGAAATGGGCGCAAAAGACATTCGCGTGCGTTGTACTGGTGGACTGGACCCAATTGGCTCCATTCACTTGCCCGCTCGAATCAATGCAGAATTTGAAGCAATCAATGCTGAACTTGACGGTAAGATTAGCGTAAAAATTGATGAGGTTAAATTTAGAAACCATAAAAACTGTCACCTTTACAATAGCGTAGTAAAGGCTGTTCAAGATCAATTTGAAATTGCTCATATGGAAATGCGTAGATGTCACCGCATTGACGGATCCACTTTGATCAAAATGAGTGTTCTTAAAGAAGTAAACTAGTAGTTTTAAAGCCTACTATTTGACGCAAAAGCCTTCGATCCAATCGAGGGCTTTTTTATTTTCCCTTGGCATTTTAAGAATAGAAAAAATAGGATGAGTTGGATTGTGAAAATTAGCGTCTCATTCTGAAACAGATTTTCATGTTTTATGTTAAGAAATCATTAGCTCTTTCAAAAATGTATTAAAATAGACTAAAGCGAATTAAATGATACCAGAAGGAGATTTATGAACGCGGTAAAACCCTGGAATGAAGCTATTGAAGTGTCTTCCCTAAACTATCAAAATGCAGTTTGGGAGTTAGAATGTTTTTTAGAAAAACATCCAAATATGAAATACGCTCAGCAAATGATTGATCGAGATTTAGAAAAAATTGGCCCCAACCCACTTAAGCGACTTATGTACTTTAAAGAAAGTCTTCTTGATATGAGAAAAAGATTGGTGAAAAAAACCACCGAACTCAATTACAAAGTGGCTGATCTAAATCATAGAATTAAATAGAGCGTCTAGATCTGGCGGACATTCCCTACCAGCTTAGTTCTCACAGAGATCTAGACAGAGGGCCTGCGAAATTTCTTGTCGATCGTCCGACAAGAGATTCATGGATAACAAAGAAAACAAGCCTTTAGCAAACTTTTACGGTTACATCTTCAAAGATGATAATAGCAGCCAAGAAATGGATACTCTAGACTTTCTAGCGGGCTCCACCTTTTTTAAAAAGCTTAGCCGCAGACAATTGAAAAAAGTCTTACAAAAGCTCCATATTAGAACTTTTCGTGAAGATGAGTATTTATTTCAGTTTGGCAACCCCGGTGCAGCCCTTTTTCTAATTGAAGAAGGTGAAGTCTCTATTGAAATACCTGATAAATTTGATGGAACTACTCGAGTAGTAACTAGTATTGGGAACAATACTTTCCTTGGTGAAATCGCTCTTTTAAATAACGATGAAAGAACAGCATCAGCCAGAGCTTTAAAGACGACAAGAACCCTAGCTCTTTATCGAAATGATCTCGTTTGTATGACAAAAACGGACCCGGAAATTGCCAGCGTAATTTATCAATCTCTAGCACAGGTATTAGGAAAGCGTTTAATGACAACAACTAAAATGATCAACGAACAGAAAAAGGAACAAGAAAAGAATGCAGCCTAAGAATCCAAGAAAAATTCGAGCTTGGTTAATATATGGGAGCTTTGGAACTCTCGCATTGGGCTCTTTTATTTATCTCTTATCTAGCCTTCGAAGCCTAATCTTGCCGATGATTCTTGGCGCCCTACTTGCCTATATTTTTAAACCATTAGTACAAAGAATCAATCTTCCTTTTTTACCCAACGCTGCCAAAGTAATGATCGTCCTTATTGGTTTACTTTCAGGAATAGGCTTTGCTACCAGCAAAATAAAAGATTTAATTCCTAATGAAAACGAGCAACTGGTATATCAAGTACGCTTGCAATATAAGATCAACAAAAAATTTCACGACATCATGGAAACACACACTACCAAAGATGGTAAAGTGAAAGGCAATGTAGTTTACAATCTCCTTAAAGATGAACTAGATCCCTTCATGCTAAATGTGAATCGACTCTTAAAATTAAACAATGAACAAAACATTGAGTTTAATAGTCTTTTTAAAGCCGGCAGCGTAGAGAAAAAGTATTTTGACTACCATAAATCAAACCGTAAAACTATGAAACTTCAAGAACATATTGTAGAAGAGCAAGAAGCAAGAAAACCTGCCTCCAGTGAAAACAATCAAAAACATGAAGACAGCTCCATCATCGTTGCCCTTCTAAATACATTGTCTACATGGCTGCTACTTCCTTTTGTTTTTATCTTTTTATTATTCGACGAGGGTCAAATTGAAAAGTTTTTTGTTTCCCTTGTGCCAAATAACCTTTTTGAATTGGTATTAAGCATACTAGATGAAGTGGATATAGCAATTGGTAACTACCTACGTGGTACACTCCTCGAATGTGCATTAGTTGGCTTAAGTCTTGGCCTTGGCTTGTTTTTAATCGGATTTAACGCTGACGTTGCTATCTCCATAGGAGCTATCGCAGGCCTAACCAACGCCATCCCCTTCTTGGGGCCGGCTATTGGCTTAGGAGTTGGACTTGGCTATGGACTTATACTTGAAGAGATCAATCCCGTTCTACCATTTATTAATTTGGACAATTTGTTTTTTGCCATTTTTATTTGTGTTTTGATTGCACAACTTCTTGATAACACCGTATTTCAACCCATCGTTTTAGGTAGTGCCGTAAACCTGCATCCCTTAGTGGTGATCATCGGAGTAATGGGAGGATCTGTTATTTTTGGCTTCGCTGGAATGCTTCTAGCGATTCCTAGTATTGTTATATTTAAAGTGGTTATAGAAACCCTTTTTAAAGAACTAAAAGCATATAGGATAATTTAAGATGTATAAAATTTGGCAACAAATGAAATTTTATAAAAACTTACTCATCTTCTTTTGGGCGATGAATGTATGCATTGTAGCCACTGGCCTGGTAATCTCTTGGGACTACTTCTCTAGCCCTGAAGTCGACGCAAAAAAACTCTATGAGCAAGTCACTACCCACGAAAGCCTGCAAGAAGACCTATTAAAATTACAGCCAAAAACCGAAAAAAACAAAGTATACAATATCAACAAGCAATTAGAATCTTTTGGCCTAGGCGTTGCTAGCCTCGAGAAACCCTACACCGCCAAAGAATTAATTAGCCACAGAATCATGCTTTTAGAAAACCTAAACCACATTCAAAAAACAAATCTTTCTGAGCACTTCACCGCCAGCGAAAAAAACAACAACCAACAAAGCCAACTCATATGGGTCGCAGCAATTAGTATTTGTGCTGGATTTATCCTGCCATTTGCAATCCTTTACCTATTGAGCTTATTGGGAATAAAAGCAAAAACCAAAACTGAAACTCATGTGAAGGAATGGATTAAAGATTGGTCCGAGGAAAAGTCCAAGCATCAAGATCCTTTCAAAAGTGCAGACTTCTGGTTGAGAATTGGTTTTCTTAGTGTAGAACACTTTGCACCTCATCTAAATCATCCGGCGGCAAAGTACTTTGGAGAACTTTCTCATGAAATTAAAACTGAGCTTCATAAAATGGACAAAGGTAAAAATGAAACTCAGGAGGAGCAAAATAAAGCTGCTTAAAAACTTCTCAAGACTAGATATAAACTTAACGATTTTTTTTAATTGTCTTTTAAAGTTTTGAATTAAAACTGCTCAATCAAGATTAGGCTGTAGCCTAGTTAAAATAACGCTCAGGGCAAAACACAACTTTTCAGCTAGCTTGCAATGCCGTGGGTAAATACCCATTGATTGACCCCCTCCCCTCAAAAAGGCTAAATTAAAGCATTGCAAATAAATTAGGGGGAATTATGAAACTCATCATGAGTCTTATTTTGCTATTTACCGTACAAATAAATGCGGCTGAAATGATTCTAATGAAAGAAGAAGCGGATAAAAAAGAATTATATTCTTTTGACCTCGAAAACTTTCATTTTCAAAAAGTTGATACCAAAACCACAATTGCCATCTACCCTAGTCTTAGTAAAGATGGAAAGCTTCTTAGTTTTTCAGGTGGAGAAAGTTTAAAATCACTAAGTCTTCATTTGATAAACCGTGGCAGTAACTTTTTACAAAAGATCGAAGTAGAAAACTACGGATTAGTACTTCACTCGCAAATTTCGGCCAATCAAAAATGGATCGTATTCAGTGCGATGAATCTTAAGACTCATCAATTCGATGTGCTAAGCTATGAAATTGAATCTGGTGATATTCAAACCGTATTATCTTCAGAAGATAAAAGTTACTACTTTCCAAAAATGACTAGTGACTCTTTTCACATTTTTGCCCAAGAATCCCTTTCAAAAAACGAACGCTATCTTGTTAAAAAACATTTAGGTGAAGATAAAATAGAAAGAATTAATACCTCTTTTAGTAACTGCATGGCACCTAGCCTGTCCTTTGACGATCAGTTTTTAGCCTATACTTGTAAGCTTGAAAATCAATGGCAGGTCTATGAAATGCTCCTAAAAGACAAAAGCACTAGACTTGTTTCAGGTAACGAACACGAAGGCTATGCACCTCAATACGATGCGAACCAAAATTTGTACTTTGCATCTCCTCGTGAAAATCATTTTCAAGTTTTCAAGAGTATTCGCAAAAATAAAAATCTAGATTCCCCTGAACTTTTGCTGGCCGGAGATGGTTTTGACCTTTACTCCCCTAGCATTAGTGGCAATCAATCCTATGTTCAGTCAAATCTAGAGAATATGCCAAAACCCAATCGTTCTAGTTTTGGTAGTATAGTAGTGAATGATAATCTGTATGTTATTGGTGGACATAAAGGCAGAGAACACACTTACCCACCTGAGAGCTTTTCTGATCGTGTAGATCGATATGACTTTATCAATAAAACTTGGCAGGAGCTTACACCACGCCCGGTAAAAGCCCATGGCTATGGACTTGCTCGATGCGGTGACTATATCTACGCTTTCGGTGGTTTTGCTTATTCTGCTAATCATTTACCGAAATGGAAGAGTTTAAAGCGTGTGGATCGTTACGATATTAAAAACAACCAATGGACCAAAGTTGCAGAGCTTCCACGCCCCAGATCCAGTAATGCAGTTATCAAATTGGACAATAAAATTTACCTTGTAGGTGGTTGGGACTCTACTCCAAAATTTAAAAATGACATTGATGGAAGATTCCATGATGAAATCGATGTATTTGATTGTGCAACAGAAGAAATGATAACATCGGATTTGAAACTTCCAGGACCCAAACGCCGTGCTTTCACTGGCATCAACTACCAAGGGAAATTGATGCTAATTGGTGGAATCAGTGAAGGTGGACATGAGTTTAATCTTTTAAAAAGAGTAGACTTATTTGATCCTAAAACTAAGAAAAATAAGATTCTTCCAGACTTGCCTTTCGCAACATTTGCACCTGCTGCAGGAAACATTGAAAATGATGTATATGTTTTTGGTGGTATGTTTCACTATGGTGATTGGAACTATAATTATGTAAATCACGTTTACCATTTCGACGGAAAAAAATGGCAACATAGTGGGCGCTACTTGAAGCGCACAAAAGGCTTTTCACAGGTAAGTAGATATAAAAACAAATTGATCATCGCGGGCGGCCACAGTTACGAAGGTGGCTTTGATGAACCGGTTAGTGATGTTGAAACCTGGGAACAAAATTAAAAAAAAGGACAGTGAAAACTGTCCTTTTTTTATATTCTAAAATCAGAGGATTTTTGAGGCTCAGCTATTTTTTCTCTCAGGTCAGCCTTCTCTCCACAGCTAGCAAGACTTACAGTAACCCCCGCCTCTTGCAACATCTCTAAGGAAATTTGCAAATCTTCTCCCCAACGTTCACCAAACTCATTTGCAATGGACTCTTTATCCACCACAACTTCTTTGATTCCACTTTGAATAATCATTCTCGCACAATGAGAACAAGGAAAATGAGTCACATACATACTGCACAAATTCGTCGGTATTCCAACACGATTGCAATTGGCAAGTGCATTTCTTTCGGCATGTTCGGTCCATGCGTATTTATTGGGACGAATAAAACGTTCAGGAACATTGTCATTCACTCCCCTAGGAAGCCCGTTATAACCAAAGGACCTAGGGTCCTTATCTGGACCAATAATCACAGCCCCTACTTTTGTAGAATGGTCTTTTGACCACGAGGCTACCTCAAAAGCGAGTCTTAAAAACCGGGTATCCCATTTGGCTGTGCTAACTGGTAAATCAATCATAATTTCCTAAATTGTTTTGTGAGTCTCACCTGTGTATGGGTGCACCAACTCGTTGGCATTTTTATAAATACGTGGAGTCTTATATAGAAGTCCCATCGCAGTTGACTTTGGCATCTGCTTAAATCTTTCAGGGTATTTTTCTTTCAAGACTTTATTCACTTCTTTAGCTCTTTTAGGACTCATACTTGGAAATAAATGGTGTTCAACATGGTAGCCAAAATTAAAGTGCATAGCCTCAAAAACAGGATTATTAGTTACTGTTAAAGAGTTTACTAATGGATCATTTGTCTTTGTTAAAGGACTAATGTTGTGGTTGGTAGAAATGTAGCTCATCAACATATAATTCATGATCATAAATGGGATAAGTACACCATAAACAAAGTTTGGCCCAATAAAGTAAACATAAGTACCCATAATAGCCAATTGCAATAAAACTTCGATGCTAGTACGGGTATGGTCTAAGTCAGCAAATATCTTATTTCGAAATCTTAGATAAGACTGATTCACTAAATTATGAAAGAAAAACCAGACGAAAAAATAAGCGAAGCTTCTGGCGTAACCTGATCCTGGAGTAAACTTATACATTCTTTGCATATACTTACTCTGCTTATAAACTCTCTTGGTTGGGAATGCATCAGGGTCTTTGATCAATTTTTGCGTATGACCGTGGTGCAATCGATTGTGCCAAAAACACCAGAAAGTTGGACTAATTAAAAATGGAGTAAAACCAAGAAAACCTAACACATGCTGTAACTTGCGGTTACGCACAACACTTCCATGTAAAATTTCATGCGCTAGAAACGCAATACCACCAAAAGCATAACCTATTAACGAACCTAAAATTAGTTTTGAAAAAACACCAAGATCAAAGTTTACCATCATAAAAGCTGATACAGCAGCCAAAACTAAAAGCCCACTAAATGGCAAAACTCGTGACAAGGCTGGGCGCAATAAATCCTTTGGCAAGAATGGACGCATCTCTCTTGCGTATTGCCCAATAGACATTAATTTATTTTCAACTTTAACTTCCTTAGAACTTACTTCCAGATTAACTTTGTCTATTGGTTTTTCCACCACTGTATCCGTATGCATTTAACCCCTCAATGTTATAGAGGGGTTAGAGCATATATTTTTAGGTGCAATTTATCAATGTTTTTGCTTTTCGTTGAAGGAACTTCTTTAGGTGTAAATACGAACAAGTTCTGAGCTATTTTAAAGTTTAAAGTTTAAAGTTTAAAGTTTAAAGTATCTTAAACTTCACTGCACTCAGCCCATGCAATTTTTTTGAAATTAACTAGGTAATGCTTTCAAAGCTCATGGTCCTTTTATTTTTCTGACAACTTCCTGCCAAAAATGTCTCACCATGGAAGGATATATAGAAGCCCGGGGCAAGCAATGGAATACTGCTTATAGCTCCCGCCACATTTTGCAAGGCGTCAGTATCACGTAATTGAGTAGGTTTCATTGCTCCTGTAAAAACCACAGGAAGCCCTGGCTCTGTAATTTTTGCCTGACAGTATTCTGCACTTAAAGTCATGGTGTCAGTACCATGAATTACCAAGATTGGGTTTCCACGACGAATTTCTAATTCCACTGCTTGTTTTAAAAATTCGCGACCCTGATCGTCTATATCTAATGAGTCCTTTGAGAATACTTCGTACACAGAGATTTCGTAATTAGGAAGACGTAAATGATTGAGAATATTTTCCCTGAAAATACTTGGGCCGTTCTTTAAAGCCCCATCTGCCTCATCGTAAACTTTTTCAATGGTTCCACCGGTGGTTAAAACCGTCAGTTTTTTCTTCATGACATTCCTCTGCTACAAGGAATTTGTAGAATAAAATTATTGGCTGATCAATTTCTTTTGTAACTTTCTTGTTTCCAAGCGAACTTCGGCCCGATAAGCAGAGCCTAATTCAGAGTCCTCTTCAGCTAAACGCTCACCCTCTTCAAAGTACTCATCAAGCTCTTTATCAATGTCTTCATTGTTCATCACTTTAGATTTCTTCAATTGTAGATTTGTTACTTGTTTTAATGACTCATTTTTTGAACTGGGCTTAGCCTCTCGATTAAAAGCCTCTTTTGCCTCTAAAAATTTCGAGCTTTGTTTCCCTTCTGGAGAATCTACTTTCGTGTTAGCCCGCAAAATTTCTTTAACATTGTTTGATAAAACTTTTGATAATGGATTATTGGACTCATCTGACTGAAACTTATAAACCACATTTGCAACAAAAATTCCTAGCAATACAAATAAAACCTTTTTCACACTCTCTCCTTAACATTTAGCCCTTCGGATGAGATAGATTACTACTTTAGACCTGTATCCCAATCATAACAGCTTTTTGATGAATCCCGTTACTTTTCTATCTCAAACTAAAAAATAAGCATTGTTTGTATCAATATGATTAGACACTTATTTTACATATGTATAAGTCTTGGCCGTTTAATTGAAATTCCATGTAATTCTAAAAGCTTGTAGTTCGTAAAGATTGTGAGCAGAAAATGAGATTTATTGGGGTTAAACTAGTATAAATTTTGGTTCCAAAATTCTTAGCCCTATGCGCATTTTCATTATTGTGATGAAGTTTTGATTTTTTTGAACTTCAACATTCACACTTGCCCTTTACTAGATTAAATAAAGCCACCCTTAAAAAGGAGTGGCTTGAGAAAGGAAGGAATGATTTTAACTAGTTGATTAAAGACACAGGGTCAAAATCCACTAGAATAGAGGCACCTTGAGCTGGAATGGCAGATCCATGAAAAACAATACTATTACTCTCTACAACGTACTCCCAACCATTTTCAGTATCTTGCGGGACAATCTCACCGTTTACTACAACATTTATACTTTCAATTACCGGTTCTCGATTTAGATAAAATTGAGTGGATAGCTGAACGATGGAACTTGTAATATCTGTTAAGCTGGTTGAAAAGTCAGAACAAATGCTAGCAACAATTCCATCTGCATCATTAACGATATCAATATATCTTTGCCCTACTGTTCCAGAAGTACAGCCGACATCTTCTTGTCTTAGTACAATCGCATTTAAGGAATAAGTTTTTTGCCCTGCCAAAGTACTCCCTAAGCGAAGAGTGTCTAAAATTCCTAAATAGTGATTAGATCCTGGGAAGGATGATCCCCCTATTTCAATGGAAGAGTCTTGCTCGTCACTAACAAAAATCACAGAGAAGAATGCATCGCTCCTAGGAAAATCAAAAGCTTTGTTGGCCTCAAGATCCAATGCAGTCTCTAAAGATTGAAGCCCTCTTTCATTGGCGGAACCTCTTGTTCCGACCATAACATTTTCAATGAACTTAATCTCAAGATTTGTAGTGTTATTTGTTAAAATTGCTTGGCCGCCCTCTGCTTTGAACTTAGCATAGTCTCCACCTCGATAGGCATCCGTAGCAATGACAGCAATTTGAAAATCGTAATTTTTATTTTGCAGGTCATTGATAAAAGCTTCAAAATTATTTGCTAAAGCAGTTTGAGAGTCATGCATAGAACCAGAGTTATCAACCACCCATAATATATCAATCTTATTATTCACTTCTGAAGCAGCCTGAACAAAGTCCTCAGTTTCACTTAAAATACTCACCGTCGGAATGTCTTCACAAGCCACTAGAGATAAAGTGGCCGCTGTCATTACAAATAATCTTTTTACTAAATTCGCTTTCATGGTTCCCCCAAATATAATCTACGTCCAATGGAAATTGGGCATTGTCTGCTAGCGGGGGGTACAGGAAGAAGAGCTAGACCTTTATGACGAAATCAGAATATTCTTGAATCAGATTTTATGCAAATTCCAGCTAAGTAGCTAAGATTACCAAAGTTTAAAAATTCAGGATCTTTTTGAGACAAGCTAAGTAATTGAAATCACAGAAGTAAAAAATATTACCTAAGTTTCATACTTTTTTCAGCTGTCGAAGCCTTCTACATTTTCTTTATATTTACTGTATCTAATTTACAGATGATTTTTCCTGGATAAAAGTCCTGTATCATTTTAAGAATGAGTCTTTTAAAAATAAAAAGGAGAGTTCTTTACTCTCCTTGAATGTTTCAAAGTATTATTTTGATTTTAAAGGTCCGTACAAGAGAAACGGAAACCTACGTTTTGCCCCGAAATCAACACTGGATCAAAAGTCACCGTCTTACCAGATAGATTGTATGTAGTTCCCTCAGGAAGATTGTAGACTTCAAAAGTTAAGCTTCTGTCCTCATCAATCAATGGAGTACAAGGAAGCTCCTCGGTGGCTCTTACGTTGTACTCGATATTTTCACCAATCTGAGTCAACAAGGTAGAATAATTTGAAGCACACAAGCTCGCGGTTCCACCCGGAAAGAAATCCATCAAGTCCTCATACAATAAGCCTTCATAAGCATCTGGATCACCAGAATTCTTTTGTTGGCTTAAACAATTCCCTGAATATCCATCACTAAGACGATCCACTGAATTGCTGGATGATTCTACGATGATTGGGTATACACTCACCGACTTCGTACTTCCTAGTTCTGTTGACACTGTACTAGAAAGGTAAGAAGGCAAATCTCTTTCTGTTAACTGCTTTTTCTCATAAGGGATGTCTAAACCTTGTCCCCTAACATCTTCATCACTTAAAAATACCATGGCTAAATGTGCATGATCTCTTAAAAAGCTTTCTTTGTGCTTACTGATAGCGATGGAAGCTGTGTACAAGCCTCTCTCGTCACCGGTAGAGTAATAGTTTTTACCATTATACTCTTTTCCATCAATGCTGATCATAGACTCAAACAAGCTCTGTAGCTCTGAAGTACTTGAGCTTTGTGATTCATCTAAATAGGTAGAACCATTATACGCAGGAATTAAGTTACCATCTTGATAGTTTTCTAGGTAAGCGTAAGTTGAGCTTCCATAATAACTTTTAGGGTTTGTTACCTGGCCCTCTTCATAATAAGTAGGATCATTACTAACATCCATCGTAGTTACACCAATTCGCCAGTTTAAACCGCTAATACGACTAATGAAGCTATCAAATTTATCAATCATCTTTGCGTGTTCTTGGGTCATTGAAGTGGAAGTGTCGACCACAAACAGAACATCAACCGCTGCCTCTGGCACCGTGATTCCATAATCAAAGCTAATCACTCCGCTTTGGGTATTTACCTCACAAGCTTCAGAGCCCATTCCTCCACAGTTTCTTGTGTCTCGGTTAAATTCTACCGGAGAACATGAGACTGCCAGTGAGATGCTCACACAAGCCAACAAATATAGTCGTAAAATCCACTTCAAATAATTCACTGCTTAACTCCTTCAGATGAATCTTCACATAGATAATATCCAAGCTTCGTGCCAGTGACTGTGACCTGTAAGTAGCTGAAATACTTAAACTAATTATTTCAAGGACTTATTCTTGGGGCGTAATATTGTTTACGCTGACGTTTTTGGGCGGTTTTTTAGAAAATTCTGCAAAACAAGCTTTGTTTGCTCGGTGGTTCTATAAAACTAGAGAGTTTTTAATAACTTGGGTTCCTCTCACTTAAAGCTCAGAAGCTAGCCTCAAAGTTCGTCTATCCCTCTGCTCCATTGCTAGGAGCTATCTGCTAAAATTTTCAGTCTAAGCTGATTGCTGCATACTTAGTTTGATTATGCCTAGTTTTACAAACTGGCTCCTGAAGTAAAAGAGGCCTGCATCCTATAATGACGTTAAACTGAAGCTAAACTCAAAGCCCGGACTAAGTGGAAGTTTTTCTTCTTAGGACGCGTACCTCCCTGTACTCGCCGGTCTCGACCGCTTTAGGTCTAATGCATGATTCAAGCTCTACTTCTCGAGATTGTTTATGTTTTATCCATGGTATCTTTTGCGGTTCGATCGCTTCACGCTGACAGGAGGTCCTAAGAAAAAAAACTTCCACTGAGTCCTCTTGCTATCAACTACAAACTGACTCTTCTAAGTTAGGAAAACTCACTTGTTAATACGAAACAGAAAGAGCAATTAAGAACATTGTCTTATTTACGAGGTTTTTTATATTGAATTGAATTTCTAATATTTCTTTAGTTCGTCGACTTGTTCTAAAAAAGTGGATTGGTCGCCTTACAAGAACTAAAATCATAAATACTAGACTTACATTGAGTCGATTAGCCCTATTTCACTCACTTTTCTAAACACTTTAGTCCAATCCTCCGAAGAGCCTATGAGGGATTATGATTAAAAAAAGTATTGGTTTCATCATTGTTATTTTACTTCTAGTAGTAGGCTCCGTTTTTCTATTGAATGGTACCAACAATCTCGAATCCTTTTCTCTAAACATGAGTTCGATGCAAATGAATACCAGTTCCAAGACTCTATACAATAAATGGAAAGAAGACTTAGAGAATCTCAAGAAAAACAATCAACTTCCCGGTGGCTTTGATAGCATCAAAGAAGTTCACTACACACCTTTAAGTAGCATGGCTGGACAGTGGGTTTCTGGAATCATTATTCCCATCACGGTAAAACAGGTTGGGAAGTATAGATTAAATTTAGAAATCGATAGCTGGACAGAAAAAAATAAAACGGCGGCTGTAGTTCATTATCAAATGGTAGAAATTCGCTCAGGCAATACGGTTTGGGAATTTGGTCGAACTTATCCGATACGCTGATAACTTCAGTTTTTTGACCAAGATTAATAACAAAGGTCATATTCAAAATTTTACACTTAGAACTGCGATATCAAACGCTAGATCTGCTTTTAGAGTCTAAATATATCCCTAAGAAACAAAGATCCTCTTTAGACTCATATGAATTCACTAAAACCAAGTAAACACAATATGCCACTATTCTCGTCTGCTATGGTCAATTTCAAGTATCTAAAAAACTAAGAAAGCTCTTTCGCTAGCTCTTTAGCAAAGTAACTTAAAATTATATCCGCGCCTGCTCGCTTAATACTTAATAAAGTTTCAAGAGCCAAAGCTCTGCCATCTCCCCAGCCCATTTTATCCATGGCTTTTACCATAGCGTATTCGCCGCTTACATTGTAAGCCGCAATTGGTAGAGGAAAGTTTGCTTTTAAATCAGAAATCACATCTAGATAACTTAAAGCAGGCTTCACCATTAAGAAGTCAGCGCCTTCTTCTACATCAAGTTCAGCTTCTAATAAAGCTTCTGTGCGATTGGCTGGGTCCATTTGATAAGTTTTTTTATCACCATCTTTAGGAGCAGAATCTAAAGCATCACGAAAAGGTCCATAAAAGCTCGAAGCGTACTTCACACTGTAAGACATGATACTTGTGTTGGTATAGCCTTCATCATCAAGCGCAGCTCTAATGGCACCGATTCTGCCGTCCATCATATCCGACGGCCCGATAATATCAGCACCCGCCTCTGCTTGCATCACAGAAATTTTCGCCAATAAGTCCACCGTTGCGTCATTAATAATTTCTCCGTTTTCTACGATACCGTCATGCCCATCAACCGAATAAGGATCTAGTGCAACATCTGTCATAAGGCTACACTCTGGAAATTCTTTTTTTATTTCCCTTAAAGTGGATAAGTACAAACCTTCAGGATTTAATGCTTCTGAAGATTCTTTATTTTTTTTGTTCTCAGGTAGACCTGGAAAAACACAAAAGTTTTGTATGCCTAGTTCCATACAATCAGCCAATTCTTTAATTAAAAGATCTTGGCTATAGCGACTGATTCCTGGCATAGAGTTTACTGGAATTTCTTGTTTTGTACCCTCTACAACAAAAACAGGATAGATGAAGTCTTCTTTTTTAAGATGAGTTTCTGCTACAAGATTTCTAATGTTTTTTGATTTTCTATTACGGCGAGGTCTACGCATACGAATCTCCTTGAGACTCAATATTAACACAAAAGCCCAAGGCTGAAAAAACAAAAGCAGCCTCATCGGGCTGCTTTATAAAAGATATTCTGTGAAAAGGTAAAATTATGCCAAATGAGGTAACAACTCTAGGCATATCAATGCAATGATAGTAGGGATCAAAGCGGATTTTAATAAACCAATTGGGCTAATTCCATCTTCACCAAAAGCTCCTTTTAATATTCCAAAACCAGCCGGGTTAGGTGCATTGGCAATAACAGTCAATCCACCACCGGCAACTGCACCAGCTACTAAATAGTATTGCTGTGAATCCGTTAGTTGTACCAAAGTTCCAAGGTAGGTTAATGCAGCATTGTCAGTAATTGCAGTTAAAGCGGTTGCACCGAAAAACAATACTTGATCCCCTGCCCCTTCTAAAATGGGCTTTAACCACCACTGCTGTTGAGATCCTAAAATCACTAAACCACCTAAGAAGAACCCAACAAGCAAGCTCTCTTTTAGTTTGATTTCATCTTGGTATTCTTTCGAAACAGCAGCAAAACCTAAGAAAAATAAAAATAAACCCATAAAGAAAACCATATGGTGAGCGGTTTTTACAACAAGAACCAAAAAGAACAAGTGAATGAAAGTTACCCAAAGAGGAATTTTCAAGCCTTTGTGTTCGAACTTCATATCCCCAGCCAATTCTTTTTTAAATCTTGTAGCAATTAACAAGGTTGAAATAACAACAGCGATTGCCGCTTTGTAACCGTAATGACCAAGCATATGTGACATTCCCCAGCCCCATTTACCTGCCACCATTAGAACTGGCGGTGCTGCAAAGTGAGTTAATGTTCCACCGATACTGATGTTTACAAACAAAAGCCCTAAAGTAGCATATTTAAATTTAGTGCTTGTTTCTGGTCCGTAAAAACCTTTCAACAAAATTAAGGCAGTCACTGTCATGGCCGCCGGCTCAGTGATGAAAGAACCTAATAGTGGTCCTAAAATTAAAGCCGAAATATAAAAAGACATTTTACCAGAAAATGGAAGGATCTTCGCTGCGATACCAATGATTTTCTCAGCAAGTTCAATGACCGGCTTGGTACCCGCCATACACATGATGACAAAAACAAATGCTGGCTCAACAAATTTATTGTCAGCGGCCATCTGTTCTAAAAAGTGAACGGCACCACCAACCAAATGGTGTCCATCTTCGCCATAAACAGTAAAACCATTAATCGCTGTATAGAAAACAATGAATACAGCAGCCCACATCCCAAATACGGCTTCTACCTCACCCATAAAGTGAAAAAAGTTTTCCCCTACAGAACCCTCTGGGTATTTATGAGCAATGTGCTCAAACTTAGAAACTAGAAATGTATGGATCACAGCCAAGGCAAATAAAATTGTACCTACTAACTGGATCGTCGTTGGATTCATTCCTGAACTCATGATGACCTCGTTGTTGAATTTTTAAATTGCTAAACTGCCTATATTTTAGAGGACTTATCCCCTAAGTCACTACTTTTTCGTGAATCCAAAGCTCTTTCTTTAATCACAAAAAAAGACCAAGCCATAGGCCTGGTCCTTCTAAGCAAAATCTGAATGAATCTAAAATTTAGTCATCCCACTGCACTTTGTAATTCCACAGTAAATCATCTACGTAAAACTTAAGCATTCTAAAGTTTTCCTGAATGTAGTCAGAAACTCTATCATTTTGGATGTATTTTTCAGCAGCCAAAACTTGTGCTTCTAAGTGAAACAATTGATAGATGCTAGCCTGCAAATCACCGTAGTTTTCTTGAACTGCATCGGCAAGAAGCTGAGAGGCTTCTGTTACATCATACATTGCACTTAAAAGTTCTCTTTCAAATTGATCATCAATATCAGAATCTTCTTCTAAAATTTGATATAACTCATGAGCCAAATTTTCTGCATCGTAAGCAACTTTTTGAATATCTTCAAAGGTCCACTCGTCTTGGTCAGGATAATCAATCGGTGTATAGATTGGGTAACTTGGATAAGTTGGAAAAATTGGTCGAACTACATAGTAACGACTATGCCAACGACTATAGCGAGAACTCCAGTAACTGTGATAGAAAATATTATCCCAAATTACGTCTCTTACGATTCTTCTATGGTATCGTCTCCAGTTGTTTCTCCATTGATTCCTGCGTTGAAAGTATGGGTTCCAATAGTTGTGATATTTACGATGTTGCGCTACTGACCAGTGGCGACGAGCCTCTAGGTGACGACGATTTGCAGTGCGAACTCTTCTTTTAAAGTTTCTATAGTCTTTTTTTGACCATCTTTTATATTTGCCGTGACTACGACGACGCTGATCCGCTTTAGCTCTGCGTTGTTTTGCCCAATTGCCATCTACTCTACGTCCTGGGCGATCATGTCTGCCAATTCGACGTCCATCATTGCGTCTTCTTGGATTGTCAACGCTACGTCTTGGAGTGTCGTTACCTCTACGGGGCTGATCCACTGTGCGTCTTGGTTTATCATTTCCTCTACGCGGCTGATCAACTGTACGTCTTGGTTTGTCATTTCCTCTACGCGGCTGATCCACTGTACGTCTTGGTTTATCATTTCCTCTACGCGGCTGATCGACTGTGCGCCTTGGTTTATCATTCCCTCTACGGGGCTGATCCACTGTACGTCTTGGAGTATCATTACTTCTACGAGGCTTATCTACACTACGTCTTGGAGTATCGTTACTTCGACGAGGCTTATCTACACTACGTCTTGGAGTATCGTTACTTCGACGCGGTTTATCTACAGAACGACTGGGTGTTCTTCTTGGCTCACTTGCTCTGCTAGAACCACCAGAAGATCGTCTTGGTTGTCTGGCACTTCCACCAGATGACCCACCGCTACTTCTTCCACTTCTAGCAGAACCTTTTCCGCCACCATTTCTTTGTTTTTTTGGTCTGTCTTTTTCGATTTGATCGGCAGCATCAGTAGATGCAAGTGCCAATGTACTTGGTAATGCAAATGCGAAACTAGCTAATAGGCAAAGTAGCCAAGCTGGCCGCATCCGATTTCTATCTGGTATCATAATTCCCCCTTTAATTTAAGCTACCCCCTCTAATCGCAAGAGCCGTACCAAGGTCCATAGCGCCGAAGGGCACCTTGCGGGGCGTCGAGGGTTATGCTTACTTTTTAGAACTTTTCTGTTGAATATGAGCTTTTTAAAAAGAAAACGACGAAAGCAGTTGCACATCTAAAGGAAGTTCTAAGGCTCTGAATTTCATTAAGGAGATTTTGAAATCCTTTGCCGGTGTCACTTTATCGCCTGTAAAAGAGATTAATGGTTTCAGCCCAATAAACTTATTTTTAAAATGATAACTATCGCCATTGAATATGACTTTTTGGATAAATCAATAGGTCTCCAAAAGGAGTTATTGAAAGTAACATGTTTCTTAAACCACTAAGCCAACCATATTATCAATAGTAAAAATATAAAATCACTTGAAGTTAACTAAATGGGTATTAATTTAGAACAAAAGCAGTATAACAGCGTATCGTAGAAACTTCGCTAAACTCATAAGAATCAAAAAACTTGTAAAACGCATTTTGAAAAAACCTAAGGCAACGGCGAAAAAATCACCGATGAGGGGCAACCAGCAAAGTAGAGCTAATACTTTCGCTCGCTTTAAAACCAAAGACTCCGCCTTCTCCACTTTTTCCTTTTTTATTTTCAGATACTTCTCAAGAAGGCTCCATTTTGCAAAATAGCCTAGAGCATAATTTACGACCGCACCTAAAGAGTTTCCAAGACCGGCAGCCAGGAGTAAATAAATAACAGGATAAGACTGTGATTTTAAATATAATAGACTCGCTTCTGAAGGAAAGGGCAATATCAACGCAGCCAAAAAGCTTTGCAAAAACAAGCCTAGATAAATCATAAGCCAGTTTGTACTTTCCAAAGCTGATTATAGATTCCCTCTTGAGAAATTAAATCAGCATGCTTGCCATGCTCTGATACCACACCAGAGTCTATCACATATATATTATCTGCATCCACCACCGTTGAAAGTCGATGAGCGATTAAAATCATGGTTCTTCCCTCGCCGACCAATTTCATAGATCGTTGAATGGCAGCTTCTGTTTCATTATCCACAGCACTGGTTGCCTCGTCTAAAATTAAAACAGGGGGGTCTTTCAAAATTGCTCGCGCCAAAGCCAAACGCTGTCTTTGACCTCCACTTAATTTCTGTCCTCGTTCTCCAATAATAGTATCAAAGCCATTTGGAAGAGAGTTGATAAACTCAATAGCTTCGGCTTTTTCAGCAGCCTTCTCTACTTGCTCAAAACTCGCTTCGGGATCTCCGTATAAAATGTTTTCGGCCACACTTCCATGAAATAAAAATACATCCTGGCTAACGTAGCCAACAAATTTACGAATAGAATTGTTTGAATATTCAGTGACATTCACTCCATCCAAACGAATCTCACCAGATTCAATGTCATAAAATCGTAACAATAGCTTAACCAGACTACTTTTTCCAGAACCGGTACTTCCTACAAAAGCAGTGGTTTTCTTTGCTTGAATTTCAAGATTGATGTTCTTTAAAATTTGCGGGCCCGTTTTATAGCGAAAGCTAACATCTTTAAACTCAAAATTTCCTTGTAGATCTTTGGCACTTTTGCTTCCAGAGTCTATTTCGATCGGTTCATGGATTAAATCTAAAACTCTTCGTGCACTTGCCATAGCTCGCTCATATAGATCCAAAACAGATGCCAATCCAGTCAATGGCCACAACAACCTTTGGGTTAGAAACACTAAGACCCCATAAGATCCTACCGCCAATTCACCATTAAGAACTTTGTATCCCCCAATTAAAAAGGTCATCAAAAAGCCTGATAAAATCGCCATTCGAATCACAGGATTAAAAGCTGAAGAAATTCGAATGGCCTTTTCATTGGACTTCATATAATCAACAGATTCCACCTCAAGCCTCTGTTCTTCAAACTTCTCTTGAGTATAACTTTTTATGGTCATAATCCCTGAAATATTAGTACTAAGGCGGCTCGCTAGGTTCCCAACCTTTGAGCGCACATCGGTATATAAAACATTCGCTCTGCTTTGGAACCAAAAAGCTCCTAAAATAATTACCGGGATCGGAAGAAAGGCAAAGATTGCAATCTTTGGTGAAATGTAAAAGAACACTCCACCAACACCGACCACAGCAACCATGGTTTGGATTAAGGTATTTATCCCACCATCCAAAAACCTTTCCAGTTGATTTATATCGTCATTTAAAATGGAGACAAGTTTTCCAGAACTTTGGTCTTCGAAGAAACTTAAATCTAAATTTTGCAGATGAGAATACCCATCCATGCGCAATTTATGCTGTACTTCCTGTGCGATATTTCGCCAATTGGTCAAATGCAAATACTCACAAAGACTTTCCCCTACCCAAATGAAGAAAGTTAATATTCCCAAGGCAATGATTTGTTCCCAAGGATCGATAATTCCAAAATCGGCCATAAAAGATTTGTCTTTAGAAATTACCACATCCAGAGCCATACCAATTAAAATCTCAGGCATAATATCAAATAGTTTATTTAATATAGAATATATGGAAGCCTTTATAGCTCGTGGTTGAAATTGAGTGAGGTACTTCCACAGGGAAATGAATGGTGACTGCACGGCGACTCCTATATGTAATGATCGCCTAAATTTAGCTCAAAACACATAGAATTGAAATGATTAAACTAGAATTCTCTCCTTGTTTTCATCCCCTGCCCCCAAAAGCATCCAAATATGCAAAAAGTCCCTAAATGACATACACGTGAATTTCATGAGCTTAAATTATCCCACCAATTCTAAGGATAATATGTGTTTTCCATTTCTTGAAACAATTTAGAACTATTGAATTTCAACAGCAGTTTTAAGATTTCCTAGATAATTTTCTACTACAAGCCTTGAGCCTTTGGTTCCCTTACTATTAAGGTTCCAACGATATATAGGCAAGTTGCTTAGCACACTACTCGAATTTTTACGGGAAAAATCTTTTAAAAAATGAATGCTTCTCTCAAAGTTTTTATAAAACTGAAAGCCTTCCATCGCTAGTAAGGACGACACTCTTTTTCTTAGCATGCTTTCATACTTTTCTTTTCCGTAAAGATCTCGCGCTAATTTTAAATGGTTCTCATGGCAAGATTCGTCAGAATAAGAGCAAAGTTTATACAAATCTGTGGCGATACTTTTATAGCCCACTGCCTCGTTATATGGAATAAATTCTGGATCTGTTGGGTGTCTAAAATATCTAGCTCGTAGTTCATCTGCTACTTCATAACTCAGTGCTGATGAATAGAGATAAATAATTCGAACTAATTCTTCTTTCGAGAAATTTTCTTCCAAGTTTTCAAGATATTCTTGCGTGCGCCAAGATAGACTTTTTCCTAGCTTAATTAATTCAAATAGTCTTTTTCTAACAGTGCCAGAATTTTCAAAAACGATGGAATCATAGGGAGAAATCATATTTCTCTGTAGCCAAGTTTCCATACCAAAGGGTCCCGTGGGCAAACCATTTTTCCAAAAGTCATACCCGGCTGCCTTCAAGATTTTGGCTAAAGCACTAGCGCAGTTATTCCCTAAAAAATAGTAATCAGCATCTAACTTTCTAATTTCCCGAATCACAGCAAGAATTAAATTCTTATTGGATGGGATCACAAAACGTTTAAGATCACGCTCCTGTTGGTTTAAATACACTTTTGATAGTGAACTTAAACGGTCAAGACTGCCAACAATTTTATAGCCTCCAGACAGAGCCTTCCACTTGCCAAGGATGGCTGGATCATTTGTATAACGATCCTCAGCAGCTAAAGAAAGGGCTACATCTTGAGTCCAGTTTTGTGCCTCTTCCCCTACAAATCTTAATATTGCATGTCCCCATTCTTGTTCAATGGAGTTCTCTCCTGAATCCACAACGATAATTTCTAGACCTCGAATTAAATCCACGGATTTTTCAAGACCATCTAAGAGACGCATGCCTTCTGCTGAAATACTCATTTCTCCTACAAGTTCTCTATCCATTACGTCTTTTGTAGCAATCACATAAGAGTTTTCTATTTTTTGCTTATCATCATCCATCTGGTCTAACAATTCGGCCACAACTTTTTTCTTTAGGGTTGGATAAGAATTAGGAAAAGTAATGTTTTGACAAAAACTTCTGCGACGATCGAGAGAATTAACTACTTCACTCAAATGAATTGCATCCACTTTAATTCTATATTCACTGGCGATTTCACTTTGTAAACGACTAATACTTGGCCCATCAAAATTATGAGCCTCCTGAATGACAGTGAGTGCATCAAAATAAGTATTGTCTGCGCCTTTAAGATGCTTTGTTGTAGTATAAGCTAGGGCCAAACCCGTGAGAGGTACAATGTTCATATAATATTTGGTAGAGAGAACCCCAACATTGGCCATCATATAATAAGAAAAATGCTTTTCAAAAACTCCCCTCTCAAAAGGCTTTGTATAATCAGAAACACAGGAACTTGGCTGGTCTTCATGAATTTTTTCGTCTTGCTTTATTTCACCAGCAGCTAAAAGCTCGCTATGTAAATGTAGAAGAAACTCTTGTTTGATTTCATCATAGCTCATAGGTAAATTACCACGACAAAATTTCTGATTCTCTGTGTTCGTAACTATGTATTCAGAAAGATAAAGCATTGGAACGTCGATGCCATCATTTTCTAGCAGTTCTCTCTGCAAACGATCTAAAGTGGGGCCACTATAATTGGGAGCTTCACTAACTAAACCACTAGCCGCTTCCATCTCTTCGTGACTGTATAAATAGTCGGTAGATAAAACCAAGCCAAAAGAGACCACACTTACTGGATGCATGCCTAAGGCAAAAGCCGAGCTGTAGGCATAAACTGAATTTTCCTCATAATTCAGTTCAGGCCAAAAACCGGAATACTCCTTTTCGCAAGGGTTCGCTATTGCCAATGACAAATGACAAAGACTAAATAATACTGCGAAAAAGAATTTACCCATGCCTTACCATTCCCTTGTAACCTTTCGTCCTTTTTCAATATCAAAAGCCTGAAAGAATATGTCTTCACCCTTATAATTGAGACGTATCTGGTTTGTATCTAAATCATAGATCTGCAAAGAAGACTCTTCATTTTTAGAATACCAAACCAAATCAGAGTACCAGTGTAGTTCTATCAGTTCCCCTACTAGCTCACAATTTCTCGCTCTTTTAGCAGGAGGGTTACTAATAAATTTAGCCGTAACTTTTAAATCACTGGCGACACTGATGATCTCTAATCCGCAACGAAAATTTTGTTTGTGCTCGGGTCTTTCGCTTCTAAAAATCTTTGTTAAAGCACCCAATTTAAAGTCAGCAAAAATTCTATCCAAATCCATTTTATCAGCCAAAGCTTTCGTTAAACTGGATTGAATACTATGAATTTGCTCTTCGCGATTCATTTGAAAGTGAAGGAGCTCATGAATTAAATCTACATAGATCTGCTTAGGATTTACTCTTTCACCAAAAAGCATTGGATAAACTCTCGGCCTAACTACTATTTGCGAATTCAGATGAACCATCCAAGTTTTCTCATTTTCGGCATCAAATGCCTCTTCACTTGAAAAATCATAAGACAGATATCTCTCTTCATTAGCCAAAATCATAGTGGTAATTTCAAAAAGTTTATTAAAAATCTCTTTCCATCGTTCCTTGGAGACCGATGATTCTTCTAAAGAATATGCCAGTAAGGAAAGCTCAGTTCGATTTTTCTCAAGCTTTAAAACATCATTAACTTTAACAAGAGTCCTTTGCAACATTCCCTGAACAGGTCCTGTGCCATTTCCCTCGTGACCAGCAAAAGATTTTATAAAGAACAGACTAAATACCAATACAGAAACTAGTTGTTTAAACACTTTCTTCCTCTTTCTTTGTTTTTGATTTACTCAATGGATAAAAGGACACGGCAAACTGATAGACCTCTTTGAAATTACCTTGATCTTCTATGTAGTTTTGTAGTTCTTTTTTGAAATTAAAAATTCTCTTCTTTATTTCAGGCATTAGTGCAGTGTCCACAGCTACCAATAAACTTGAGTTTTCTCTTTCACTAAAAGCAACGTCATCAATTTTTTCTATAGCCGTTTCGAGAACTTGTTTTTGATACTCTTTTCTAGCAACAGAAGTCTTGTCTAAATTTGTCCATGAGGTGTATGGACTCAAAATTTGCCATTTTCCATTGGCTGTAATTTTCAAATGGCCAGTATTAGTCAGGCACTGAATCGCATCTTCCACTTCTAATTCAGTTATCCCAAGCCTTTCTGAGATCCAGGCTTTCTCATTGCGAAAGCTCTTTACCAAGCTAAGCTCTAAAACAGTAAAATAGATGGGATTAGACAGTAGCTCAAATTGTTGCTCGTCAAAAACCAAGTCTGACCTTCTTAAATCATCCACTTGATTCTCAGAATGTAAAAACATTGCTCTTTGCTCTTCACTTAGCTTTAGCTTCGAAGATATCTTTTCAAAACTTCGATCTGTAATTTTGCGATTTCCTCGTAATATATTACTTAATAAACCCGGGCTCATTTCTAGAAAACTAGCGAAAGACCTTAAGCTATAATTAGAATTTCTCTCTATTCGATCACTAAGTTCTTTTGACAAAAACCTTCGAAACTGTGAACGACTGTCGTTTGTGTGAGTATTCATAGCTTTAAAATACCACTAAGCAGCCTATTTTTGATAAAAAGCCGAATACACCAGTGAAGTTTAAAGCCTTTTAAAAATAGTTTCAAAACTGTAAAAAAATTGATCAGGCATTTAATTTAAATTTTTGAGCTTTTTTTACTATGGAGACAATTTATGTCACTCATTTCAAACAATTCTCACTAAACAAACTGCATTCGCTTGCTAATTCAAATTTTCGTTGCCGAGAGCTCGCCCCCCAAGTATCTTTCATGAATACCTATAGGAGAAACAATGGCAAGTGGTGGAACAGTAAAAGTAGTAATTTCAGCAATCTCAGGCAATGCAGTAATCACCCTTGGAAAGTTTGCTGGTTTTTTTGTAAGTGCTTCCCCATCTATGCTAGCTGAAGCAATTCACTCCTTAGCAGATACATTAAATCAAGTTTTACTTTTCATTGGAATAAGGCAATCTCAACATGAAGCATCTAGCCAACACCCTCTTGGTTATGGCTCGGCCACTTATTTATGGAACTTGATTTCTGCCGTGGGGATCTTTTTTCTAGGTTTTGGAGTAACGGCCTACCACGGGATTCATAGCCTAATCCACCCACCTGAAACTTTGGAGCACTCCATCAACTGGATCGCCATTGGAGTATTGGCTTTTGCTTTCTTAGTCGAAGGCTATGTTTTAATACAAGCCTATAAAGAGGTTAATCGAAAACGCAAAGGTCAAAACTGGATCTCCTTCTTTAACGAGAGCGATGATCCTACTGCCATAGCAATCTTATTTGAAGACGGAATTGCCGTTTTAGGTGTAGTTTTAGCCTTTATTGGAATGATGCTTAGCTACTTTTTGCAAAATCCAATCTTTGATGCAATCACATCTATCATCATTGCCCTATTATTAGGTTTCATGGCGATTTTTTTAGGGATCGCCAATGGCAGGTTTTTAATCGGAAGAGCCATGACCTCTACATCTCAAGATGAAATGAAGGAATTTATCGAAAAGCTTGAGATTGTAGAGCATGTAGAACAAATTATAACCCGAGTTTTAGGACCAAGTAACGTTCGCCTCTCACTTGAACTTTCTTTAAACGGTAGCTTATTAATTGATCGCAAAAAGATTAGCATCGACGCACAAGAAATTAAAGCCTATCCAGAAGAAGCCACTGGTATATTGGTAGATACCTTTGACCGTGCTATAAGAAGCACTGGCAATGCAATCAACGATTTAGAAAAACAAATTCAAACAAGATTTCCAGAAGTTAAATTTATCGACTTAGAAATACATTAAAAACTATTTAAAAAAATCCAGACTATCCATATAGAATGGTCCTTGTTAAAATATTGTTCTTAATCAGGGTAATCCTATATAAAGCCTTGCCCTTGTAACTCAAAACAAAGGACAAGTGATGTCTATTTTAAACGAACTTAAATTTCCTAAAATTATATTTGGAGCCAATGTATTTGGATGGACCTTAGATGAGAAGCAATCCTTCAAAATGCTAGACGAATTATATGAACTGGGCTACTGCGGGATAGACACCGCCAATATGTACTCTACATGGGTGCCAGGAAATAAAGGTGGCGAATCAGAACGTATCATCGGAAAATGGATGAAAGAGCGTGGCAATCGCGAACACATTCGCTTAATTACAAAAGTTGGCATGGAAGTAGAAGGAAAAAGTGGCCTTTCTAAAGACTATATTTTAAACGCCATTGACGAGTCTTTATCACGACTCCAGACTGACTATGTGGATGTCTACCTAGCCCATCAAGAAGATACAGCTACCCCCATTGAAGAAAGCCTTGAGGCATTTACCCACATTAAAAAATCTGGAAGAGCTTTGGCAGTTGGTGCTTCTAATTACTCACTCATTGGTTTAAAAGAGTCTATGAGAATGGCTCAGGAAACAAAACTAGATTCTTTTCAAGTCTATCAACCGGAATACAATCTATACAATCGCGAATCTTTCGAAGCCGGATATGCTGAGTTTTGTAAAGAAAACCACATTGATGTTATCACCTATTTCTCCTTGGCTAGAGGCTTCTTAACTGGAAAATATCGCTCCAAAGAAGACGCCAACAAAAGCCAAAGAGGATCTAGAATCGTAGCCAATTATTTGAATGAAAAAGGATTTAAATTATTAGAGGCCATGGACCAAGTGGCAAAAGAAAAAAATGCAAAATTGTCCACAGTTGCTATTGCTTGGTTACTACATCAAAATAGCGTCTATGCTCCCATTGTTAGTGCTACCAGCAGTGAGCAGTTAAGAGAGGTTTTAAGTGCGTCTCGACTGAAGTTAACAGCTGATGATTTAAACCACTTAGATATCTAACTAAAGCAAGGGTCTACTCGTATAAAGAGTAGACCGTAAAATCCTTCGGTAATATTTTTAAAGATTTCAATTTTTGAAAGGCCTTCGAAATAGCTGTAGGCTCTCTAGATTCTATCCAAAATACATATTTTCCTTTTGACCTAAAAACGGCTAAGAAGTTTTCTTTTCTATTAACTTCTTCTAAATTTTCACTACTAAGAAGCTTAGCTAATCTCTTGATACTCTCCTGCTTATTTCTCCCAAGAAGTATCACAGATTGAGTCCCTGGCTTTTCAATTTCGTAAAAATCCTCGATTCTTGCCGGCACTGACCAACGCATGGATTGCACCCTAAAGTTAGAGTGCAACAAGCCAGCAAATGCTTTCCGATCAAAGCGTGAATCTAAGCTTAATATTTTCAAAGCTAAAAAGTTTGCGTCCACTTCAAAAGGTGCTGTAGGGAAAGTCCTCTCTGCCATTTCAATCGTCTTTAACATAAAAGCACGATCTATGGCTTTGGATTTTTGCAAATACCTTAATACAGTTGGGTAAATTGCTTTGGCCATTTTATCAATATATTCAACAGAGTACCAGGAACGCTCTTTATTTTTAGGGTCTAATACTTGCCCATACCAACCATTCCCAAGCGATGTAGCCAAAATCTCATTTAAATACGTATAGGTAAAACTCGCGTGAGGATGACTGGAATTGAAATAAAAGTCTTCAATTTCTTTTTTTACTTTTCTACTTTGACCTTCGTACAAGGCATGACAAAATTCATGAAAAATAATAT
>JAYZXX010000298.1:0-11657 GCA_036140815.1 Bdellovibrionota bacterium | reverse complement strand
ATTGAGCAATTGATTAAAAACCGTTTGGATCAAGATGATGACTGGGCCAGAGACAATCGTAATTTGGTGCCAGAAGAAATCGTTTCTCATATGGTGGATTATGTTGATAAGAATGACGAAAGTCTTTTAGGAGGCGGCGAGGGAGCTTACTACCGAGAAAGCACACTAGACTCTCCCCTTCCTCCCAACAGAATGTTTCGTACCATGGATGAGCTTTACCTGATTCCCGGTATGGATTCGGTTTTATATGAATACCTTGCCCCTAACCTAACTTTGTATGGGATTCGAGCGATTAACGTCAACGCCGCAAGCACCGATGTGTTAAAATCCATTGATCCCCAAATCACCGATGAATTGGCCAAGGAAATTAAAAACCGAATCAACAATCCTGAGGAAGGCCCTTTTGCTGACGAAAAGGATTTCGAATCTTTTATCTCACGAGATGTAGACACTAGTAGTTTTAATCCAGACAAAATCCCGCTGGTTTTTAACGAAGAAACCGCTTTCCGCATTGAAGTCACTTCCGAATACAAATCTTATGTTTCTAGTATAACTGCAATTACCTACGACATTGATCAGATCACCAAAACTTTGGAAACCACCCTCGTAGAAGAGGCAAATGAAAAACAAGCCAACAACAATGAAAATACCAACAACAATGATACAAATAATAATACGAACAACCAAAACAACAATCAGACCAACAATCAGCAAAGCAATAACAACCAGCAAAAATCCGTAAAACAAGAAAAACCAAGGCTCGTTTTCTGGCAAGAAAATTAGAGAAAGAGCTATATTACCTAGACCATTGACTAAAGCCGAATCTTTGCTAAGCCACTAAAAACACTGTGCTCTTGAATCCTATCGCATTTACTTTTATACTAAAGACAAGGCCATTTACCAAGGAAGGATTATGCGCAGTATTGGGATTGATATCGGTCGCTACTCTATCAAAATTGCAGTGATCGAGAGCACTCGCAGCGGCTACATTGTTCGGGATTATTTCGAATCCATGTTTTCCACTGACTTAACTCATGACCCTTACATCCATACACTTGATGTTTTAAGAAGGTTGTCCGCAAGCTTCGACCCCGCCACGACGAAGTACTGTCTCGCTCTTCCTCAAGCCTCTATTTGTTCACGCTTCAAGCTATTTCCTTTTAAAGGAAGAGCAAAAGTCATTAAAAGCATTGCCTTCGAGTTAGAAGACGATATTCCCTATGACCAAGACGAAGCAATTTTCGATGCAAAAATTCTAGGTCAACACGCGAACAACTCTGAAGTTCTAGCCTTGGCCACACCCCATGAACATGTAAGGCAAATTCTGCATCTTTGTGAAGAAGCTGGTATTGATCCAGATATAATAAGCATGGAAGCTTCTGCCATGACAAATCTTATCGAAGAATGGTGGAAGCCCATTACTGATAAGCCAGCAAAAGCAAATGCGGCAGATTCAGACGATGAAATCTCAGAGGAAGACGAAGAACAACTCTTTGATAAAAAAGTTTTAAATGACGTAAAATTACTTTTAAACATTGGTCACTCTAAAACATTAATAACCGCGTACTCAAATTCGACCCTAGTGGCGACCCATAGCATAGCCTTTGGCGGAAAAGACATAGTAAGAGCTGTTATGGATAAATATTCCCTAAGCTATCCCGAGGCCATTAAAACGGTAAGGGAAAAGGCCTTTCTACTTACCAATAAAAAGGGCGCTTCAAAGGATCAGGTCTTTTTCTCAGATACCATTTCAAATAGCTTGAAGCCCATGATTCAGGAGCTTAAAAGGTTCTTATTAAGTATGTATTCCGATTTTCATTATGAGCTTGATTCGATGTTTGTTACTGGTGGAGTTGCAAATCTAATTAATATCGGGCCTTTCTTTACTCAGAACTTTGAGGTAGCAGTGAATCCCTACACTCATTCACTAAGACATACTCAGGTAGATGTGGAAGTAGACAAAAACTTTGAATATTCTGGCTCCCTTGCTGTCGGTTTGGCTATCGAGGGCATCAAGCAAAACAGAAATCCTGCCATCAATTTTCGTCAAGGAGAACTTGGTAAACAGTCACAACTTTGGAAACAAGTTTATGAAAAATGGGGAACTGCCATTCAAATGGGAGTAGCTGCCTTGGTTTGTCTTTTCATCTACGCTCCTCTAAAAAACTACTTTGCAGGAAAGCTAGTTAGTAAAGCAAATTCCAGTCTTAGTTCGGAGGCTAAGTCAATTGGTCTTCGTGGTAGAGATGCTAGGCTTTCTGGAATTAAACGCTACATCAAAAAGTCTAAGGCGCTTAGTCGCGACAAAAAAAAGATGTTAGAAATCAAAAACATGAGTTCTGCTTTGGATGTTGTTGCAAAGCTCAGTACTGCCCTACCTAGCTCGCAACAAATCAAGCTAGACCTTAGCGTTATCGAACTAGAAAATGAGGATTTAAAACTTGAGGGCTATGTACGTGATCAAAATGAAATTAAACTCCTTGAAAATAGTCTTAGAGCCATTTCCTATTCTGGCTACCAAAAAACAAGATCTAACTTAAGTGCAAAACCTGGAAAGTTAAGCTTCGCCTATACACTGAAAGTAAATCGCATGGAGGCCATGTAATGAATTTGGATGATATAAAAGAACAGTTTTTTGAGCAACTTAATGCCTACAAAGAAAGAATCCAAGACACTCCAGCCTATAACCAAATCAAAGAACGTTATGATGATCTTCCACCCAGAAATCAGAAAATTGTACTGATTTCCGGGGGGCTATTAGTGATATATATTGTTTTAAGTATACCCCTTGGCTCTCTTAGCGAGGCCTCCTCTAAAATTGATAAATATGAATCCACTAAAAGTACATTGGCCTCTTTAAGAAAAGTTTCTGACCAAATGAGTGCCATTCCAAATCCACCGAGTGCTCCTGCAAGCTCTAGTCTTAGTAACAGTATCAAATCAATGATTCTCAGTGAAGGTATCGCCGAAGACCAAATTGCTAGCACTCAAAGCTTCTCAGAGGAAAATACGGGCCAGTTTAAGTCCGTTCCAAAATCAGCTGAAATTACTGGGGTTAGGGTTAGCCTTAAAAAATTAAATATAAAACAAATCACAAGCCTGCTTTACAAAGCACAAAGACAATCTCGCCCTGCGAAAATCACTCATCTACAGATGAATCCTGAAGGCTCTGAAGCCGGTTTTTTTAATCTTAATTTTGAGATCAGAGGATTTAATTTAAATTTTGAAGAAGCCCCTAAGGAAGAAGCTAAGGGAAGCCGTCGCTCTCGCAGAAGGAAATAAGGGAATAAGCTATGAAAGAAAAAATACGTTATTACCTCAAGGTTTTTGCTCTATCTGTTTTACCTAGCTTCATCATCTTTACCGTGGCGATGTTTCCTTACAGTGAGTTAAGTAATCTTGTGACCAGCCAAGTAGCAAAATTAACTGCAAATCAAGTTATCCTGCAATTTAAAGATATGGGCTTTCAGTTCATCCCTTCTCTTGGATTAGACTTTCAAGATGTTAGCGTGAAAGGCACAATGCTCCCTGAACTCACTATGGATAATTTAAATGTAAGTCCTAGTATCAGTGGACTATTAGCTTTCAAGCCTGGTGTAAGAATTGGCGCACAAGGCTTATATGGCGGGGATCTCCTAATTAATACAAAAGGTGAAGAAGATAACTCCAAAGGCATGCTAAAACATGGAATAGACATTGAAGCGAGCAAAATATTAGTAGGCTCCATTTTAAAAGAAATTAATATTCCCATAAAAGTGAATGGTGAATTAGACCTAGATTTAAATGGTGTTATCGACCCTAGCTTTGTTGATGAACCAGATTTAAATTTAGACCTCAATATCTCACCTTTTAAACTAAGCGGTGGAAACATTAACACTGGGGTTATGGGTGACATCAGTTTACCACCTTTAAATTTAAAAAGAGCTGTATTTAAAGGAAATTTAAAAAACAACAAACTGAAAATATCCAATCTACAAATTGGCGGGAGCGATGAAGCTGTTCAAATTACAGTAAAGGGAAACTTAGACCTCAGAATTCAGGCCGGACCAAGAGGGCCTATGCCACGTCCTGGCGCCTATGAAGTGGAAATTGAAATCAACGCTGGCCCAGAGTTTGAAAAAGACTTTGGCCTCTACCTTGGCTTCTTAGAGCAATACAAAAGACCTTCTGGTAACAGAAACATTTACTCTATGAAACTTTCGGGTTTAGATTTCCGACGTCAGCCTAAAATGCAGTAAAAATAACAGCTCAGTTTTAAGGCAGAGTTTATTCTTTTTTTATTTTAAAAAGCCCTGCTTTCTCCCCCAAGGCTCTTTGTTTGCAATGTTTCACTTTGAAGATATACTTACTAAGTAAACATTAACAAAGAGTATTGATCGTGAAATTTATTATCACCTTTAGCCTTACAGTTTTAAATACCGTTTTTTGGTGTCTCATCTTGTTTTTATTTACTGCCCTAAAAATAATTATGCCTGGAGGAAAATTAAGACAAACTTGTTCAAAGATCATTTTGTTTTGCTCCAAACGCTGGATTGCTGTTAACAATTTCATGATCGACAATATCGCTGGAGTAAAAGTTGAAGTTCGTTGGACGGGAAATGTTAGTGAAGAAGGGCAGTACTTAGTAATTGCCAACCATCAGTCATGGACCGACATTTTACTTTTACAAAAAAGCTTCCATAACAAAGCACCTTTTTTGCGTTTTTTCCTAAAAAAACAACTGATCTGGCTACCTTTTTTAGGTCAGGCGTTTTGGGCCTTAGATTTTCCATTCATGAATCGCTATTCTAAAGACTACCTAGAAAAGCATCCAGACAAAAAAGGTAAAGACCTAGAATCCACCATTCGCTCCTGCCATAAGTTTGCGAAAATCCCCTTCAGTCTAATCAATTTCCCTGAAGGAACTAGATTAACCAAAGAAAAACATGAAAAACAAAAGCCTGTCTTTTCAAATCTACTTAAACCAAAAGCTGGAGGAACAGCTTTTGCGCTAGAGTCTTTTGAAGGCAATATTCGAAGCCTTGTTGATGTAAATATTTTTTATCCAAATGGCTCCCCTCATATTGTTAAATTTATGAACGGAGAAATTAAAAAAGTTGTGATCGAACTAAAAGAAAGAAAAATCCCAGAGCACTTTGGAAAATTGAGTTACCTAAATGATTCTAAGTACCGCAAGGAATTTCAAAATTGGTTAAATCAAATTTGGTTAGAAAAAGATCAAAGGCTAAATGAGCTTAAAAGCACAGCAAACTAATCCGAGCTTAAAGCTCTTTTATAGACCTGCGATCAAACAAATGCCTGCTTTAAGAACATTTCCGTATTCTGGTGCTGCACTGAGGCTTAAGCAACAAAGACTTATTCAATCTTGTTGCCAATCCTCCTTAGATATCTGATATAAATATACAACAGCCCCAAAAAGCTAACGGAAAGCTTGCCTTTTTAACAGCTACCGCTTTTTGGTAATAAACAAGGAGAATAATATGGCAGGAATTAACAAAGTAATGATCATCGGTAGACTTGGACAAGAACCTGAACTTCGTCAAACAGGAAGCGGACAAGCAGTTTGCACTCTAAACGTGGCTACAAGCGAAAACTGGACAGACAAAGAAGGACAACGCCAAGAAAGAACCGAGTGGCATAGAATCGTAGTGTGGGGACGACAAGGTGAAAACGCAGCAAAATACCTTGCAAAGGGTCGTCAGGTTTATGTTGAAGGAAAACTGCAAACTCGCTCTTGGGAAACACCACAAGGCGAAAAGAAATACACTACAGAAATCGTTGCAAACAACGTTCAATTTTTAGGTGGCGGTAACGCAACTACATCTAGCAGTAGCTCTAATGACTCAAAAGACTTCTCACAAGATTTTGCTCCTGAGCCTTTCTTTGATAGCAATGAAGAAGTTCCTTTCTAAGGAATTCCATTCACAAAAACAAAAAGACAAGCCACCTTGGCTTGTCTTTTTTTTTAACCTTAAAATTAAAAACTAAAAATTATCGAGGCGTACAAGGTACACAACTAAGATCATTCTGAATGCTTTGGCCACCATCTTGGAGAACAATTGATTTTTTAGTTTGGTTTTGAGTTAGGACCAAAATAGAAAATAGAGCCATAAAAAAAACTAGAAAAGACATTCGTTTAAGTGTCATTTTGACCTCCTTTTAGAGTCTCAGCCTATATAAGAGCAAAGCCCGTACCAATCCCCTAGATCCAATATAATTATGCTAGAACGTAATGGGATCAATTCCAAGTATTTAGATATGTACTTATTACAGGTGAAATGATACCAGCAGTTTCATAATGCACCCCGGAAAATCTATTTAACACCAGTCTCGAAAAGCAGCTAAACCCAATTAACTTGGCCACACACTTAATTTAAACTTTTAAACTGGCCCCTTTAATTGCGGATAAATACCTATTGAACCTAAATTTTTCTAGGGAATTCAGCACGCTACAAATTAGACTTCATATGACTTACTGTTTATTTAGTAAATTCACTGTCTTAAACGGAGTGTATCCGCAATTAAAGGGCCCAAATAATTAAATTAAAAATCGCAATGAACTACTAGACTTAAAGTAATACTATAAGAATATGTTGGCGTTTATCATTTCACATTCAATTAAACAGCTTTAATAAGTTCAAAAAAACATCAATATAATTTTAGCTAATATCTAAACGAAAAAATGATCATTTTCATTTCCCCAATTTCTCCCTTATAACATACTCACATTAGCCCAGAGGGGGGCTGATGAGGGAAATCAAAAGTCTTATTTTATAGCTGGGTGCCCAATTCTGGGGGGAAGAGGGCACCTAGTTTAGCTCTAAAATTCAAAGCAGAGAAACCAAGCAGTTCTATAAAAAACCTAGCCAAAACAAACTCAAATGCCTAATCTGATTTGCGGAAAATAAATTTGATCGCTAAATTTTATCAGAGGGGGAAGAATGTCTGAGCTAAAAATGACTGGATTTGGAAATCACTTTGAATCTGAAGCTATTCCTGGACACTTACCAAAAGGGCAAAATTCTCCACAAAAAGTAAAAGGCGGACTATACGCAGAACTCCTAACCGGAAGTGCATTCACCCAAGAGAGACATCATAATAAAAAAGTTTGGCTCTATAAATTACGCCCTAGCGTAAGCGGCTCTTCTTTAAAAGAAGTGTACTACCCCAAATTTCAATCCAGCGTAGGCCCCGAGCATAACACTCCTGAGCAACTTCGCTGGATGCCAATGCCCGACTCGCCTAAAAACACTAATTTTTTAGATTCTATTTTCACAATGGTAGCCAGTGGAAGTGTTTCTGAAAGTGGTGGAGCCATTCATCACTATAGCTTTAACCAAAGTATGAAAAATGAATATTTCTACAGTGCGGATAGCGAAATTTTACTCATCCCGCAGAAAGAAACATTGATCATTCATACTGAAACTGGAAAATTTAATATCT
Organism: Bdellovibrionota bacterium; assembly: GCA_036140815.1. Classification (GTDB taxonomy): domain Bacteria; phylum Bdellovibrionota; class Bdellovibrionia; order Bdellovibrionales; family UBA840; genus UBA6502. The sequence goes on along the minus strand of JAYZXX010000298.1, from coordinate 4,214 downwards.
CCCCTCTAGAGATCATTGTTATCCCCAGAGGGATGAAGTTTAAAATTGATTTAAAAACGGAAAATCTCGAAGCAAAAGGATATTTCTTTGAAAACTTTGGTATGCCATTCAGTCTGCCTGAGCTTGGCCCCATCGGCAGTTCAGGCCTTGCCAACCCTAGAGATTTCGAAACATCTCCAGCCGCCTTTGAAGAAAATAAGGGTGAATGTAAATTGACTCGTAAATTCCAGGGAAGATTTTGGGAAAACAATCTTGCAGATAGTCCCTTAGATTGTGTAGCCTGGCATGGCAACTACCTTCCTTATAAATATGATTTAAGAAAGTTTAACACCATTAATAGCGTTAGCTTCGACCACCCTGATCCAAGCATATTTACCGTTCTTAGCTCACCAAGTGCCATTCATGGAAAAGCAAATATGGACTTTGTCATATTTCCCCCTCGTTGGATGGTGGCTGAAAACACTTTCCGTCCACCCTACTATCATAGAAATTTAATGAATGAATATATGGGGCTAATCCAAGGCACCTACGACGCGAAAGAAGAAGGCTTCTTACCAGGTGGCTCTAGTCTACACTCTTGCATGAGTCCGCATGGACCTGAGAAATTGGTATTTGATAAGGCTAGTGAAGCTGCATTAAAACCTCAATTTCTAGCAGATACTATGGCTTTTATGCTAGAGGGGCATCATATATTTAATCCAACGAAACAAGCCATGGAAGCTAGTTTTAAGGACAACAAATACAGTCAATGCTGGGATGGTTTAGATCGTAATTTTTAGTTAAGCCTACCGGCCTATTTCATTTCTTTGGTAAACCCACAGAAATTCAGCCAAAAAAATTTAATTTGCCCTATAGCTCCCAGAGGATCATTCTATGAGTGAATTCAAAATTCAGTTATTTAGAAATAACAGGTCTAATTTCTCAGAGACAATTCAGGGCTTAGAAGCTGTTTCTAAGCCCTCTTCATTCCAGGCGATCATACCACCTTGAAGATTATAGGCTTTGGTGAAGCCTTTTTCCTGCATATAATAGACCACAGAAGCAGATCGTCGACCACTTCTACAAACAATCACATATTCATCTTCTTTGTCTAAACTATCTATATAAGATTCCAGATCCGGTCCTAAACTTACCAGTTCTGAACCAGCAATAATCCCAAGCTCACCACTCCACTCTTCTTGGGTGCGAACATCAATTAAATTGGTATTATCTTTTGCTGCGAAAACCTGACGAGAAGTAATCTCAGGGATTCCCTCGGTCGTAATGTAGTCTTGAGAAAAATTGTCTTTTTTAGCCATACCCGAGCATATCTCATTATAAAGATTTCGCAAAGAAGTGAAACAGCTTTGCCTAGATTTAAAACTATTTTGAAAAAACTGGGTTTTGCCTAAAATCACGTCATCCCTAACTTCAAAACCTATCTACAAAGTCTTCCGTTTTTTAGATTTTTATTAGACAAAGAAACAGATTGTGATCAGGAGCATTAGCATTCCTTATCGAAAACCCCAATTTCGTAAAGATATTACCGATTTAGAACTTTACTAAAAGCTTTGCATGACAATCCTTTATTCAGGAAGGATATTACTCTCTTAAATAAAACCATTCCTAACCCCCAAAGGAAGCATCACTATGGAAGAACATATTAAAAGCTTATTTAAAGCAATACTCTGCAGTCTGATTCTCATTCTTTCTTTCCAAAACCTAGCCTACGCCAACGTATTTTGTAATATCTCGGCAGAGTTTCACCCCAAAGATCCCAATGCAATTCCGGGCAATCAAGTTATCATCACAGAAAATTTAAATGGCAAACAAGAGACAAAGTCTTATGACCTGGTTTATGATTTTATGGAAACGGACCGTGGGGCCGTTTACATTCGCCAACAAGGCGACCGTATCGAAAAAATTAAAAAAGCAAAAATATATATAGTGCTTGTACATGGTGTGGGAGCAGATTATTCAAACCCAACCTCTATGCTACATCAGTACGAAAACTACTCAGGTTACATTCCCCCTGAAAAAGCTAAAAGCCTTGCTCAAGAAGAAATTGCAAAACATGGCTTTGCTCTTGAAGATGTATATATAGAAATTCTTCCTTTAATTGGTAGTACATTTGGTGGCACTCCTCATGAAAGAGTAAAAAACATGAAGATTTACACCAGACCAATTACAGAGCATCTTAAAGAAGTAAAAAGAATCAACCCCAATATCGTGATAGCTGGTCATGGAAGAAGTTATGGATCCACTACCTTAGCTGCCATTTCCCACAGAAACCCCGGCTTGATCGACAAGCTAACCTTAGTTGCCCTGGGCTTAACTAGCTCTGACAATATAAAGAAAAACACTGAAAGCATGAAAGAACATGATAAGTCTGATAGTAATTTAGTATTGGACTGGGCTTGGTTGAAATGGGCCGATAAAATTTTAATGCAAGAACAATGGTGGAAACTAAAAGAAGGTCAAGCTGCCTTTGGTGGTGCAAGAACACTCATATTTATTGGTGAACGTGATTGGCAAGTAAACCGTACAGAAAGAAGAGCCTACCACCAAATGGCCTTTGATAATCCAAATGTGCGTTTTGAAATTGTGGCAGACCTAGAACATGATGCTACTAGCACCAATACCAAACAAAATACAATCGCAAGAATAGCGATCATTAAGAATATCGAATCTTTGTACAATTTCTTCTCTACTGAAAATACATTTCAAAAGTACTAAATAAGAAAACAAAAAAGACAAGCTTAAGGGCTTGTCTTTTTTTATACCATTTGTTCAGAATTCTCTAATACAAGCTTTCCATCATTGAGCCATGCCTTCGCTTTCCCCATAATTTCAGACCTAGCTTCATTCACTTTGCTCAAAGGCTGAGGACCCATCATTTGCATTTCTTCTTTTAGCATATCTTGTTTCCTTGATGAAAAAACAGAGAAGATTTTTTTCAGGAAATCATCATTCATACCACGAAGAGCAAGACAAAGTTTTTGATCTGCGACCTCTTTTAAAAAATTTGATAAAGTTAAGGTACTAGCAAATGCCAAATCTTCAAATTGGAACATTCGCCTCTCGAGCTCTTCTGCTACCTCTGGATCTGAAGCGGCAATTTGCTTTAAAAGTCTTTCTCTATGCTCAGGATCAAGCCCAGCAAGGGCTTCCAAAGCATGAGTTACACCAAATTCTGATACTTTTGATTTCTTTGCATTAGACATAAAAGCTTATCGGAGTTTAGCAATGCAATATGTAGTTTTATCTCAAAAAGACACACCCATGAAAATCTGGGCTCTTTCTCAAAAAAGTGTTCAGAAAAATCTTAATGGTGGCAATAGGATTCACTGGAAAGTTTTTCCCGAAGGACCTCCGGTTTGCAACAAGCGATCGATCAGCTAAGAATACTTACTAAAGGTCGCTAAACCAACAAAGAAGTTCTCAGTTACTATATTAGCAATGTAGTACAGCGGTCGAAACCGGCGAGTACATGGAGGTACGCGTCCTCCGAGAAAAACTTTCCAGTGAATCCGGACTTCTTTTTAAGCCTAATTTCTTTATTAAAAGCCTTGGCAAAGCCTATTAAATCTACAAATAAATTTAAACCTGTTTATAGGTAATTACACAAAACTGAAAAAGGGACGAAAATCTGTCTAAAATCAATCCGCCAACTTAAGCACACTACGCCCGGTATGTTTTCCATCTAAAATATTTTGGCAAATAGCAGGAAGTTCATCAAGTCCTATCAGATTTCGCTGCACCTTATTTAAAGAGTTCATAAAGTTTTGATCTTCAAACATACTTTTCCAAAGCTTTCTTCTCAAATCCATTGGACTATTTGCACTACTAATTCCTAGTAAATTTACTCCGCGTAATATATGTGGCATGACAGAGGAATTAAAAAAGGCCTGACTTGCTAGGCCAACTGAGGCAACACTTCCAAACAGATCTATATGAGAAAGTAATTTCGTTAAATACTCCCCTCCCAAATTATCCACAGCGCCAGAATATAAGGCTTTTCCAAGGGGTGAGTACTTCTCCGCAATTTCTAAATCATAAAAACTACAGACCTTACTAGCCCCTAATGCTTTCAAATATTCCTTTTTATCTTCCTTCGAACTTACTGCTATTACTTCATAACCAGCGGTTGCCAATAAGCTTACTGAAAAACTCCCAACTCCTCCACTAGCACCTGTAACAAGCACAGGCCTATTCTTTGACAGGTCATTTTTTTC
>JAYZXX010000297.1:0-3732 GCA_036140815.1 Bdellovibrionota bacterium | reverse complement strand
ACTTACTTACTTACTTACTTTTGCAGTAAGCTCTTTACTCGTATTTTCATTCATACTTAAAATTTTAGTAGAAGGGTAGTAGTGTTTTAGAATTTCTCGGAAAGACTTACCAAGCTTGGCCATGTTTTTTGCTCCATGTTGACAAAGACCTACCCCATGGCCGTAGCCCTTGCCACTAAAATAAACGGCCTTGTCCCTTAATTGCATAGTGAAGCTTGTAGACTTAATTTTCGAATAACCGAGGGCCGCTCTTAAATCAACGGCATCCCATTTTCTTACCTTATCATTTTCAAAAAATAGAAATACGTTTTCAACTCGGCCACTTAGATTTTGTGCCCCTTTCATGACAGAGACCAATCTTTTTAGATTTTCTTCAGGATGCTGTTTTTTATAAGCATTCTCAATCGCAGAGAAGCTTTGTAGTTGATTCCACTTCAAGTTGTGCGCTGGATTACTACAATAAGGGTCACTGACGGTTTCAAAACCATTGGCACCTGGCCAAACATTGGCGGCCATTTCAGTGTGCCCACCACAGTGAGAATGAAAAAAAGCTTTAATAGGTTTGGTGTTTTGTGCAAGCATAAGGTTTTTAGTTTCCTGAAGGACTTTGTTCATTTTTAAGCTGTATGCCCTCGGAAGTCTTTTATGTTTAAAAACCTGATCCATTACCGTAGATTCCACATCAAAGTCTTTGTTTTTATTTTCTTCGATTTGGTAAAGAACGTAAGTGCGGCTGGCAATGGCTTGAGCTTTCAAGCTTTCTAATGGCCATGAGGCAGGCATTTCACTGGGTAAAACCCCTAGAAGGTATTTTTCTAAATCCATTCTGGCGATTAAATCTAACTTTTTTCCTAGTAAAATTTCAATATCATTAGGAACTCGGTTTCCTTTAGCATCAATGATTGAGCTAGCTGTAATATAGATTTTGTCAGCCTTAGTGGTGCTAGTATTTAAAAAAGCAAAGACCGTGTTTTGTTTTTCTAGCTTAAAATCTCCACTAAAGTTTTTACTTTGGCAATTCGCAGGGCTTGTACACCAGGTGACTTTGGCAGCCTCTAGTTTTAATGAAATCCTATGCTTGTCGCTAATAAGACGAACACGGACCTCTTTCGCGATGACTGGTTTGATTGAAATTAGAATAAACAGAGTGGAAAAAATAAATTTTCTCAAAAGCTTCCCCCCACAGATAAGCCGCAATCCATTGCTATTTAAAAGCTTAGCATAAATTTAAGTCAGTAGGAGTATTTCAGCAAAAAAGGAGTAAGGATTGACGCGAGGAATAGGGCGCTTGAGCCTCAGTTCTGATTAAAAACAATGCATATTAGGGAAATCATAGGATGACAAGACGAGGGAATTTTTTTAGGATGTCAGCCTAAAACAATCCCAGGCCTATTTGTTTATTTCGCTTTGGATAAATGAAGGAGAATATATGAGTATTAAAACACTAGCACAGTCTCAAGATATTAGTGCTCAAATCACCAAACTAGTTCTAGGTGTTTTCGCATTGACTGCTTTAGCACAGATTAAATTTTACCTTCCTCTTTCACCGGTGCCAGTGACGGGCCAAACATTTGGTGTTGCTCTACTTTCGTTGATTTTAGGAAGAAAACTAGCAGTAGGAAGTGTGGCTTCCTATATAGCCCTAGGATTTGCAGGAGCTCCTATTTTCGCCGGATTTCAAGTCGGACTTTTGGGGCCTACTGTTGGATATTTAGCCGGAATGTTAGTGGCTAGTTTCGTTGTAGGAGGTTTGTCCGATCGTGGATTTAATAAATCTTTTTCAAAGGCCTTAACAGCCACTTACGCAGGAAGTGCCTGTGTTTTTACATTTGGATTATTAGGCCTTAGCTTTTTTGTTCCAAATAATGAGTTGTTGTTTTTAGGACTATTTCCATTTTTAGCAGGAGACTTAGTTAAGAACTTAGCTGCGGCGACGATTGCTACAAAGTTTTTTAAATCTTAGTTTTTTGAAGCAATGATTTAAAAAAGTATTGAGTCTGTTCAGATTTGCATGGCTGTAAGACTGAAAGAAAGGATCCTAAGAATTCCCAAGAGCCTCCGTTCTTCGCCGGAGGCTTTTTTTGTTTAGAAGCTGCTGCCTAGTGAAAATTCCCAAGAATAAATATCACCCAAGGCCTCTGTTTTATCGTAGCTTACATAGCGTAGACTTAGTGGCAAAGCGCTATGGGAAATTTGTACGCCCAAAGAATTACTTTGTTCTTCATTGAGTCTTGCCCAGCCATAAATTGGACTTAGTAAAAGATAGGTATGATTGGCCATTTCAAAGCGGAGGTGATAGGCCATACGAAATTCATAAAAGTCATCTAAATTTTCAGGTTTGTGCAAGGGGATTTTCCAATAGCTGTCTAGGCGCTGGAAAAAGTTTAAACCAATATCAAAAGTCCACAGGCCGTAGCTATCTATGCCCTGTGGTGCTAGATCTGCACTCAATGTGTTGTAAGTAATATTCCCAAAACCGCTAGTTTTAGCAAAAAACCAAGGAAGAACAAAATCTTTTTTACTGTCTTTTAGAAAGCTATGGATGGATTCATGGTGAGCACCCACTCCGATATTTCCTACTCCCATATCAATCCTTTTTCTTGAAACCACTCCAACTTGCTCACCCTTTTCGTCAAAGATTGGTCCACCAGAATTCCCTGGGCTTAGTGACATATCAGTGATTAGATCATAGGAATTTTTTCCAGATAAAATTCCTTGTGACATCAGGTAAGAAAATTCGGTGCTAAATGGAGGGTTTGCAAAAGGTTTCGGTGTCAGTGGGTGTCCAATGGTGGCTAACTTTTGTCCCTGTTTTAATTTTTCTTTGGCCTTTTTTATAGGTACTGGTTTTACGTCTTTAACTGGCAAATGACGGATTAGAGCTAAATCCAAATCACGGTCCATGGCTACGATTGCAGACTTATATTCTGTTTTTCCATAAACAACATATGGTGTATAAAGTCTATCTACACAATGCGCTGCTGTAAGTGTAATTTCTGCTTCTATTAAACTTCCAGAGCAAACACCTCCACCAGAGTAAATCAATGCCACAGCAGGCTTTTTTTCTTCAAAAAGTTTTTCTAAGTCTTGAGCGTAAGAAAATGAGCTGATAATACTTATGGCGAATAGGCTTAGGAATAATTTCATTTGATTCTCTCTTGGTTGGTGCGAGGCGTTAGCCTGGGACACTGATTACTAGATTCACAATGGTATAACGATTAGAATGGCCTAGGCAAGTTTTGATAAAGAGGAGGCCTTGTGGCAAGCGCAAGTACAACAGAAGTTTTTAATTGCACGGTAGAAGAATTTTATGAAATCGTTTCTGATTTTGAGAAGTACCCTGAGTTTTTAGCGGAAGTAAGCGAATGTCGTGTTGTGGAAGACCAAGGTAATCGTAAGTTGGTTGAGTACTCTGTAAATGTAATTAAAAAATTTAGTTACAGCATTTGGGTGGATCTTGATCCAAACAAAGGTCTGAAATGGGAATTTGCAAGTGGTGATGTGTTTAAAGTAAACAACGGTTCATGGAAATTAGAAGATGAAGCAGGGAAGTGTCGCGCTACTTATAATGTAGAGGCAAAATTTGGTTTGTTTGTTCCAGGCCCTATCACCAAGGCATTGGTGAATGTTAATTTGCCCAATATGATAAGTTCTTTCCATAAGCGCATCGGTGAAGTCTATGGAAAATAATTCGGAGGAAAATTCCAGTGATGAAAAACAAAATCTAAAATT
>JAYZXX010000296.1:0-12293 GCA_036140815.1 Bdellovibrionota bacterium | reverse complement strand
CTAGTTTCACTGAACATTTTATTATATTCCGCGATTTGGAAGTCTTGAGCATCAACAAGTTTATGAACAATATTTGCTTTGAAATTTTCTTTATCTTTACCTTGGCCACCTTGCGACACAACTTGCTTTTGTGGGTTCAAAGTAACTTTAGTCTTACTTTCTACTTGCATTAGTATAAGGTCCCTATCTGATGCCAAGCCCCTTTTCTGCGCTGTGTTCCCATCCAAACTACGCTTTATAATTATACTAAAAAACTCTTGATCCTTTTTACTGAGTCGAGCTAAAGCTGTCGCCCCTAGTCTTATAATATTAGCATTAATTTTTGTCGGGTCTAATTGAAGATTTTTATCTTTATTCAAGACTAGTGCGTTCTCTTTTACAGACTGGTATAAAATCTTTTTACCAACCTTCGAAATAGGCGCACTTTTAGCAATACGTGTCGCTATTTTCTTTTGGTTACTGAGACTCGCTGCCAATAGAGCACTTTCCATGATATCTAGTCTAGATATAATTTTATTTGGCAAGGCAAGCGCATTACTAATATTTGAATCTTTTAATTCTACTCCTGAAACTTTGTCGATAGGAATCGCTGCTTTAAAAGCCTTTTTTATCCCTTCAAAGGATTCTTGACTCATAGGTCGATAGCCCGAGGAACTTAATCGAGAGCTAATTATGCCATCGGCCTTGGAATCAATCTGATTAAATCCATCAAGATACTTTAAGTCCTTTTTCGTCAAAGCAATGACAGGGCTATTTTTTTTCAATTCTTTTACTTTCAAAATAAGTTCTTTATCTTTAGATTTTTTCACAAAAGAATCAGGAAGACGCTTTAAAACCACATTGGCATCCGGTGAACTGTTTTTCGCTATAAAGCTAATCAAGTTTTCAGTAAGAGGAAGTGGAAATATTTTTGTTAAACCAAGCTCAACCTTTAAATCAGGAGCCATACGCGGAAGGTATACCGACTTAAAACGATTTAAAAACTGAGGAGGGGTGTTTACTAGGTCTTTAACGTACTTTGCATATAGTTCTTTATCTACCTTTATGCCAGGAGGATAGTTTTCTTCAAATTCAGAGTAACTTAATATTGGTACAATCACCTGCGCTTCGTAGTTTTTGTCTAAAAATTCTTTCCCTAAAGAGTGGTAAAGGTCACTGAAGGCAAATCCATGCTTTAACATCATTTGAAAGATTTTTTCATTTTTACTGATAGATTTGATCGTCATATTTAGAGAAGATTCAATAATTTGCCCTTTGCCTAGCAAACCAAGGTTCAGAGCTTTCTGTCGTTCTATATTTTTATTCCCTAAAACTTCGGCGATCGATTGTTCCTTACCATCAACGATAATTTTCGTGTTATAAATCTCAGGCCCACAAAGAATTTTGTTACTTGGCGACATCATACAAGGGACATCTCTTGTGATCTTTGCGGAATCATTGGTAAAAGATTTGGGGCTTAACTTCATTAAAGATTTTAATGAGTATTTCGTAGCTTTTTCTTTAAAGAGATAAGGAATGTTCAATCGACTTGCTGAACTAGATTTATCAACATAATAATCATTAAAAATAGAGTTATCTAAAAGCATCTTCTTAATTTCAAGATTTGTTTTACTCGGATAGGCGGATTTTAAAAGAGCCAAACTGGCAGTCACTTGCGGTGTTGCCATGGAGGTACCAGTTTTTATTTCATAAACTCCACCGGGGACAGAAGAAACAATATCTTCTCCAGGGGCAAATATATCTACACTCGACCCAAAATTAGATGATTTTCCTAAAAGCCCATTTCGGTTTACGTTTCCTACGGCAATGATGTTATCAAGTTCGGCATTGTAAGCCGCTGGATAAAAGTTTTTAAAGATTTGAGCAGGGCAAGGCTTTTCTTTGGAGAAAGCAATGCATTTTACACTTTTACCATGCTCGTCTTTAAAACTAAATTCTACTTTGGTAAGTTTCTTTGCATCATTTCCTGCAGCGGCTGCGACTAAGATGTCATTTCTAGATAAATAGGCTAAAGCTTCCTTTTCATTTTGATCGTAAGTATAACCACCATAACTAGCGTTTAAGGCTAATACATTCACACCCTCTTTTTTAAGTTTTACAAGATAGCTAGAAGCTTCTTTTAAATACAAACCAATATTTCCACTAGCGTAACGAATCACATTTGGACTTATTTTCGGAACTGCCATAGAGGACCTTTCTGGTTTCGGATCTGGCAAAATTTTTAAGGAAATGAATTTTACATTGGCCCTGGGGTTTGCCTTTTGAATTGTAGCTAGAACGATACCTGCCACATGGGTCCCGTGCCCTGCAATGTCTATTAAGTCTTTTGCTTCATTGGTTCCTGTGAAAAAATTAAAATGTGCAGTCCCTTGTTTGGGAATGTATTCATGATCTTTTAAATAAGGATGTGAAAAATCAATACCAGTGTCTAAAATTGCTATGACGATTGGTTTCGAATTATCAAATTTGACGTTTAACTTTTTTGATCCATTAAATATAGATGCGGCCTCTTTCGAACTTAACCACCAGGAGTTTTTAATCTGATATGGAATAGCAGTAGATACCACTCTTGCAAAAGCAAAGCTGAAACACACCAAGCAAAGTACTGTAGTAAATAGAGTTTGTAGCACCTACTTTTATCGGGTTGTAAACGTATTGGCTTGAGGCAATTCTTATAATAAGTCTCATTTGGAATTTTGATATTTTCTGGAGGACTTCTAGGACTTGAGAACGCGATATTTTCGCTTTGAGCTTTATAGGTAGTTTGATTTCATGGAAAATGATCCCTCTAGTTTTGGGCGAAACTAGCCAAGAGCTTTGTTTCTATGAGACTACAGTTTTAGATGAATTAAGTGGAGTAAGAGTAGTAAGAGTAGTCTACCATCTAATAAAAACAGGGATTTATTGAGGTTTTTTCGGATAAAAGGGAACAGTCTCTAAATCATTAAATGACATCATTTCTAAATCTAAGCTAAAAATATCGCATTTATAAAAAACAGCTAATTCTAGCTAGTTGCAAATCCCCAAAAAAGTTTGGCCACCTACTGGGGGGAGAAGGTGGCCATGGAAAAAATTGGGAGTATTGGGGGGTGTTAGCTCTATATAAAGCAAAGGCAGTGCCACTGCTTTAAACCTCCTAATTTTGATTTGAGGCCTTAAAGAGACATTAATTGTCACTCAATAGAAATACAAAATTACTTTGTAAACAGTCTTGGTATGTTAAGTCTTAGAAATCACTTTAAAAAATCAGAACTGTTTAGTCTCTGACAAAAGAAGACAAAAACCGTCCCTTTTGCTGTATGAGCTACTTGTTCATTGGCATTACTTTGTAAGTGCCTAATATACCTTAGGAACTGGAACCTTTAATTGTGGATGAAAGTTGGCCATGAAATTGAATTCATTGAGCCAAACCAAATTTGCTAGAAAGACGATCCGGACATAACTGAAAAGCCTAGAGAACTATGTAGCTTGGTCTAATGTATCCGCAATTGAGTGGGCCAGTTGTTAAAACTTATCTTTTTGTGAGGAAATTTTCATTTAGCCAAGATTGAAGGGCCTTTCGGTATTTATCTGGTTCCTTTTTTAAACCTTCTAGATGCCCGGCCTGATTGATTTTACAGACACTTAAATTTAGTTGGTGCTTTGAGCGAGTAAAAACATCCTGCATATATTCAACCGGAACCACCTGATCCATCATAGGTTGAAAAGAGAGGTAGGGAGTAGCTTTCGGCAGTAGGCTTAGGTCTTTAAGTAATTTTTCGGTGTGTTTCAAATCCCAAAGGGGGCTCATAACAAGAGTTGATAGAGCACGGAGCCAGGCTTTGTTTAAACCGAATTCCACTTTTGCCAAATTGTAGTTACATTGCAGTAAATGAGTAAAGGGACCCGAGTCACTGATTAAGCCTTCCACCTTTTTATTTTGAACGGCGATCTCGATGAGACAGGCGGATGGTCCTGAAAAACCGTAGGTAATTACGGGGCCAGGGATGTAGTCCAATGCCTCTTTGATTTCTTGGCTCCATATATTTCGAACTTTGAAAGCTTCCTTTTTTAAACTGGGAATCTTTTTATAAACCAGATGTTTGCGATAGCTTAAGTCAATGGCGTAAACATCGAGACCCACTTGATTCAGTAGGCGGATGTGGCGCAAAAGTTTTCTTTGATTGCCACCGAAGAAGTGAACAATAAAAACCCGGTGGCGAAACTTTCGATTCGCCGCCGGGTAGAGATTAAAGTTTAAATCTTTAATTAGTTCTTGATAACTTCTGGCCATAACTCACGCCAGTTTTGGATATTGGAACTAGCATGGCTTGCTTGTTCTAATAGACTGCGGTGGATTTGAATTCCTTCTAAAGCTGTCTCTGATAAAACTTTACCAGTTGCCTCTACGATGGCTTCTTCATCAATGCCATGATAAGCGTAAACGTCTTGTGGACGACCACATTTTGAGTGCTTACGAACCGCTAAACATTCATGACGTACGCCTAAGATCGAACCTAGGTTATCTAGCAATCCAGCCTCACCATCATGAACACTTACGATAGGAACTTTACGACCAGCTACTGTGATTAAATCGCCATAACTTTCTTTTAAGCTATCTGGTAAAATCTGTAGGCGGTTGTCGATGTTTAAGCCATTCTTCAAGTAAGAGTAATTGTCTTCGTGTCCTTGAATACCACATAGTAAGTCAGAACTAGTTACAACGATCACGTTTGCATAGATGCCTTTTTGTAAAAGCATATTAGAAGCTTTGATGGCTTCGGTGGTCGGAGCACCCATTGCAAAAATGTTCACAACATTGTCGCCTGGTGTATAGCCTGCGTAGTTTTCATAATTAATTAAGTAGTAAGCACCTTTTAAAACGTCTTGTTTTAAGCTTGCATAGATTTCTTCGTCACTAATCGCTTCGATTTGATTTTCAGGAGTTCCGTCTGCAAGAGGGTAGTCGCTGTGACTTAGTGTTAAATCTTGAGATTTAAAACGAGCCTGCATTTTTAAATACTTCATCAAATCTTTTTGTTCAGCACCACGAGTTACCGTACGGATATGAACCCCGGTTCTACCTTCGTTGTCATTTAAAACGTGACGGCGAATGGAATCCGCTAAAATCCAATCCAGCTCTTGGCAAAAATATGGCTCCCATGTGATTTGATTTGGAATTTGAATGTCAGACTTCCAACCATGTTGTGCACCTTCTGGACTTAGAGTTACTCCAGCAGGAGTACCAACCATAATAAAACTAGATTTCCAATATAGATTATAAAAGTGTTGGTCCATGGCACGTTTTACGAAAAAATCGTAGATCGTCATAATTGGTACCACAGGGATACCAAGTACATCACGAATGCGGCCATAAGATCCTACACAACTTGTAGTATTAGATTCTTCGATTTCAAAACGAATGAATTTATGTTTTTTATCTTCGTTTGGAATTAAGTCAGGAGACTTAGTGTCTTTTAAATTAAACTCAACTTCGTAGTCTGTCTCTACTAAGTCTGGGTCATAAATTTGACCATCCATACTTGGGTTTAAGTTTGTACTTGTACCAACATCAGGAGCCATGGAAACCACTAGCTCAGAAACCAGTTTCCATGCTTTTTCTGCTTCGGTTAATGGCTTTTGACCTTCTAACAATTCGTCTTCAGCAAGAGGAGTGTTAGAGATTCGGTTCAATTTAGAAGTTAGCTGACCGAACATCCATTGCGTGTGTGGGTAACTAGCCATTTTATAATTTACATCAATGGCATCTGGGATCTCACCAAGCTTTTGCAAGTTATGTTCAAAGTAATCTTTGTTTTGTTGCATCAAGCCTTCTTGTACCATGATGTCGTCATATAGTTGATCACCACGATTGGCTAAAAATTTGCTCTCTACAGAATCTTTGGCAAATCTTTGAAAAGGATCTTCCGCTGGAATTCCACGAGACTCTCTTAAAGCATCCACTTCTTTTTTATTTGGTAGAGTGTTGTGGTTTGCTTGCGCGGCCATTGCTTGTAAACCCCAACCTTTAATCGTATGTACGATAATTAGAGTAGGGCGACGAGTGTCTTGTTTACTAGCTAGCATCGCTTCAGAAATGGCTTGAACGTCATGTCCACCCATATCACGAATTACTTCTTGAAGCTCTTTATCCGATAGTTGATCTAAAATTTCGGCAAGTTTGTTATTGTCACTATGAATTTGATCACGCACTTTTTTCATATCTTCAGCACGTAACAGAGTTTGTAATTCAAGGTCATCCAGTTGGTCTTCAAAATACCTTTGGAACTCTTTACCACCTTTTTTCTTGAAGACTTCTTGGCGCTTTTTACCATGGCGTACTTGAATTACTTCCCAACCAGAAGCTTTTGCACAGCGAGCGATCCTCTCGTTATCTGTTCCTTCCATGATTTCTTTATTTGTAATTCTATGTCCATCCAGTGACTGACGGTTGTAGTCAACGATCCAAGTAATATTTCCTAGCTCTCGTTCTGCAAAATCAGGAAGGGCTTCTTGTAAGGAACCTTCGCGATATTCAGAATCACCCATTACAGCCCAAAAGTGAGCATCTTCAGGTACTTCGTAGCCATGGTCTTTTAATAAACGGTAAGCGTGGGCAAGGTAACCAAGATTTACTGGTGGAATCCCTACTGTACCTGAAGGTAAAAAGTTATGGTGATCTGGATCGTATGCAGAGTGATAACTTTGCAATACAGGCTCACCATTTTGTGAGTAAGCACGAAGGCCTTCCATCGCTTTCTTGGCTTTTTCATCATCAAAGCGCTCTAAGTCTTTGTCTAAGAAAAGATCCATAAAATAATTAAACACGTGATCCATTGGGGCTGCGTGTGGCTTTACTGCTATGTGATCAAAACCAGATTTCATCACTAAATGAAGAGCTGCCGCGATGTGAAGGTAGCTAGAACAAGCGGATGGGTGACCACCGATCTTTGGGTCGCCTTTTGCTTTGTTCTTACGGTTGTTCGCCATATAGATCATTTGCGTAGAGAAGTAGAGTGCTCTGTCACAAATATTATCGATCGCTTTATAATCTATCTTACTCAAATCCACTGTTTACCTCATTGTTGAAGGGGAGATGAACTCAATTTCTGAGTTTTCTAATTCATTATTTGAAAGCCTAATTTGTGCCATATTTTCAGCAAAACGCCAATCAAAGTCTTGGATTTTTATGGATTCACGCTTTCTTATTTTGTCGTATAATTTTTTTAAGCCTCGATCTGTTAAAAAAATAGGAAGTGCCGAGGGAAAATAGGGGCAAAAACTAAATATATCAGCCTGTTTTTTAAGGTTTTCTAGAGTCTCGAGCTGGTTTCCCCAGTCTTTCCAATAGGAAATAGGAGGAGTGACATGAAAACTCCATAACCAAGCAGCATCTAAACTTTTACCTGCCGCATCAGAAATGTGACTTATAAGGTTTGTTTCGTTTAGTGAAAAGTGAGTAGTAAAGTTTTGTAAACCAGGCAAAACTCTCAGAACTCTCTCGGCATTTTCCCCTAAACAAAAATGAATCTCTAAATCCAGTCGTTCTTGAAGCTGATGGTAATAAGACATTTGTGCCTCGATTTCCTTGAAACCCAAGCGCCTTAATAGGCCGAAGCTAGTAGAGATGAAAAGTTTATTAAAATCCATAGCTTATAGATTGCTAAAATCCTTAGTTTTAGGCAAAGTTCTTTGCTAAATAAGGCTCAAGGAATAGGAAAATTAGGCCGCTTGCCGGCTTTTGTATGGCTCTAGAAAGAATTGAAAAACAACTTTACCAAAAGTAGTTGAAGCTTCCAGACAAAGGCCTCGATGGCTCTTGGCTTGAATGTAATTCATTGCATCCTTGGTAAGGTAGCAGCCCCTTGTTTTAATCTTAGGAGCTTCTTCGCCAATAAACTCAAAATGTCTAAGAAACTGTTGGTTGAAGACTTTTAAGATTTCTTCGGTAGCAATTAGTATATCTGAGTCATCGGGTTTTAACTCGCGGCCACCAGAAACTTCGTTGTAAAGGCGAAGAACTAAGCCTTTTTCCACACTTATATGAAAGTGAACTTTATCAGTGGGGTAAGCGATATCGAAAAGTAGGTGAAGCTGCCCTGGTAAGTCTTCGCCCATCTCTCGAAGGTAAGGGTGGGAAATTTCATGTACCACTGCATTTCCCTGCTTCAAAATTTGTTCGAAAGCAAAAATGCTGCCTTGAAAACTTTCGTTTTGCTTTCTCAGTGATTTCTTATCAATCTCTAAAAGATCTTTGATGGCGCTAATAATTTCCTTCATTCGAAAAGGCTTGGGAATCAGATGAATGGGGGCAAACTCCCTACGCATTTGAAAATCAGGCTGACCTGTGATTACGATTAATGGAGTGGTTCGATTGTACTTTGAAAAGCGAACTCTCTTTAATAATGAGCCTCCATCCTTTCTTGGTAAATTCATATCAGTAATAATCACATCAAAGTCATTGTATTCAATTTCTTGCCCGGCCGAGATCCCATCTAAAACACTTATAACCTCGAGCCCTGGAAATTCAGTGGAGAGTTTCCTTAAGATGAGTTGTTGGATGGAATCGTCATCCTCAATGATCAATAATTTTTTTCCCATAAGATTCTATCGGATAAAACATTGTCAATTTAATATCTAAGGACAATCATAATAAGGATCGTATCAAAATAGGACCAAGGTCTAAATGATTAATCCATGAGCGAATTACACGAAACGGCTTATGAACTCAACAGAAAGCTTGTTATTAAGTCCAGATAAGCTTGCCAAATCATTCACTTATGTCAGAATATATCGGAATAATTAAAGTTTCACTTGGAGGTTTATACATGAAGAAGCTTATGTTCGGTCTAGTTGCATTCGCTATGCTAGTTGGCTGTGTTAATAAAGATCAGTTAAAGAAAACATTAGAAGAAAATCCAGATATCGTTTTTAACGTTATCGAAAAGCACCCAGCTAAATTCTTAGAAGTGGTGAACAAAGCGGCGAGAGAAGCTCAAGAAGCAGCTCGTGAAAATCAAGCCAAAGAAGAAGAAAATCGCTTAGAAGAAGAATTTAAAAATCCTAAGAAGCCAGTGATCGAAGGTGAATACTTCCTAGGAAAAGCAGATGCTCCAATTACAATCGTTGAATACTCTGACTTTGAGTGTCCATACTGTACTCGTGGTTACAATACAGTAAAGCAAGTGAAGCAAATTTATGGTGATAAGATCAAATTCATTTACAAGCACCTACCTTTAGATTTCCATCCCAAAGCGATGCCTGCGGCAAAAGTCTTTGAAGCAGCTGCTATGCAAGATGTTGAGAAGGCTTTCAAACTTCACGATAAAGTTTTCGAAAACCAAGCTCAGTTAAAATCTGGTGGAGAAAAATGGATGATTTCAGAAGCGAAAAAACTTGGTTTTAACGTGAAGAAATTAGAAAAAGACATGGAGTCAGATAAAGTTAAGTCTAAGATCGACACTCATGTTGCTGAAGCAAGAAAATTTGGAATTTCAGGTACTCCTGGTTTTATTATCAACGGAGTTACTTTAAAAGGGGCATATCCTTTCCCTGAGTTCAAGAAGATCATTGATCGTCATCTTGAAGGCAAGTAAGGGCCTACTGAAATAGAGTGGAATAATGGGGGACCTGGCTTTTTGCTAGGTCTTTTTTTGTCTTCGACCTGGGCTTGTTTTTGATTTTCTGGGGTTTGTTTTTTACTCCTCGGTTTTGTTCTTCGAATGAGCCGGCCTTCTGAGAAATGTATTTTTTAGAGGCGATTTTTTGCCTTCGGCTGAGCTTGTTTGTTTTTTTCGTGATTTGTTTTTACTCCTCGTTTTTTTCTTCGAATGGGCCGGCCTTCTGAGAAATGTATTTTTTCAGAGGCGCTATTCCGGTCGCAGCCTTCGCTGCTCCCTGCCATCCTTAGGGCTTGTTGAATCCCATCCATGGGATTCAAAACTCTGAAAAAATACATTTCTCATACGTCCTCTTTCTCATTTCTACATAACTAAATCTCGTCGTTACTTTCTTGGTTTGCTGGCACGGGGAAGTGGTCCGCCTACGCCTCGGCTACGGCGGAGATGGCTGTTTGAGTCGCTACGCTCCCAAAGGTGCTTTTGTGTTTGGTAATAGCCGAGGAGTTTAATCGACAGAACTGAATGAATCTAACTTGCCCAGCGAGCATTCCGATTCTCCGGATGAATTTACTAAATGGTGACTGCCACCTTTTCAGAGGAAATGGGCTTTTTGTCCGCCAGATTCAAAATAAGCTGAATAGAGAGCTTAAAGGTCTAGCTAGTTGGGTGGGTTTATCAAAAGGGTGGCAGTCACCTTTTAGGGGATGATGAGGCAATGGACGCCGAAGCTTTGGTGGAGGGGCTTGCTTTTTGGGTATGGTGGGGGTAGTTTGGCGGGGATTGAGGTGAGTTATGAAATTTGAGAAGCCGGTTTTTGAAGCTAAGTTTGTTAAGCGTTATAAAAGGTTTTTTGCGGATGTTGAAATTGATGGTGAATTAGTTACTGCCCATTGTGCTAATACAGGCTCTATGAAATCTTGTCTGAAAGATGGCATGGATTGTTTAGTTAGTTTTCATGATGATCCGAAAAGAAAGCTTCAATATAGTTTAGAGTTAACAAAGCCTGGTAAATCTTGGGTTTGTGTTAATACGGTTCGACCCAACAAAATGGTTGAGGAGTTATTTTTAAATAATCCATTAAAGCATTGGAAGAACTTTGATCGAGTCGCCACCGAGGTGAAAATTCACGATAAAACTAGAATCGATTTAGTACTTTGGAACTCTAAAGACTTTCCTGGTAAGAAACCGAAGGTTGAAGACATTGAAAATTATAAGTGCTTCCATTTTATTGAAGTTAAAAATGTAACTTTAAAAGAAGGGGAGAAGGCCCTGTTTCCCGATTCTGTTTCCACTAGAGGACAAAAGCATTTACAGGAACTGATGGATCTTCAAAATGATGGGCATACTTGTGAGATTTTATTCACGATCAATCGCAGTGATGTGGAGAGTTTTTCTCCAGCAAGAGAAATTGATCCAAAGTATGCACAGTTGTTAAAAGAAGCAAAGGTGGCTGGGGTGAAAGTAAGCCCATTGTTAAGTAAAATTACGAAGAAGGAAGTAAGTCTGACAGGGGAAGTTTTAAAGCTTGTCTTATAGTGGAGTAGCTCTGTGAGTCCGAGTTTTCCTTAAAGTTAGAATCTATTGATTATCTCCCTTAATTGCGGATGAATGCTAGCAAACAATTTGAGTCCAATGGATTAATTATAGCTTACCAGAAAAATAATCGGGACATAGCTTAAAAGCATAATACAATATGTAGCTTGGCTCTATGTATCAGTAAGTAAGTAAGTAAGTAAGTAAGTAAGTAAGTAAGTAAGTAAGTGTGGCAGTCTGTAGGATTTTTTAACTCGCCCATTTGAATGCGGGTGATCAGTTGTATATACCAGGATGAACTTATGACTTCTCAATTGTCCGAAAACAAAGCTGCCTATAAATAAAATACTCAAATACAATAGATAATTTAGGGCTTATCCATCCGCAATTAAGTGGGCCAGTTTTTAGGCATTAATTCCATGAATCTAGGTCATATAAGCGCAGGTGAAAGCTATCACCTAAATTAAGTATATTCTTTTCTATAGATAGGCTTTGATGACTCAATATATTTACTAATTCATTGCTCCTCGTATTTTTCTCGTGCTCTATATTGGTGACCGATATTTTATGGAAAGGCGAAGTTGTAAGAATACTCAATCGATTATCGACAGAACTATAAAAAACTATATGTCGAAAGTCTCCATTTTGAATCTCTCTAAAACCAGCAATGCTCATTAAATCAATTTTAATCCATTGGGAATTATCTGAATGAATATCAATGACTTTAGAGTAGTGTCCATATTTAACAACTAAATATCTGTTCTCAAAAAGTTTTAACGAATTTATCGAATCAATGACTTCGTCAAGCTGAGTTTCCCAAAAATCGGTGAAATTACCCTGAGAGTCTTTTTGTACTATCTTTAGCTTTTTTCCTTTAATAAGGTAAAGACTGTCATTCGTTATTACTCGCCATTCCCCTATGAGGTTCAGGGGGCGAAGGGCGAGACCATTTTCTGTTTCAATATAGAGTAACTCCTTACTGTCTTCATTCATCAAATATTTCCAATGAAAAATAGGATCAACAATTCGGTGAGAGGAAAATGTATCAATGATTTCAAAGACTCCGTTAGCTTTCAAAGAGTAGACTTCAATTGTACGAGATCTAGTGTTTAGGTTCATTAGGTGTTTTTCATCTAGAGGGAGTAAATTTAGGCTGAGGCC
>JAYZXX010000295.1:0-13853 GCA_036140815.1 Bdellovibrionota bacterium | reverse complement strand
TTTGAAATTAGGTT
Source organism: Bdellovibrionota bacterium (assembly GCA_036140815.1). Lineage (GTDB taxonomy): Bacteria > Bdellovibrionota > Bdellovibrionia > Bdellovibrionales > UBA840 > UBA6502. The sequence goes on along the minus strand of JAYZXX010000295.1, from coordinate 13,839 downwards.
ATAAGTAGCCATGGGCGATCTCCTTTTGTTAATTATCTGGTTTCGCAACTATAATTATTGAGGCAACAAGTCCTCGGTACAAGGGGCGGTCGTCCATATCTTCTGCGCGTGGACAATACTATTTTGCGATGCTTTGACTCTTTCTTCCTGGTTACTAATATATTTATTTTTAGAGTCTTCTTTTGCTTCTGCGACAAAATGAACAATTAGGGGTACGCGATAGTCGGCAACAGTTTTTTTATAAATTTTAAAGATCAGATATACCTATTATTTAGAGCAGGCCATTAGGGCATTATTATCGAATGATTCTTTTAAGGTTTAAGTTTTTTGATTTTGCCATAAAGCCTTCAATCTTAAGAATGGAGTTGATCAATGATCAAATCTTTTTCCTGCCAAATTTCATTTAACCATTTTTGAAAGTTTTCTCGGTAGACTGGGTCTTTTTCGTAGTTACCGAATAAGCTTTCATTTAATGGGATGTTTCTGATGTGTAAGTCGATTTCTCTAACTCTACCTGTGAGAATTTGCCACATGATTCTATCTTGATGGTCGGTATGATAGACAATGGATACGTCTAAAAGGTAAGTGATTTTTTTGCCTAAAGCATTGAGAGTAAAGTTGATTCCGCCGGCCTTTGCAGGAAGAAGGTGTTTTAATTTTTTTGGGCTTTGTTCGTATTTTTTTGAAGTTAGTCTAGTACCTTCTACAAAATTGATAACGGTAGTAGGGTAGTTTTTTAGTTTTCTACATTTTCGTTTGGCCGTCTTTATGTCTTGGCCTTTAAGTTCAGGATTTTTTTCTAGTTCTTTTTTACTATATCTTTTTACGAAGATATGGTCCATCACCCAGCAGGGTAAGCCTACAATAGGCACCCATATGAGCTCTTGTTTTAAAAAGAAAGTAGGGCTAGCGATTTTATTACTTAAAGCTCCAGCAACGATTAAAATATCTACCCAACTTTGATGGTTACTGATCAATAATCCACTTTTGTCTTTTTCGATTTTATCCTTTGGCAGGTGAATGTTTATTTTTACAGTGCCAAAAAGTCGAAAGTAATGTGGTAGGGCTTTGTACCAAAGGTGGTATGCTGCTCGGTAAAAAGGAATGAACTTTGTGTCTTTTCGAAAAGGCCTTAAAAGTATTTTTACGGGAGCAGTCATAACGATTAATGTTGCACACAGAGTGGTGTGCAAAATCAAAAGAATCATGGCTAAGGAGCCAGCAATAGGCGCAGGTAAAAAACGAAACATTATTTTAACTCAAATTCAGGAACGTTCTTAAGAACATCTTCTTCCGTTTCACGTGTGCGAATCACTGTTTCACTATCACCGTCTAAAAGAATTTCCGCTGGACGAACGCGATTGTTGTAGTTTGAACTCATCGTAAAACCATATGCTCCAGCGTTTTCAATCAAGATCAAGTCTCCCGCTTTTGGCTGCTTAAAACATCTATCCAATGGGTGGATGTCTGAATTTTCACAAATCTGCCCACAAATTCTGTAGTGGTCATTTGGGTCGTTACTTAAAAACTCTTCCTTACCATCCATTTTTACATCATGAAAGGCTTTGTACATAGCAGGTCTAAGCAAAGTACTCATTCCTGCATCAATTCCTACATAGTTACGATAAGATCTTTTTACATGGGTCACTTTACTCAATAAGACACCAGAATTGGCAACCAAATACCTTCCTGGTTCTAAAGCGATTTCAGGATTTCCAATGTTGAGATTTGGTAGATTCTTTTTAAAAACTTCTGATACCATTTTAAAGCTTTGATCTAGGTCTAAGCTTTCTTCATCTTTTGTATATGGAACACCAAGTCCGCCACCGATATTAATAAATTCTAGTTCAATCCCTAAGTCATTGATGGAGTTCTCAATGATAGTGAAAATCTTTTGTGTGATCTCTGCAAAATAAAATGGCTCTAAAATGTTCGAGCCTGTCATCATATGGATTCCAAAGCGCTTTACGCCAGCCTCAATGGCTGTTTGGTAAGCTTTTCTAGTCTCTTCATAAGGGAAACCAAATTTTGCATCGGCACCACCAGTAACAATTTGCTCAAAACCACCTCTACCAATTCCTGGGTTGATTCGAAAACTAATAAATTCGGGCAAAATTCCCATTTCTTTCAAATCGTGAATACGATGATAGTCATCTAGGTTTAAGTTTACACCGCTTTCAATGGCTCTTTTAAAGTCCTCTGGGCTTTCGTAGTTTCCTGTGTAGGTAGAGCGATCCATCGGAAAACCAGCCTGTTTCGCTAGGCGAAGTTCTAAAGGGCTACTGCAATCCGCACCGATCCCAGTTTCTTTTACGATTTTTAATACATGAGGATTGGTATTTGCTTTTACTGCATATTGAATGCGGTAAGAGTCGAAGTATTTTCCCAATACGCTTTGAAGATGTTGAATGTTTTTTCTGATTTGATCTGCACTATAAACATATAAAGGAGTTTGGTGTTTATTGGCCAAATCCGCTAAGGAAATTTCATTCATAGAGTAAAAGTTAGATTCATTTTTCTTCAACATAAAAACCTCTTTGTTAGGGCAGAATATACTAAAATTTTGCCTCTAGATACAATCCACTTGTATTTTTTCCTAAATAGGGAAGTATATATAGATTCGAACTTTTTTGATAATAATTTTTAAATAGAGCATGGGCCGTCCATACGCTGAGATTGGCGTAGATGTTTTCTCGGAAAACTTCAAAGTCGGTTTTCTTATCAGAGTTTACAGCAAAAAAATTGTATAAGCTCAATGATCCTAAGGCGAGACTTTCAGAAAAAATGGACTGATCCCAGTCTTTGAGGTCTTCTTCATCTTTGTAAAAGGGGTATATGGCAGGAACCATATAAAACATGCCTAGCCAGGTGGAGTTGGCATCGAGCCGGCTTAAAAGATAGATACTTCCAACATAGGTTCCTAAATACAAAGTGTTTTTAAGCGCAGTGGGGATTTCTCTTTCGGTTTTATAGCTTGGTTCAAGGCTTTGCAAATAGTCTTGCTGGCCTAAAGCCATGTTGCTTGAAAGGAAACTGTAAATTACAAGTAGCTTTAGAAATAGTTTTTTACCCACGTCTAAGCTTAATATAAAATAGCCTTAGTATTCAAAACAAAAAAACAAAGTTCTGGGGGAGTTTTGAGCACCAATGCTTATCAAGAATTGTTATCTTTAAAATGCATAAACAATAGTCAGTCTGTCGATGCAAAGGACTTTCTAGGGAAGTTGGTTTTGGTTTTGAGCTTCAGACCAACAGAGATGCAGTCAGAGATCTATATACAGAAATTTAATGAATGGGCTGAACACTACAAAGATCATATGGTTTTGGCTTTTGTGTATAGTCCAGTCTATGATGGAGAAAACAATATTGATCTTTTACAAGCAAGTGTTCACCGTTATGCCATTAAATCCCCAGTTTTCTTTGATGAAAAAAGGGATTTTGACCACATTCATGGATTCAAGGAAAAGGCTGGAGTGATTGTCTATGATCAACTAGGACGTAGAAGGTTTTTGGGCTCTGGAATGTTAGACCTAAAAAAGACTCATGATTTATGTCTACAATTGATGAATCAATCGCTACAAACGGGGACTACGCGGAAGTTAAACTCATTTCTTTTAAGTAGAACTTTGGAATCAAGTGAGTTTTTACGTTTTCCAAGCAGGATTACTTTTGATGCGAATAAATCCCAGCTGTATATCGCTGATAGTGGACATCACCGTATATTGATTTGCGACTTAAACGGTAAGGTGATTGATCAAATTGGCAGTGGTGAATTAGGTGATGAGGAGGGAGATTTTGATGCTACAAAGCTCAACTTCCCGCAAGGAATGTGTTTGCTCGGAGATAAATTGTATTTTGCCGATACTTGGAATCATCGAATAAATTGTGCTGATTTAAAAAACAGACAAGTAAATTACCTGGTAGGAAATGGAGTGATGAACTTTCACACTAATGTGATGCACAAAGGGCAGCGCTTGAGTTTGAGTTGCCCCACTGATGTTAAAGTCCTAGAAATTTCTGGAAAAGATCAGTTGGTAATTTCCAACACGGGTTCACAGCAGATTTTGAAATACGATTTTGCGAGTGGTATTGCCGAATCCTATGCAGGAAATGGCAGAGGGGATGGGCGCGAAGACATTCTTTCTATGGCCTCATTTTTGAATCCCCAATATCTAAATTCTCAAATTCCTGGATTTCTTTTTGTTTCTGATAGTATGAGAAATGCATTGTGTCTCTGTACGAAAACCAATATGAAAAACTTATTTAAAAAAGGGGAGAGTGATCTAGCAAAAAATTACGCTGATCTATCTTATCCAACCGGCCTTTGTTGGAATTCTGGAAGTTTGTTGTATCTTTTGGATAGCATGAACAAGAGAATACTTTCTTACTCAATTACGGAAAAAAAGTTAACTATAGTTTCTGATTCGATGGATGAATTGCTTTTTCCTTCTGACATTTGTTATTTAGAGGAAGATAAGCTACTAATTTTAGATCGGTTTATATCAAAAATGTATCTATTTACTATAAGTACTAAGTCATTGGAGGAGTTTAATTTTAAATTTGATAATAGAACGCAAGAGATCAAAAGAAAACTAGATGAATTGCCAATACCAAGGAAGCTGGTTCAAGAACAGAAGGAGTTCCGACAAAGTTTAAAGTTAGTAGAATTTATTTTTAGTCTCGATATTCCCAATCACTTGGTGCTAAGCGAGGATACAGATAGTCGACTTTTAGTTTATGAGAAGCATTCCGGCGCATGGTATTTGGTTAGAGACCTGGTGATCGATCAAGCTGAGCCTGATCTTGATATACGCCTAGCCAATGTGGGGAAAACGGATCATTATGTTGTAGATTTAAAGCTGCAAGTCCATAAGAAGGGGCATCCTCACGACCAAGAAACTCAACACCATCGCATGCATATTGAAAAAAAGGATCAAGGCAATATGCGACCTATTCACTGGAAGATTACATTGAAATAATTTTATGGTGGTTTCGCCTGGTTTTCAATAAGGCGAATCCGGCTAAATTCCTAGCTAGGAAGGGTTTTTTCCTCTAAAAAAGTTCTTCTAGAAATGGGAGAAATGCCTTTGAAATCGTTTTTGTTTGTACTTGCTTTGATATTAACATCTGGTCACATTAAGGCCCAAATCATTGGTTTTGAGCAAAAAGAAGAAATCAGAAATTCTTTAGAAGCTTTTTACATAAAAAATCGCAGTAGAGTTCCTTTGGATCAGGTTGAATTTCGTTTGCGCTCTGAATTTCCCGAACTTGCAGATCAAATTGATGCGGTAGAAGCAAGATTTCATAAAATGTACCCCGACAGAAACAAGGCCTATTACGTGTTTCGTTTTGTTCGAGAAGATGTATTAGAGTATTTCAATTTTTTCGAAATGTTTAAATCAGCCAAAGAAACTTATCACAATTTATTTATGCAATATGGAAAAACAGCCATAGCCGCCTACGTTGCTTTGGAAATTATGGAGCGTTATGTAGCGCCCTATATTGGCTACCAATTGGGGGGAGCCGTAGGGGCAACCGTATTGACGCCTTTTTTACACCAAGAGTATTTTAGTGTGCCTTTGTATATTTTCTTTTTACAGATGAAGGAAAAGTTTCGAAGGTGGCGAGCAGTAGCACCAGATCGTTTTTTTGGAAATCCAAAATTATACTTTCAATTAGAAAGATCCCACAAAAACAACTACGGTGATCAGTCACGATCTAGTTACCTTAGAGTTCAAGAAGAGGGAAAAACCTATTTTATTCAATCAGATATTTTTTCTCTAAGTTTCCCGCTTTGGTTTCGAGAGATGTTTAGCTTTCATTCAAGTCGTGAACTTAGTTTAATGAATTTGGAAAGACTTGTGCCAAAGTTTCAGAGAAACTATTTAATTAAAGAATTTGGTGAAAGCAAACAAGTCTACGCACTAGCGATTGTTTCCTACCTGAAAGAAAAAGGGATTTGGGATAAAAATAAAGAGTTTTTCATTGCTCGCTATCCAGAAGCAAGCTCCGAAGATTTCCTTCGATTTCTAGAGGAGAAACAAGTTCTTTTGTATGAGATCAAAAAAGAAATTTCAAATGTGAAAGAGAGTCTAGATGCAGCTCGAGAGAATTATGCAGAACAAAAAAAAGATTACAAAGAGAGCCTTGATCTGGCGGCTCAGAAAAAAATAGAAAAAATGAAAGAATACAGTCCTAAAGCAAAGTTCCCAGTCTTTCAAGCTCTGATTCATTGGGTGCAAAAACGTCAGTTTAAAGCGGAGCTAAATGATCCTAGGAAGATTGATAAAATGAAAGCGAAGTTGAAAATCTTTGAAAAAGAACTTTATTTTTTAAGCTTTGAACATTTCAATTGGTTCAAACAACAGCTTGTGGATCTAGAGTATCATTATCTATACGATTGGGAACGTTCCACTCCTGAGGAAGCTCATAAATTGAGTCTTCATTATAGCCAAATTTTGAAAGACTTAGGTGGTGCCTACAAGACCGCTTTGCAGTCCAGTGTAAAAGTTATGGAAGAGGATCGTCCAAGGCAGCTGGAAAAAACCTTTGAAAAAAGGTTGAAGCGAAGCACTAGAGAGCTTCGCAAGAAAGAAAGCAGTATTACTTGTAGGATTTCAGCGGCTTAAGCTTTTTCACTTAAATATTTGGCCACAGCCTCTTTGTTGGCCTTTAGACCTTTTTGGCCGGTGTTCCAATCTGCCGGACAGTTTTCACCATATTTTTCATAGTGTTGAAGGGCATCTACCATTCTCACTGCCTCTTCCACATTTCTACCTAGTGGAGTGTCATTGACCAATTGATGGCGGACGATTCCTTCTTGGTCGATTAAAAATAAACCACGGTAAGCAACATTGTCTGGGTTTAGTACGTCAAATTCTCTGGCGATATTTCCACCTAAATCAGAGATTAAACCGTAAGTAATGCCTTCAATTCCACCTTCAGATTTTGGTGTTTTCAGCCATGCATGGTGTGAAAACTGTGAATCAACAGAGCATGCCAATACTTCTACTTCTCTATGTTTGAATTCTTCCATCCTGGCTTGAAAAGCATGGAGTTCCGTAGGGCAAACAAAGGTAAAATCAAGAGGATAGAAAAATAAAAGAACATATTTTCCACGGTAGTCAGAAAGGTGTATTTCTTTGAAGTCGTCGCCAAAAACAGCGGTTGCACTAAAATTAGGAGCTTCTCTCCCTACTAAAACAGCCATATTTCCCCCTTTGGTCTTTTAGTGATGAATCCTTTCTGGATTTTTAAAAAGGCATGATTTATTATAGGCTTAAATTCATCGGAAACAAGTTAAGGCTTTATTTAAATCTAAAAAGGCCCTTGTGAGCTTATGATTAATGATTATGCGGTTTTATAGAGCAGACCGAGCGGGGATATATGCATCAATATAAGAAATTAATTTTGGAACAACATTTAGATACATTAGGACATGTGAATAATGCTACTTATTTAGCCTTATTTGAGGAAGCTCGTTGGCAGTTGATCACAGACAATGATTACAGTATTGCTACTGTTCAAAAGTTGAAACAAAGTCCAATCATCTTAAGAGTAGAAATGGATTTTAAGGCTGAGGTAAGAAACAGGGAGAATATTTGTATTGAAACCGAGTTAATTGAGTATCCTAGTCGTGTTGGTAAGCTTCGTCAAAAAATGTTGAAAGAAGATGGCAGTCTTGCTTGTGAAGCCATTTTTACCTTTGGCTTGTTTGATTTAAATGAACGAAAAATGATTCCACCGACAGATGCGTGGAAAAAAGCAATTGGTATGGAGGTTTAGTGTGAATCCATTTGTTTATATTGTTCCAGCCTTTTTAATACTTAGTTTTGTTTGGGATAAATGCATTGATTGGTTAAACGCCAAGAACATTCGACCTGACATTCCAGAAGAGTTTTCAGACGTATACCCTGAAGAAAAATATAAGAAGTCACAAGCTTATCTTAAAGCTTCGGGACAGTTCTCCTTGATTTCAAGTAGTATTAGTTTCCTTGTTTTGATCATTTTTTACTTTGCTGGTGGTTTTGCAGCTTACAATGAGTTTGTTCAGGACTTAGGATATGCTGAGATTAGCACGGGACTTCTTTATATCGGTGGTATGGCGCTCGCCAGTATGATTCTGTCTCTTCCTTTTTCTTTTTATTCTACCTTCGTCATTGAAGAAAAGTTTGGTTTTAATAAAAGTACAAAAGCCACTTTTTTTAAAGATCAAATTTTAGGAATCATCTTAGGAGTTATTATTGGTGGACCAATTTTAGCTTTAATACTTTATTTTTTCGAAAGCTTAGGGACCGATGCCTGGTGGGTTGCTTGGTTATCTTTAAGTGCAATTCAAATTTTTATGACTTTTCTTGCTCCAGTAGTGATTATGCCTTTGTTTAATAAGTTTGAGGCCATCGAAGAAGGGGAGTTAAAACAAGAGATTGATAAGTACGCTAAGTCGCAAAATTTTGAACTAGAAGGCTTGTATAAAATGGATGGCAGTAAACGATCTACCAAAGCCAATGCCTTCTTTACTGGATTTGGTAAATTTCGCCGAGTTGTATTGTTTGACACTTTGATTGATAAACAAAGCACCCCTGAGCTAGTGAGTGTTTTAGCGCATGAGATTGGTCACTTTAAAAAGAAGCACATTCATAAGCAGATTGTTTTAAGTATTTTTCAAACGGGCCTTATGTTTTTTGTTTTGAGCTTCTTTATTAAAAATGACCAATTGGCTCAGGCCTTTGGCGTCCAGCAGGCACAAGTTTATACTGGTCTGGTCTTTTTTAGCTTTTTGTATTCTCCATTTTCAGAGATATTAAATTTGTTTCACCTTTATTTAAGTCGTAAGTATGAGTTTGAGGCGGATCACTTTGCTGTTACTACTTATGGCAAACCAGACGATTTAATTTCTGCACTTAAAAAGTTAAGTGTAGATAGTATGTCAAATTTGTATCCTCATCCTTTAAAAGTATTTTGGGCTTATACTCATCCGCCGATATTGGAAAGATTGAAGGTATTGAGAACAAAGTAAACTGGCCCCTTTAATTGCGGATAATTTATTCTAAGCTTCTGAAGTGGTAGGGCTTTTGCAGTTACATTGGGTATGAAGCGATTCTGCCCCCAGTGCCAATCAAATTCTACTAACCACATCCGAAATGGGTATTTTGTCCGTACAGGTTTACGGACACCAATTCAGAGATATCGTTGTAAACTGTGTAAGAAAGAATTTTCTGATGCAACATTTCAGTTGCGCTACAGGCAAAGAAAACGTCATCTTAATGGATTGGTTTTACAGCAATTAATTTCTAGTGGAAGTTTAAGACGAGCGGCTAAGGTTTTGAATATCAATCGAAAAACCATGGTCAGAAAATTTGAGTACCTTGCTAAAAAGTCTCGACTTGAACAAAAGCGTTTTTTGAAAACTCTCAGTGATATTACCGAAATTCAATTCGATGATATGGAGACGTTTGAGCACAGCAAACTCAAGCCACTTTCTATTACAGTCGTTGTAGCAAAAGGTTCACGAATAATTTTAGGAGCTATAGTTTCTAAAATGCCTGCGAAGGGTTTAATAGCTAAAAAGGCGAGAAAGAAGTACGGTAAAAGAAACGATGAGAGAAGAATAAAACGTGATTTTCTACTAAACACCATAAGACCAAATCTAAATAAAGACTACCTACTAGTTGAAACGGATGAACAACCTCACTATCCTAAATCCATAAAAAATGCCTTCCCACAGGCTGTGCATATTAGTTATAGGGGAAGAAGGGCTTGTGTAGTTGGTCAAGGTGAGCTAAAGGCTGGGGGCTATGATCCTTTGTTTAGTTTGAACCATACCTGTGCAATGTTGAGATATTCTATTTCAAGATTAGTTCGAAAAACTTGGACTACAACGAAACTTCATGAAAAATTACAGGACCATATTGATATTTACATCAATTACCATAATCAAAAACTATTGAATCTTTAATAAATAATCTCCGGACAATTTTAAACTTATACTTTCAATGTCTTTATGAATTCATCCGCAATTAAAGGGGCCAGTTTTAGTCATTTTCAGAAGGTAGCTTGGGGCTAGGGATTTTTACCTTTATATTGTAGTTTTTATTTGGAGTACCATAGTAAAGCCGAAGGATACGATAGAATGTATATGTCAGAGCACTTTTGGCACTTAAAAGGACAGGCAGTGGAGTATCAATGCTAATTAGAACCGCAGTGGTAACCACTTGAAAGCTCAACATCTGCGCCACGAATTTTTTAGAGGGCTTATCTTTTTTTAATTTAAATTTTACTTTTTTGAGGCTTCTTTCTAGGTCATTGTTTCTTAAGTTTAGGCCAATAACTTCAACTTGTTCTATTTTTGGATGTTCATTAATGATTCTATCGGTGATTATAAAAATACTACTCACCAAATAACTAAAGTGAAAATTTAAATTCTCCGGTCGAGCTCCAACTTTTAAAAGATTTCCCGTTTGTGGATCTTTTAGTTTGAAATACTCAACTCTGAATTCAAGCCTTTCTCCGCCTTTTTTTAGGGGGATTATTTCATAATGAAGTATGGTATCTATAGAACTGTCAAAATATTTGAGAGTGCAAACAGTTCCATTACATTGAAACTGTTCATTTAATAGATTTTCATAGGTTTTTGATTTTTGCCCTAGAAAGCGTTTAAAAAGCTTTTCGGACAACAGATTGGAGAGTCTAGGAGAGTAGGATTCTAGAGCCGATTTTAGTTACTCAGAAACAATTGTCTGATCTTTACTCGCAGATTGCTCGCAATTATCCATTGCCATGGAAAAGCTCGGCAACAAAATTACGAATGTGGTTAATCTAAGAATCCATTTCATAAAGTGCGTAATTTTATTACTAAATTAGCATTTGAGCCAGGCATAAGTCCTCACCTTTACCTTTTTACTTTGTTCTTAAAATAGATCTTCTTGTTTTTGTGTGAACGGCAAGGCTTAACTGATTTTTTAGGGAGAATCTAACGTAAAATGGGCCCTTTAATTGTGGATAAGTGACTTTAAAGCGTAGATTTCTCTAGGAATTTCAATTTTATCCGGCTTTGATTTCTAGTGAGCTTGATAATCATATAATGTACTAAGGGACTTATTAGGGGGGGATCCGAAATTAAAGGGGCCAGTTTTAAAATACGACCCCTTGTCGAAATTTTGATGATTGGTGGACATAAAACGCCTTTTTTAGATTCTCACTGAAGTCTATTCGGTAAGTATCTATAAATACTTGGTTTTTAAGTTTTGAACTGGCCTGAGAATTGCTCCTAAAAGAACATATGAGAGCAGTTTTATTTTTCTTTCTATTTTTTCCACTGGTGATGGAGGCCCAAATGGACCACCAGCCAATTTTTTGGTATTTGGACTCGCATGCTGCGAAAAAGCTGAAAAACTCAGATTTAAGGTCTTACTTAGGGAAGGCAACAGAGCTGGCGGAGGAATGTATCAATCAGTCTTTAGAGAGTGGGGGAAGTTCTTTAAATATTAATTTAATACTCCAAACACCGAAGAAGCTTTCTGATGATTTTTTGGAAACACAAACTGCAACGGAATATCTTCCCTTTGAAACGGAAGATAAATCTTTTTTTAATGGTATAGAGCCACTAGACAGGTCTTTGTATGTTTTTTTTCAATCAAAGAAAAAGGGAATGCATTTTGTTCCTCAATACTCCGATTCCAAATTTCAGAGTCTTAAGAAGGAAGTTTCTAAAATAAAGCCTGAGATATTTGAAAGTGTTGAAGCTTTAACTGATTTTTTTAGTGAGAAGGAAATGTTCTCTATGGACCCTAAGTTAGAAGAATTTGCGCTAGCTTTTTTTGACAGAATAAATAAGGAAGATTTTCAAAATACAGTCTATCTTTCGTCCGAAGCATTATTGAGTTCCCCCGGAAATCAAGCGGATATAGCTAGAAAGTTCGTTATGGCAAATTTGGCGGCAACATTAGCGCATGAAATTCTACATTCCTGGGGAAATTTACAAGATAGTTATTATGACGATAAAGAAGATTTGGATGAAAATGCTGTTTCTCAAATTAAGTATAGTGATACTTCTTTGATGTCTTATGTGTTGAGAGAAAACGCTTCAGAGCAAAATAGTATCGATGACATAAATGAAAATTCCGACACAAATAACACTCTGCTTGATTTAATGAATTGTCGACTTACCGAAGCTCAAGTAAGAGCCGTTGAAAACTATCGAGCTAAAGTGAAAAACTCAAAGAGAAGTGAGGGAGGACTTTGTCAGTCCTGTTTAGATTCAATGCAGTAGCTCTTCTAAAAAGGGCCTTTTCATTGCGGATAAGTTACTATAAAGCGTAGATTTCTTTATGATTTTCAATTCTGTTCTGCTTTTATTTCTCGTGAACTTAATTATCATTTAATATATTCAGGCCCTTAGCAGAGGTGTATCAGTAGGTAGAGGGGCCAATTACAGCTCTTCTGGGAAAAAATAGGTTTCCTATTCCATACAAAGATAGATTTTATCCTTCTGCAAGCCTGATTTAAGCAAAACACTTTCAATATTTCTTAAAACACTCATTCGTAATGGTTTTGGATATCTAACTTTACCGTCAAAGCTTGTAATTAATTCGCCGGCAAATATCGGGCTTTCAGGGTAGTGCTCTTGTGTCGCTTTAAAAACCTCTTTGGTATAACGTACGACTCCAAGAGAAAGGTACTCAATTTGGTCCAAGGAAAAGTATTGAGACATTTGATCAATTAGTTTTTTGTAAAGGCTTAGGTAGTCCTTGTTTAGTACAACTGGATCAAAATGTACGGCAACTTTGTGACCTGCATCCATTAACTTTTTCATGGCGGAGAGTCTCTGTTTAAGACTTGCTGTTTTATGTTCAATTTCTTTAGTCTGCCATTCTGGGGCAAGACTGAAGCTAGTGATTCGGTTTTCGAGGGGCTCAAGTTTCATCAAGCTTCTTGTATTTGCACTTTTAGTACGAAGCTCTAATTTTGCCTGTGGATGAGTTTTAAAAAATTCGTGGTAAGCCTCAATTTCCCCTGAGATATGTGACATTGCCAGAGAATCACTAAACTCACCAGCATGAAACCAAAGGCTTTTTCCTTCGTTTTTTTCTAATGTGATTTCCATTTCTTTCAAGATATCGTCATGATTCACAAATAAAACAATGTCGGGTGAATCAAAATAACCTTGCAAATAGCAGTATTCGCATTCGTAAATGCAATTAAAGGCATGGATGAAATAGTAGTGAGCTTCTCCTTTGAGTCCATAGGCATCGGGAGCTTTTTTAATCAATTTCCCTTTCTTTCTAGCCAAAAATAGATTGAGTCGATTGGGTTTTTGTAAATAGGGTTTTCTATAGGCTCCAAAAATATCGGTATAGGCGGGAATGCTACTCACTTCTGCCTTTGGGAAAAGCTGATTTAGATTTTTTGCTGTTTTATGGGCCAGAAGATCTTCTTCGATGTAGATGGTATCAAACATCTTGATCCCTCATGATACCATTGAATAGATCTTGGTATTTTTTCAAGGGCAAAGATGCTAGGTAGCTTTGTACGGCTTGCAGGTCTTCTGAGTTTTTAATCTCTAGCAAAATTTTTAAGTCATCTTTCTCAAAGAAAGGGTCCGTTTGAACTTGCTTTATGGCATTTGGCCTAGCGCTAAACCACTCTTTAAGTTGGCTAGAAAATCCTTTTTGAAATGGATTTAGATTGTTCTGCATTTCTTCTAGTAGGGCTTTGCTACGGTCTTTGGGGCGTTTAAATTACTGTCAAATTTCATCCAAGTTTTAACTGGATAAAATTTCTGAGAAAAAACAGGGATTCATCTTTATTAAACTTAATATCAGTTTTTCAAAAGATTTT
>JAYZXX010000294.1:0-2658 GCA_036140815.1 Bdellovibrionota bacterium | reverse complement strand
ACTCACACCAATGTTTACATCTACGTCGCTTGGTAGAGCACTTAAAAATGCGTCTACACCATCACCGATTTGCTGTCTTTCACTGTCTAATGAGCCGGAAGTATCAATTACAAAAAGTAGGTCTACTTTCTTAGAAATTTCTGCTTCTGGTTGTTTATAGATTTGTTGATGGCAATTTGGTTCTACTGGCCCATATTCAAAATCAGAACCTGGGTTTTGATCCTCACCAATAATATCACTAATAGCGTTTTGCTCCTCTTGTGTTAGTTCACAAGCGATCAAAAAATTTAATGAAAATAGGATTAAAATGAATTTTAACAAATTCTTTTGCATAACTTCTCCAAACAATTTACGTCCAAGCAAAACATTGCAACTAGGCAATGTTTGAGAGCAAAGGAGAGTCTGCTTACAAGAAATGGGTTCTCTGCTAAGCTTTATTATAAAACTTCTAACAACTATTGAAATAACAATCCAAATCTCGACTCAGATAGATACAATTTTCGCAGGAAAACATACAGATTTGACAAAAAAGACTTCAAAATGAGAGGTCGATTATTTAGTTCCCCAGTAAGTTAAGTTGGCCTACAGTCCTAAATAAAACTGAAAAAGATCTTTGGAAAAGCTCTTCTATATTAAAATTTAAGCCTCTCTTCACGGTCCTAATCAAAAAAGTGTAAATACTTAAAGAGATATAAGTACATACTTAGAATTCATGTAGAACTGATTTTTTAAAAAAGAATTGAAGTTTTAAGAAGCCCGGATTCACTGGAAAGTTATTTGCCGATGAAAACAGTTCTGTTTGTGAAGTAAAATTTGCTGAAAACGAAAATACGGCGGAAATGATAGAAGCAGGCATTGCTGTAATAAAACTTGAAAAGCTCGATGAAATTAGCTTGAATTTTATTTTTGAAAAAAAGAATGGCGCCCAATATGAAGTTGAGCTTAGAAAAAAGCAAGCCTTAAATTCTTTATAAAAAAAGAGGAGCTCTAGGGCTCCTCTAACATAAGATTTTTTTTTAAAAATCCATGCTTAAATTCAGAGCCACGCGCTTAGATTCAGAACGCTCATCTTTTGTCCCTACTTCTTCACCCCAAGTTACAAGATCCAAACGGAACCAAGTCATTTGCATATTGATACCAGCTGTGAAATAACCTTGATTGATACCAACACGATAAGCACCTTTTAACCAACTATATGCGTTCCATTGAAGCTCAGCCCCTAAGTGGTAACCTGTTTCAAAGTCCCAATCAGAAATTCCAATATCACGAATGTCGAAAAGTACCTGCGGAGTAAATACCCAAAACTTTTTAAAAGTAAACTGTGAACCTAAATCTAAACTTCTTTGTAGTTTTGGTACATCTCCTTGGCCACTTTGATTAATGGTAAAACCTGAGTCCACTAAGTTTCTCAGAACCACACTATACTTAGTGTCTATATTATAAATTTTAGGGCCTTTGTAATTCGCTGCAAGATCTAAATCTAAAGTAGCACCGGAAATAGCGTCCGCCGAATCAAATAAATCGTCTTCTTCCACCGTTGCTATGTCTGTAGCAGTAATTTCTAAATTCGCATAAGCCCTGTAAACGGCTTTTAGTGTCGTTCCCCAAGTCCACTTGTCATTAATTCTTCTCCCAGTACCAAACATCAACATACTGTCTAAATAAGTTCCTATCGTAAATCTATCTGAAGAAACTTTTATGTTTGCTTCTGCATTTAGAGGAACAAATCCAAACCCCCATTTTGTCCCCGAGTAAAGCCCATATAAGTCAAATCCGCCAGCAAATTCTTCGCCAGAATATTCATTAACTAAATCATTAAACTTGATGGCCTTTGCTGTATTGTTCTGTTCACCGGCAAAATCTTTAAAGTCACTTTGAAAGGCTGTAAATGAAGAGGTGTAAAAGCCACCAAACCCCATATTTAGATGCCCTTCCGTGTGATCGGCCATATTTGCTGGATTAAACATGATTGCAGAAAAATCTGTTGAAGCACTAATAATTGCTCCCCCCTGGCCTTTCTCTCTTAAAGTGTAAAATGGACGTTGAACTTTTACAGCCCAAACATCTACGAATGCTAGTAAGCTTAAGACAAAAAGCGCTAGGCCTCTTTGGTACATGATTTCTCCTTCTTTGCTGTGCTATAGGAAAAATTCTAGCGAAGCTTTCTTTAATGCTGTATCTTTAAATCATGAAGCCAGTCTTTTCCCTCATTTTTTATACAATAGTCTTACTTACAAATGACTTTGCCTTTGCGGAAAAAAAGCATTTTTTAGGTGATAGTCTAGATCAAGAACTACCAATGAACGAAGAATCTTCTTCTAACAAACACAATGGCATGTTTGAATACGATATAACTCCAATGAAAAAGCCGAACATGAGTAAGAGCTATAAAAAGCAACTTCATCCAAGTATTTTCACAAAAAACTATAGTTTCTCTCCACACATTGGAGCTGGATATTCTTCCGAAGAATTACAATATTATTCTATAGGCTTCCACTATATGAACTTTAAGGCGGATTGGCCCCTTGAGTATAGCCTCGATATTAATAATAACGGAGAAGGACATCTCTCTATTTCTCATAAATCTTTTTTTATCGATAAAAGCCCCTGGCAAAGTCACGCTCGCATTGGCCTCAGCTTATACATGAATCCTGATCA
>JAYZXX010000293.1:0-5364 GCA_036140815.1 Bdellovibrionota bacterium | reverse complement strand
TGAAGAAATGGCAAGAGGATAAAGCTTTAAGTTTTCACATCGAAGTAGATGGTGGAATCAATGAAGAAACTATTAAGTTGTGTAGAGAGGCTGGGGCAGATGTCTTTGTAGCGGGTTCTTTTATTTTTAAAAGAGACTATGCTGAAGCAATTGCTATGCTAAAACAAGAGAACTAAGCCTTCGTTATTTGAAGGCTTATAGCAAGTTTCGTACTATTTAACTTCTACTGTAAAAGTCACACCAAGAACATCATCATGTTTTTTGGTTTTGGTAGTTCCATCCCATTCATAACGATTCGCTGAAGAAAAGAATAAGTCAAAAACTCCTAACTGGTATTCTTTTTCGAAGCTTACTTTATAATCACTGTAATTCTTGTATCCTGCTTCCACTTCATTTTCATAAGTAGTTTGACCTAAATTCACTCTTAGGAATACCTCAGAACCTACAGGAATCTTTGTTCCAACATTTAGATAGGTTGATCCGGTATCTTTCCCGAAGTATTTTTGAGTGTTGTATGCTTTAAGGTTAAACCAAGGGTTTTCATAGGAAATGTGTGCCTCCGTTGTATTATGACTGGTATGGGTTAAGTATAAATACCCAATAACACCAATTCCAAACCTATGCTTGTCATCCATGTCGAAAAATTGGACCAGGTGCAAATCAGCCTCTGAATCTCTCTCTGAAATATCCTCGGAAACGTTTGAGGCGAAAAGGCCCACTTCTAGATTGTGATAAATTTCTCTGGTCAATTCTGCCTGGGCTGCCGCACCATTGGATAATCTAGTACCACGCCAGATGTATTCACTGGTAACACTTAATTTTGTCTCTCCTCCGGCTTGTCCTATAAGAGGAAATAATGTAAGTAGGGAAAGTACGAGAAAAGTGATTTTCATAGGGTCCTCCGATTTAAGTAGCCCCTATAGATCGGCAAGGTGGATTTAATCTTTATATTGTTTTCTTCTAGATCAGATATGCAGTTGTTTTAGTGTTGATTGACAAGGGATCTTCAAAGTATGGAAAGACTATGGATTCAATAGTCCCATTTTGTTTGGATTGTGGAGCAGGAGCTTAGCTAGGTAAAGCTTTTTGTTTTTTTAATGGGCCACTTTCAAGAAAGCTTTTTGACGGTAGATTTAGAGCACTTCAAAAATTGTTAAGTTTTGTGACGAAATGTTACAAAAATTTGCTGGCCATAATAAAGATACTTAGTATGGTATAGAAGTGATTTTGGAGGTCTAATGTTAAAATCTTTGCTTTTGTTGAGTTTGTTTTTTGTCGCTTGTGCAAAGGAAACCTATAATTATCCTAAAACAAGTCCCTATGATGCACGTATGGCAAGGCTTTCAAGCGAACGTACCAAATGTGAAGAACAAAAGCTTCCAATAAAGTACTTTGAAGATGAAAATGGAATGAAGGGGATAGCTGATCAAGACGATTTCAGTAAACTGGAAAAGTACTTGATTGGGATAGAGAAAAAAACATCCTCTTTTTATGAATTGCGAGACCAAGTTATTGTTAGAATGGAAGTATCTCCACTGAAATTGAAGCACTACATTAGTTTTATGTTGGATTCATGCGGGCTAATGCCGCATTACAAAGCCTTAGATTTGTATTTAGCTAGTATGTCAGAAATGAAAATTGAACTCAACGAGCTGAGAAAGAATATTGTAAAAAAAGTTCTAAGAGAAATGATGTATTCTACCAGCGATGAACTTGGGTCAATGTTGGCTACAGCCATAGTTTTAAATCCAAATTTTAAGAAGTTTTTTAAACCTTCTAAGGACTCTCTAGCTTCTCTCAAAGCGCAACGGGCTAACACAAAAGTTTATTTGGCAAAGTCTGATAAGTTTATAAATAAATTTGTTCATAAGCTAAAGCTGGTAGATTCAGAGAGCTTTACAGGAGATCTAAAATGGGAGTTGAATAACTACGATAAAGTCCCTCAAGATATTTTGTATCAGTTTAACGGTCTAATTATTGAAAAGTACCAAAGGCAAAAAAGTTTTGTTGAGAAGTTGGATAATGTCATTAAAACTTTGTAGGGGAGCAATATGTATATATATTGTTACAAATTAGTTGTAGATATTTTATTTCTCATTGAAGCTTGGTATGCTAATCTTAGAGTTCAAGGTTTATAGAGGAAGGGACTCAGAGAAATGAAAAGCGCTCTTTTATTATTTTTATCGTTATTTTTAATAGGGGCTTGTGCTACAGGACCAAAGTATCCAAGGAAAACTCTTTATTCAAATGAGTTACTTGCCTATGAAAACTTGAAACCTATATGTAAATCCATTGAAGAAAAATTTGCTAGTTTACCAATTACAAAGAAAAAAAACAGTTATCCTTATCTGAAGAGTAAAAAGGATATTAAAACTTTTAGAAAGATTTTAGCAGAGTATCCATCGATGGATGAACGTTTTTTCCAAATTCGAAAATCATACTATACTGATATTGCCGCCAGCCCTGTGAAACTCTTAGACTACAATTTATTAATGGATAAACCATGCGGTTTAATTTTACATTACCGATTGATTCGAGCCTACCTAGAAACTCATTTGCAGTATAAAATCAGTTTAAAAGCAGATGACATAAAACTTCTTAAAATCTCCCTAAAGTCTTTATTGAAAAACAATCAAAATCTATTGGGAACAATGATGGTTGTTGGGATATTATCAACCGATTACTATGCTGAACAGTTAAAAATATCTGATGACGATATTCTAAAAATGAAAATTCTAAAAAAGCAGGTCTTATTTGATGCCAATGATTTTACCGAACGATTTAACTTGGCTCTGAAAGAGTTCGTCAAAAAAGATACAGATAAAAGTTCTGAAAAGTTAACAAGGGAAAAAGAAATTGCCAAGTATGATTATGTAGACCAGAAAACAGTAGATTTGGTTGATCAAATTTATCGTGATGAATATAGTTCTGCAAAAGTTTTTAAAGACCAAGTGATCGAAATCTTGAACTAGAACTTTCCATAACTAAAATTCAGAAGTTATTTTTTTAATGTATTAAATTTGAATGCGAATTAGGCCATTGATAAAGTGTTAGTGACTCTAGAGGTGCATTGCTAAATTGGTTTGAGTGCGAACAAACTGATTACTCAAAAATAGTGTATGTGTTTCCTCCAGAGGAAACGGCAAGAAGGTAGCTTAGTTCGAGCTTTAAAAAAAATATCGAATTCAAAGTCTAAATATCTTTTTACAGATAAGAGGTAGCTTTTAGTTGTTAAGTTTCCTTGCAATTAAATAGCAATTCTTAAAGGGTATGATCCTTTTACTGTGCTTTGGCAATTGAATCTCCAGAGCCATTAGGCTCTGGAGTATTCGTTTTGTTGAAAATACTTACCGATTCACTGAGTTTTAATGCTAGATTTTGTAAGGAATTTGCTGCATCCATTGTTTCTTTGGCCGAGCTTTCGGTGTTTTTAGAAAAACCCGAAATTTCTTTATTCCCAGAAAGTATGGAATGAGCATCTCTTTCGACGTAACTTGCCATTGTAGCCACAGCATCCGCACTAGCTTCTTGTTTATCAACAGCACTAGTAATTTTTAAAGTGTGCTCGTTGATCTTTGAAATCTCATCTTTAATTTGTTTTATTGATGTGAGAGTTTCATTTGTTTGATCAGTGATTTCACTAATGTTCTCTGTAATTAACTCTGTAGCTTTGGAAGTCTGCATAGCTAATTCTTTAACTTCGTTTGCAACTACGGCAAAGCCTTTACCGGCTTCCCCGGCTCGTGCTGCTTCAATCGTCGCGTTTAAAGCTAATAGATTGGTTTGTTGAGAAATTCCTTGAATCGTATTTATAAACTCCGCAATATTGTTAACTTTAAGATTTAGCTTTTCAAGTACCTTGTCAGTCTCATCCATCATATTCAAACTATTTCTGGAGGATGCTGAGAAATCTGTAGTAATACTAGAAATCTCTCTAATTGCATTTTGCATTTGCACAGAGTTTGAACTTAGAGACTCTGCACTTTTCAAAATTTCTGAACTGTTTTTTTCGACCTCTACAGATTTACTAGAACTTTTACTTGAACTGGCATTAAGTGCTTTGCTAATGGAATCCATATTGGACGAAGCATTTTTTATTTCTTCGGTACCCGTCGTAATATGGGAAATGGTAGTGTTCAAAGAGTTAAAGAAGTTTCTTAGCTCACTAGCTAACCTACCGATAGCATCTTCTCCTTCGATTGGGATCGATTGTTTGATATCACCCTTTGAAGCCTTTTGTAGAACCTCTAAAATGATATTTACTTTAGCTTGAAGCTCATTGTTCTGTTGATTAATTTTATCGGCAAGCTTTTGGCTTTCAAGCTGAGCCTCTTCTGCTTTTTTACTTGCTTTATTTGCCGAATCAAGAGCGTTTTCAGCTTGTTGTTTCTCATATGCGAGTTGCTTTTGATTTTCCACTTCTCTAGCTTTCGCATTTGCCAAATCTGGCCAGCTGATGGATCTACTGTTGAACACTTCAGTCATATTTTGCAAACTCTCGTTGAGAGAGCTTATCATTTCTGAAATTTCATCTTTAGATTTAAGGTTTGCGATTTGTTCTAAATTTCCTTCTTTAAGGAATCGTAGTTTGTTTTTGACTGAATTGATTGCGTTGACAATTTGTCTACTAAATAGAAAACCACCAGCTGCAACAAGTCCCAGTGAAATCAGAACAACCAAGAGAATTTCCACAATTAATTTTTCAAGTGGAACTAAGGCTTCTTCTTCATCGACTTCAGAAAGGATGGCCCATTTTACTCCTAGAGCATCTACTAGACTATAGGCACTTAATACAGGGATACCGCGATAATCTGGAAAGATATCGGTTTCCGTTTTACCTGCAAAAGCTGCTACAACTCCAGGGGAGTCCACTTTCTGAGAAATAGTAGAGGTAGATTTGTTGGCGATGTAGCTAATAGTACTAGGCTCCATTCCGACATTTTTCATAAGCTGTAGATAAGAAGCTTTATCCTCCGCTAAAAATCTAGACATGCTTCGCATAGTCTTGTCTTTACCAACTAAATAAACTTCACCAGAAGCCCCATAGCCACTTTCGGTCCATTTTTGATTCTCAGTCATTATGGCATCAATTTTTTCTACTGGAATTTGGAAGACCACGGTAGCTAAATTTTGTCCATTAACAAAAAGTGGACTCGATACGAATCCGGCGGGGAGTTCGTAGGAAGGAAAATACTTTTTTAAGTCGGTAAAAAATACCTTTGGTTCTTTAGCATCAGCCGCTAGTCGAAATGCATCTGCAAAATTTGTATCTTTGTAAGGGCCGCTACTTAATGAAGTCGCAAAGTCTAATTCTTTAAATACAGAATAGACAATGTGTCCTGATTTATTATCAATGATAAAAAT
>JAYZXX010000292.1:0-12413 GCA_036140815.1 Bdellovibrionota bacterium | reverse complement strand
CTTTCGGCAGGATTTATCTTCTTCTAACTCTGGATTTAGAAGTTGGTGTTTTTTGTTTTTTAGTCGTAGATCATATTCAGTTCTAAAACCAAGCACTTCCGTTCTATAAGAATAGACTTTGATTTTTTTTGTCGTTAATTTTTTTAAAAGAGCTTTCTCTAAAAATTGAGAGTCTCTCTCCGGAATCCATATTTCTGCTACATCACTTATCGTCAAAGCCCCCCAGATTTGAACTTCATGGTACAAGCCTCCGATTGTTGGTTTAGGTGCTGAAGGGTCTAAAAAAGAATAGGTGTTCTTTCCTTGGCGAATCTGATTTTCTTCTTCTGTGATGTCGTAATCTCTCATCGTATCATCAGCATGCCAAGTAGCTCTTTTTTTAACTGAATCCTTTAGGACAGCAATGTAGTAACCGTATTTCCAGGAGTCCAATGTACCAATGAATAAATTTTTAGGCATTCCTTCGGGCAAGTGCTCAGGCTCAAAATTAAAATTCGTCTTTAATGAATCTTTGTCGTCACGAAACTCCATAACTCCATATTTGGGTCTAAGGCTTTTTTCCTCAATGTGATCACCACTTAGATCTAAAAGGTAGTTTTCAATTTCTTCTTTCATCCAGGTTATTTTTCCGCCACTTGTCTTTCCGTCTAGCTGATGGGTATTCAAAAAGCCTTGTCTTATGATTGAGTCAACATCAGTACTATGAAAGTAGATATGAACATCCGTTTTATTGTAGTAGTCGTATTTTTGTTTTTTTACCTGCTTTCTGTTAGGTCTATTCTTTATTAGTTCTGTGGCTAAACGCTTAGACTGAGCAGCGCTTAGACCGGCCAACAAAGGGGTATTGGCAGTAAGAATCAAAAATATTAAAAGAACACTTTTCAACTTCAAAAAAACCTCATTTTTCGGGTAAAAGAAAGCCTCAGTAATAAATGCTAACAACAATGTCCAATAATACCTGCAAGTTTGAAGAAGCATCTAAATGAGTTAAAGCAATAACAAGCGGTATACGTGAATGGCTCAAACATACACCTAGAAGCTTTGAAACTGGTCTTATAAATTATGTTTTAAAACCTTTACAATCTAAACTCGTGAAATATTTTAGAAACAGCAAGTCGCATGCTGGATAAATGAGTTTTTGGGATAACTTTTTAGGATGCTTGTGGGGAAAGAGCTAGACCTTGTATAAGTGAGAGGGAACTCAAACAATTAGATAAAGTTATTCCTTCTCTTGTTTTTTGGGTATTTTTTTTCTAGTTAGTAGCGCTCCTTATCAAAAGCCTAGTCGAGTACAGAAAAAAAATATTTTTTTAAAATGAACTCGTTTTTGTAAGCGACTTCAAATCATTTCAGTGGGTTAGACAAATTTCAGGCTAAAAAGTAATTGAAAACACTTTAGGAAAAAACCCTCAAAGCTAGTCCTGGAGCTAGTTTGAAACGATTCCATAGTCCAAATCTTTGACGCTGATCTTTGACACTTTGAACTTTAGTGTTAGTCTTAAAACACAAGGCAAGGATTGCCTTAAGAAAGCTTGTCGAGAGAGCTTAGTTTTACCTAGGAAGGGGAGTAGATGCAAAACCAGAAAGTTTTGTTACTTGATTCAGATTCAAATTCTAGAGCCGCACTTTACAAACTCTTTGAAGCACGTTCATGTCATGTATATTCTATCGCGAGTATGGCGGAGTTTTCTAACCTCTTACCGCAGTTAAATGACATTGATATCTTGCTGGGGAAACAAAACCTTCAAGATGGCAAAATCAATCAAGCACTTCGAATTTTAAAGCAAAGAAACTTAAAGCTACGATCTTATGTGATGATGGATAGTAATGAACCAGTAGAATTACTTGCCATGAAAAGAGAAGGGGTGGTGGATTGTTTTGAAGCTCCTTACTCTTTGCCTGAAATCGTTAATGGTATTTTAGGTGAAAACTTACAAGAAGAAAGTTTATCTAGCTCGGAAAATTTAGACATCTATCAAAGATTTGCTTTTGAAGATATTATTGGTAGATCTCCAGAGATCACAAAAGTATTAGAGATGGTTGAAAGAGTGGCTGATTCAGATTCTAATATTTTAATCATGGGTGAAAGCGGAACGGGTAAAGAGTTAATTGCCAGAGCTCTTCATCATAATTCAGAAAGAAGAAGTCAACAATTGGTACCGGTTAACTGTGGTGCTATTCCAAACGAACTGTTGGAAAGTGAATTGTTTGGTCATGTGAAAGGAGCCTTTACTGGTGCCATAGCAAATCGCACGGGTCGCTTTCAATTGGCCGATAATGGAACTTTATTTTTGGATGAGATTGGCGATATGCCAATGACTCTACAAGTGAAGTTATTAAGAGTCTTGCAAGACCAAGTTGTGGAGCCAGTAGGGAGTCATCAAGTAGAGAAAGTGGATGTTCGTTTGGTTGCTGCAACAAACGTGAATTTGGAAAAACAAGTTGAGGATAAAAAATTTAGAGAAGATCTATATTATCGCTTAAATGTGATTCCAATTCGAATGCCTGCTTTGCGTGAAAGAAAATCAGACATTCCAATTTTAGCTCAACATTTTTTAAATAAGTTTAATCAAAAAAAATCTAGAAACATTCAAGGGATCAGTCCTGAAGCAATGGAGCAACTACTAAGCTACCCATGGCCAGGTAATGTTCGTGAGCTGGAAAATTTAATGGAAAGACTTAGTGTGATTGTTGGTGAAGGCATCATTCAGTTAAGTGATTTACCAGAAAAATATTTGCAAGAAACCACAAAGACAATGCAAGCAGTAGCTAGTGATGATTTACTGGGTGATGCAGGTGTGGACTTTAACACAGTAGTGGATGAATTTGAAAATAAGCTAATTATGGAAGCTTTAGAAAAAACAGGTTGGAATCGCAATCAGGCGGCAAAATTACTTAGATTGAACCGCACTACTTTGGTGGAAAAAATCAAAAAGAAAGGTCTTAGGGAGCAGACGGATGCAAGCCTTTAAAAGACCTAGTACCATTTTTGTAGTCTTTCTATTCTGTGTTTTTGTGTTAAATATTGTTATCTAATAGTTCGATGGAATCTTCTCCAATGGAGATTCCAAAAGCGAAATCAGTTCAACTACATTTTTAAGTTTAAAATCAGCATGTTCTTCAGGGCAACTAGGCACTAGTTGTGTGTATTCTCCATGAAGTATCAGACATGTGTCCATACCAAGTTCTTTGGCCTGACGTATTTCCATATCAATTCGATTGCCTATACTAAGGTTTTCCCCACTATTTGTCTTGGTGGTCTTTAATATTTTCTCAAAGGCACATTTTTTAGTTTGCCCCACAAAGGGGTCAACACAAAAAATACAGCTAAAATAGTGTTCGATTTCTAAGAGTGTAATTTTTTGATTTTGAGTACTAGCATTCCCCGATGTAACCAGATATAGATCGTAGCTTCGCTGTAAGTTTGCAAGCATTTGATGAACACCAGGGAACACGTTAATGTCTTCAAATATTTGTCTCTGATAAAAGGCTTTGTTGCCTGCGCTTACGATTTGTTCAGGATCAGAGTGGTCTACTGTTCCAAAGTGTTGAACCAATTGGTCGCAAAAATTTGCTCTAGACTTTTCTTGGTATAATCTTCTTCTATATTGAATCGCTTCAGATAGGTTGGTATTTAAACCCAGGCTAATCATCTTTGCACAGGCTTCCTCTAAAGCGTTTGAAACCAACTGTCCCCAGGTATCAAGTAAGGTATCGTCTAAATCGAATATAAGGTTTTTATATTTTTTCATTTGCGACTTCCTTTCACTGACAAGTGTAGCACATGGGCCTCATCGGTAAAAGAAAGTCATTGCCTTAGATTTAAAGCTCACAGGAATCAAACATTAACAAATATCTGAAATATTGTTTGAAAATTATTGAAGATTTTTTCGGATTGTCTCAATTCTTTCACTATTTACACCAAGGTCACTGTGCCCAAGTCTAGAGGCAGAACGCAAATGTACTTTACCTCCCTCGGTCCAATAAAACTCAACATCATCCACATAGCGCATCAGAGACGAGGTAAATTCGTAATACAAATAATTTTCTTCCTCTTTAATTAGTTTGGCATTCTCAAAATTAGATGCAATCGTTTCCTTCACGGTGGAAAGGTCTTTGTCTCTGTCTCCAGAGAGTTGAAAAGGCGCAATTTTATGTTCTTCAGAACTTTCATAGGAGCTAACACAGTTGGGTTTGTCTGGGCATGGACTCAATTGATTATTTTTGAGACCAAGGTTTTCCGGCCTTTTGCCAGAACAGGCGGCTAGGAATATCAATATAAAAATTTTTAACTTAGTCGATTTCATCTAATTCTCCCTCGAGTAAAATTTCGAAAGCAGGTTTAAATTTAGGAAAAACATTTTGTAGTGCTTCTCCTTCTTGCTCTTCTATGCAGACTACACCTAAATTTAAATCATTGCCAGCATACTCACCCAAGCTCCCTGGGGTAGGATAACCTATGTCAGATTTTAGAGGATAGTCACACATTGAGCTGAATAGTTCCGCTACAGATCTAGCTTTTTCATTGGAATATACTATGCATGGCTCCCAAGAGTGGAAGTGAATAATAATTTGCGGTTTGATTTTATCAATCAAATTTACAAGGGCTTTAATTTCTGGCTCTGAACCAGGTGTGTTTCCTGGAAAATAACGGTCTTTTTCGTAAGAGGAACTCCAGCAAATGCTCGGAAAGTTGCGATTCAAATCTACACCATTGGCATTCACTCTTTGATTTTTTTGTAAGCCATCGGGGTTTAAGCAGGGAATCAAGACCCAATCTTCTTTATAGGCTGGAGAGGCTTTTAACATGTTTAAAAGCTCCTCGGCCATTTTAACACCCTCTGGTTCATCGCCATGCACCCCGCCAACGAATAAAATGGGGTTTTTATGAGCAGAATCTGTGATTTTGAAACTACTATATAGGCAAATATCCAGCTTTCCTGCTGACCTAGTCCATTGTTTTATGGTATGAATTTTGTCGTTCATACTAGAAATTTTATCTCCTAATTATGGAGTTGTCGAGAGGAGTCATTATGAGTGATCAAAAGTTAAGTGCTGTTGTTTTAGCCGCAGGAAAAGGCACTCGCATGAAGTCCCCATTACCTAAGGTTTTACATCCAGTTGCTGGGATGCCAATGATTACTTATCCCTTAGGTGCTTTAAAAGCATTGGACATTGATGATGTTCGTGTCGTGGTTGGCCATGGAAAAGCCTTAGTTGAAAAAGTGGTTCATAGCGTTGGCTATTCCTGTTTCGAGCAAAAGGAACAAAAAGGAACCGGTCATGCAGTGATGGCTGCTGATTTTAAAACTTTAGAAGGGGATGTTTTAATTGTAAATGGTGACCACCCTTTGATAGCACCAGAGGATTTTGCAAATTTTGTAAACCAGTATCGAGAAGACCATGCTGCCATTGCTGTGATGACCTGTAAATTGAATAAGCCAGGCTCTTATGGAAGAATTGTTCGTCACTCTGGGGAATTCCAAGCCATCGTTGAAGCGAAAGATTGTGGACACGAAGCTTTAGAGATTAAAGAAGTTAATTCTGGAATTTATATTACCAAGGCAGATGTTTTAAGAAAGTATCTTCCAAAAATAGAAGCGAATAATAGCCAAGAAGAATTTTACCTAACAGATATTATTTCTCTTGCGAAGCAAGACAAGTTAACAGTGAAAGCCTATGAATCCGATCCAAGAGTATGTTTTGGTGTGAATGACCAAAGGGCATTAGCTACGGCGACTCAATCTTTGATGCGATCAAAAGTAAATCAGCTTCTTGATAATGGCGTAGTAATCATTGATCCACAAAATACCTATATCGAACCAACGGTACAGGTGGGGCCAGGCACAGTGATCCACCCAGGAACCTATTTACGAGGGCGAACTCAAATTGGTCAGTTCTGCGTAATAGAAATGGGTAGTCAAATTCAAGACTCTCACATCGAAAGTAATGTAATCGTGAAATCTCATAGTGTTTTAGAATCTTGCAAAATTGGTGAAACGGCTCAAGTAGGTCCTTTCGCACGAATTCGCCCTGATTCTGATGTTGGGAAGGCCTGTAAAATTGGAAACTTTGTAGAGCTGAAAAAGGTTAAACTTGGCGAAGGAACGAAAGCGTCACACTTAACTTATCTTGGCGATGCGGAATTAGGAAAGAATGTAAACATTGGCTGCGGTACAATTACCTGTAACTATGCAGTTGATAAAAAGAAGTACAAAACCATTATCGGCGATAATGTTTTTGTTGGTTCAGATAGTCAATTTATTGCGCCAGTAGAAATCGGTGAAAATGCTGTGATAGGTTCAGGTTCTGTAATTACGAAAAATGTTCCGGCCAATGCTTTAGGAGTTACAAGAGCTCGTCAGGTCATCAGAGAAAACTACGTTACACCAGAGGAAAATTAAAATGTGTGGAATCATTGGATATTTTGGAGATAAAAATCCTAAAAACGTAATTTTAGAGGGATTAAAAAAATTAGAATATCGTGGCTATGATAGCGCCGGAGTCTGCATTTTAGACGATGGTAAGTTCTCTCGCTTTCGCGCTGAAGGTAAGCTTTCAAATTTAGAAGAAAAAGTTAAGGATAAACAATTCAATGGCCACATTGGAATTGGCCATACTCGATTGGCGACTCATGGAGTGCCTTCCGAGAGAAATGCCCATCCGCATAAAGTTTCAGGTGTGAGCATAGTCCATAATGGTATTATCGAAAACTATCAAAGTATAAAAAAAGAATTATTAGCCAACGGTGCTTTGATCGAATCCGAAACAGATTCTGAGTTAATTGCGCATTTACTTTCCATTGCCTTAGAGGATACTAAAGATCTAGAAGTTGCTGTAGAGCAAGTTCTACCAAAATTAAAAGGTGCTTTTTCTATCGTGGCCTTGTGGGAAGAAGAGCCAAACAAAATGGTGGCTTTTAAAGATGGTCCTCCCTTGGTTTTAGGAGTAGGGGAAAAAGAACTTTTAGTCGCTAGTGATATTACGGCTATAGTTTCTCATACTAAGGATGTTATTTTCCTAGAGGATAAAGAAGTAGTTATTGTGAATGGCATGGACTACAAAATTTTAGATCCTCGTGGGAATGAGATTCATAAAAAGATAGAACATATTGATTGGAATCCTGAGGCGGCTGAGAAGCAGGGTTACGACACTTATATGCTGAAAGAAATCTTTGAGCAGCCTCGTGCCGTTGCTCAGGCTCTTGAACCACATATTGATATCGAGAAGCAGATCATTCAATTGCAAGGTGCTCTTGGGCAAGATGTTCCTGCCGAAGAAATTAATAAACGTCTTGATAAAATTGAAAGAATTTTTGTGGTTGCCTGCGGTACTAGTTACTACGCAGGGATGGTCGCCGAGTATATGATCGAAAAAATGACCAGACTACCTGTGGAAATTGAATTTGCTTCTGAGTTCCGTTACCGAGATCCTGTATTGCCTTCAAATTCTTTAGTGGTTGTGATTTCTCAATCAGGGGAAACAGCGGATACCCTTGCAAGCTTGCGAATGGCAAAAGAGCAAGGTGCGGAAATTATGAGTATTTGTAATGTGCGCTCTTCTTCCATCGATCGTGAAGCTGACTATCATTTGTATATGCGAGCTGAAGCTGAGATTGGGGTTGCAAGTACCAAAGCACTTACATGTACATTAGCGGTAATCAATGTATTTGCAGCCACTCTAGCAAAAATCAAAGGACGTTTAAATCGTGACGAAGAAATCGCCTTTATACAAAAGCTTCAACAAATTCCTGCGGAGATGGAGAAGGTTTTGGTTCACGATAAGTTTTTCTCTGAAGCGGCAAATAGCCTTAAGCGATATAAAGGCTTTTTGTACATTGGTAGAGGATTGAGTTTTCCTGTTGCGCTTGAAGGAGCTTTGAAGCTAAAAGAGCTAGCTTACCTTCATGCCGAAGGATATGCTGCTGGAGAGATGAAACACGGACCAATTGCATTGATTGACCAGGACATGGCTATTGTTGTGATTGCTCCAAAAGACGATGTTTATGAAAAAACAATTAGTAATCTTGAAGAAGTTAGAGCTCGTGGCGGACAAGTCATTGCTATTGGTAGTGGTGAAGATGAAGTTTTAAAAGATTTGAGTCTACATTACCTATCCATCCCAGAGGGGGATTGG
Source organism: Bdellovibrionota bacterium (assembly GCA_036140815.1). Classification (GTDB taxonomy): domain Bacteria; phylum Bdellovibrionota; class Bdellovibrionia; order Bdellovibrionales; family UBA840; genus UBA6502. The sequence goes on along the minus strand of JAYZXX010000292.1, from coordinate 4,277 downwards.
AGAACAAATCCAATACTTGCTCTGGTTCCATTACAGTTGATGTCTTATCATGTTGCCAGTTCTCTTGGATTAGATGTGGATCAGCCAAGAAACCTCGCTAAGTCTGTAACAGTCGAGTAAAACGAAAAGTATTATTGAAAGGCTTCATTTTTTTGAGGCCTTTTTTATTACAATCGTATTTTTTTTCCCGAAATTTTTGAAGCCAAGAGGCTAATCAAAAAGAATAGAATCCCCCAACTACCAAGACCGGCTATACTTTTCCATTGAAAATCAAAGCCTACAGTAAAGTGCCAGGCCATTTCGACAAAATATCTCGTTGGCATCCACTCTGAAATTTTTTGGATGCTTTCCGGTAGGGCGTTTGGAGGAATCCAAAGGCCTCCTAAAAAAGACAATGAGAGATATATCATATTGGAAATAGGTAGTGCGCTTTTGGCGGTACATAGTTTGCCGATACTTATTGCTAAAAAGGCAAATGGAAGTGAGGCCGCGCATAAATATAGGCTCAATTTTATATAGTTTAGAAATGATATATTTACTTCAGTACTGATGTTTATAACCAGAATTAGTAATAACTCAGTGAGAAAAGCAAAAAATAAAGCGGCAAGGATTCGTCCGAAAAAAATCGAGCTTTCTGAGATAGGAAGAGACTTTTGAAAGCGAAACCAGGCACGAGATTTTTCATTAGCTAGATCTACACCAAATTGAAAAAATATAATTCCCAAAAAGGCATAAGCGGCAAAGCTACCCTGAAGTAAATTTGCAGCCTGGGGAGTCTTGGCATTTGGTTGCGCGAAAAATAGAAAAAAGAGGCTTGGAAAAACCATTGTACCCACAACATAAGAAGGTTGTCTGAGTAATTCAAAAAGTTTCATTTTAAAAACCAAAATTACGTTGGCCATTAAAAACTCCCGTCTTGAATTTTGTGAAACATTTCTTCTAAACTAGCCTCTTTCACAACTAAGTCGCGAAAGCGAACTTCTTCTTTAAAAAGTAGCTTAATAAAGTCTTCCGGCTCGGCCGTAACATATTGAAAGTGATGGCGTTTGGTTTTGGGATTGTAATCGGAGCTTACTAATTGATCTAATAGCTCGTGTTTTAATAGTCCACATGCAGCACTAGAGTCTTCTTCTGGGCTAATTTTTTGGAAATTAGCGGGAAGGCTTGTTTCACAGCTAAAATAGATGTTTTTATGGTGGTAGTTGTTTTTCAAATCCTCTAACTGACCATGAGCAATTCTTTTTCCTTGGTGGAGGAAACTTACCGTATCAGATAAAGCTTCCGCTTCTTCCATATGATGCGTTGTTAAAAGCACGCTGCCACCGGCTCTCGTGAATTTTCGGATTTCATTCCAAACAACTTCTTTTGCATCCAAGTCTAAACCACTGGTTGGTTCATCTAATAAAAGCAATTGGGCATTACTGATAAATGCAGAAGCGATGGAAAGTAAGCGTTTTTGACCTCCACTCATTTTTTGTGCTGAGCTTTTCAATAATTTCTCTAGTTGAAAGCGTTCACTGATTTCGCCTACATCCACGTCACTTTTGTAGAGTTTTTTTATGAAGTTTAATATTTCGCCGACTTTGATGTTATCTACAAAGTCAGTATCTTGAGGAGTACTGGCTCTTAGAAATTTAGCTTCAACAGAATGACTGTCTTTGTTAAAAATTTTTACTTCCCCGGAATCTGCCTGCATCAAATCTAAAACAATACTGATACTTGATGTCTTTCCTGCCCCGTTTGGTCCCAGGAGTGAGTGGCAGGAGCCCTGCTCAATTTCAAGGTTTAGGTCTTTCAGAACACTCTTTTCGCCAAAACTTAAATGAACATTTCTTAAATCTAGAGCCTTAGTCAAGCTGACTCCGATTTGTTGATCTTAAATACTTGTTTGGCAATTTCCTGCGATTGAGGATGAAGAAACAGAATTAAACCTTGGATTAACATCCAATTGGTGGCAAAGAAAAAGCTCGCCTCTTCTATTGGAAGACCACCGACCATAACTTGAGTGGTATAAATGTCTGAGATAGCCCAAATTTTTTGGTCAATGGCAATCTTGTCACAAATGCAAAGGTAAATACTAGGGACTAAAACCCCTAGAATAAAATGAAACTTTTGGCGGATTAGAAACTTCCTCCCAAAAAATTGCTGGATCAAAAATATTGGTAAGGCCCAAGCAAGGATTAATCCTAGGTAAAAAAGTTTAGTGTAAAACAAGCAGAGAACTCCGAAGGCAAAGATTCCTATGCAACTACCTAAAAGTAAATTGGAGATCCGTTCTTCGTGTTGATCAGGCTCTAGTTTCCAAGGAGAAAGTTTTACTAACAGACCTAAAAAACCAGAGCTAAAATAGCATTGAATGATGAAGAAAAAATACTCTTCCACAGGGACGTAGCCAATGGTTCCCATCACTCTATCAGCACCATACCACCATATTTTTTTATAGATCAGATAGTTGTCCCAAGGAGTAGTCCAAATCACAGCTAAAGTAGCAAGTGTGCTTGCACCCCAAAACAATTGTTTTAAGGTTTTTTTATCGAGAAAATAGTAGCAAAGGCCCCAAAAAATTATGGTTTGTGGGATAGTAAAATACAGATGAAATTCAGCATAAGTCATGGCTTGTAAGAGTAACGAAACTTACAAGCCAAGCCAAGGCATTTGGCATAGCGATACAGGATAGCCGAATTTAAGTGCTGAGTTGCATTCAAAATGATTTTGCGAGAAATGTTGCTTAATTAAGCATGAGAGGCGAGGGCATCGACAATACTTTATCTATTAAAAACAATAACTTATGGGGAGGAGCCTTAGATAATTTGGGGCTGCGGCATATTCGTCAAGAAATAGCTAATATTGGTTTATAACTTGCTATTTATTGCAGACTAAAGGAAACTTCAATCCTCAAATTCGACACCAATTGGGGGCCTTTGCCGAATGAGTTTAAATTTAGAATCAAACTTTTGTCGAACTAGCTTTCTGCAAAAATTAAAAGATAGTTATGCTAAGGAAGATACTTTCTTACAGACAAAGTTGAATTATCATTTCCAAAAATCAGGTAAACTTCTACGGCCGCAAATGACATTTGATCTTTTGGTGGCCTTAGGGGTTTCTGATTATAATGCTGAGCAATGGGCTTTGATTACTGAACTCATTCATAATGCCAGTTTAATTCATGATGATTTACAAGACGAAGACGAGTTTCGTCGCGGACAGAAAAGTTATTGGGCACAGTTTGGAATGGTGAGTGCCATTAATGCTGGTGATTTTTTGATTATGAAATCCAGCCACGCTATTGGTGACCTTCAGATTCCTGATGAAAAAAAATGGAAATTAAATCGAATTTTAATGAATTGCAGTATGGAGTTAGTTCGTGGTCAAGAGTTAGAGCTGGAACTGGAAAATACTGCAGATACAGAACTATGGGATCGATATTTGGATTGTATATCCAAGAAAACAAGTAGCTTGTTTTTGATGGCCGTGCAGGCAGCGAGCTATTTATCGGAAGCAGAAATAGATTTAAAATCCTTGGAAGAAATTTTCTCCCAATATGGCAAGTGCTTCCAATTATATGATGATTTGATCGATTTAATAGGCGATAAGGGCAGGGAGAAGCCTGCCAATGATCTTCGCGAGGGAAAATGGAGTTCTCTTGTAATTCGCTATATTTTAGACAACGGATCTAAGAAGGAAGAACTGCGTCAGTTTTTGAAAAGAAATAGAAAAGACGTTTGTGATGAGTCTGTAAACTTTTGGGTGAAAGAATTTTTAGAAAGTGGTGTGATCGATTTTTCTAAGAACGAAATTCGTGAAAGTTTAGAGCAGTTAAAGAAAATTATTAAAAAGAGTCCAAAGAAAATTGAGGAAAATTTTGAGATGGTCCTATCGAGTTCTTTTTCAGAGGATTTACTGGAGGCAAAGTTATGAAGAAAGCAGTTGTTATTGGTTCTGGTTTTGGTGGTATTGCTGCCGCCCTGAGATTACGTAAGAAAAATTATGAAGTAACTTTAGTAGAGGCCTTACCCACACTGGGGGGTAGAGCTAGAGTTTTTGAAAAAGATGGCTTTAAGTTTGATGCAGGCCCAACAGTAATCACAGCTCCGTATTTGTTAGAAGAGTTATTTGAGATGTTTGGTAAGAACATGAAGGATTATATCGAACTATTACCGGTAGATCCGTTTTATAGAGTAGTCTTTCACGATGGAAAGGTGTTTGACTATGTGGGAGACGAAGATCGTCTACTAGAGCAAATTGCCAAATTTAGCGAAGAAGATGTTGAGGGTTAT
>JAYZXX010000291.1:0-8794 GCA_036140815.1 Bdellovibrionota bacterium | reverse complement strand
TTCCTGAATACGGGCTAGACTTTCGTTGAAGCGGTAGAGTCGGCTGCTGTCGAAATAAACAATGATCAATGCGCCCGGCGCCACCACTACCATCACCAGCGCAAAAAATAGTTATATAAGGGCTTGGAATAATGGATACGGTGATGAGTGGCCAAGCGCAACCACAATGTATCGTTATGAATTAAACCAAAGATTGAAAAATGCTCCAAGAAAATGGGATTCTGAAAAAATAGCCAAACAAATCAATGAAAATTAAAAAGGTTCCACGTGGAACATCTGCCTAGCGGAAAAAACCTTAGATTTTTTAAGAAAAATACCTAAAAACACGTCAAAATAGGCATTTTTAGGTCATTTTTAGGCTATTTTAGGCCAAAAATGGCTATATTTAGGCTGTTTCTGACCAAAAACTACTGAATTTAGCCCAAAACTAGATATTTTATTCTGAACCTAGAATCTCGCGAGTGAAAATGGATAAATTGTTGCTGGTTTTTTTAAAAAGAATATATTCTGCTCCAAATAGTGAAGAGTTCTAGCCACTAATTTAACTGTTCCACGTGGAACACATGAAAAAGATAATCACCGTGAGTGAACAGAATGTTCCACGTGGAACATTCTAGAAAAATATAATTGGTATCTTGTTACAAGATTATTTTAAAAACCTAATGTCGCAAACTCTTTGGAGACTGGTAGGCTTTTAGATAAATCATAAGTGCTTGGATAGCGGAAGGATTGACTCCAGAAATTCTACTTGCTTGACCAAGGGTTTCTGGCTGCACAGAAATAAGCTTTTCAATTTCTTCGTTAGAAAGTCCCTTAACAGATTTATAAGATAGTTCCTTTGGAAGTTTTAATCCTTCAAGCTTAGAAGCCTGTCTGATCAATTCATTTTGTCTATCGATATAACCCTTATACTTAATTTTTATTTCAACTGGATCATATACCTTAAACTCGCTTGGAACTTCATATCCTAAAGATTTCAATTTATCAGAACCAACTTCGGGTCTGCGTAATAATTCAGCTAAAGAATAGGGCTTGACAATCTGCGTTATGTTATTTTGACTAAGCAGACTATTCATTTCCTTAGTCGGATTGATTACCTGAGTATCTAGGTAGTCATAGTACTTATTCTGTTGGCTAATCAATTCCTCGGCCTTCGCCCTATCCAAAGTATTCAAAAGATCAAATTGAGTAGCCTTTTTGAATAATCTTTCCATGGCATTATCTTCTCTAAGCATTAGTCTATGTTCAGCACGGGATGTGAACATTCGATAAGGCTCTTTTGTACCCTTGGTTACAAGGTCATCAATCAATACACCTATATAAGATTCAAAACGATCTAAAATAAAATCTTCTCGACCTAAAACTTTATTCGCCGCATTAACACCAGCTACCAATCCCTGTCCCGCAGCTTCTTCATATCCGCTTGTTCCATTAATTTGCCCGGCCAGAAATAGATTTCTAATTTTTTTAGTTTCTAAATTCCTATTCAGCTGAGTAGGGTTAACGAAATCATATTCAACTGCATATCCAGGTCTAAGAACTTCGACATTTTCTAATCCATCGATAGTTCTCAAAAACTGCATTTGTACATCTTCCGGTAAGCTTGTGGAAATACCTTGAAGGTAAATAATATCTGAATCAACACCTTCAGGTTCTAAAAAGCTTTGATGTTTTGGCTTGTCAGAAAAGCGGGTAATCTTATCTTCAATGCTCGGACAATACCGTGGACCGGTACCCGTGATTTCTCCTGAAAACATAGGGGATAAGTGAATGTTTTTATTAATAATGTCGTGAGTTTTTTCGTTCGTATAAGTTAAGTAGCAACTGATTTGCTTTAACTTAAGCTCTGCCTCAGATCTGTAACTAAATGGAATAAAAGTAGAATCTCCAAACTCTTCAGTCGTTTTAGAAAAATCAATCGAGGAACGTTTCAAACGAGGAGGCGTTCCCGTTTTTAATCTGGTAACTTCAAAGCCAAAATCATTTAATTGATCTGAAAGACCAATACTAGCTTTATCTCCAACTCTACCGCCAGATATCTTCTTAGTTCCAATATGCATCACTGCATTCATAAAAGTTCCAGTAGTAATAACAACAGACTTAGCTAGTACTTTCGAACCGTCTCCAAGGACAACACCACAGCAAAGGTCTTTATCAAGAACCAAAGCTTTTACTTCTTCCTCTAAAACAGTCATGTTTGGATGATTTGTTAGAAAATTCCCTACAAATTTACAGTACTTATCTTTGTCTTCTTGCATACGTGTTCCACGTACAGCGGGACCTTTTCGGGAATTAAGGCGTTTAAATTGAACACAATTTTGATCTGCTGCAAAACCCATAAGCCCACCAAGGACGTCTATTTCCTTAACCATATGTCCTTTACCAAGGCCACCAATGGATGGGTTACAACTCATATAACCAATTCTCTCTACGTTAGTAGTCACAACTAAAGTAGAAACACCAATACGAGCAGCTGCCAAAGCAGCTTCGATTCCAGCATGTCCAGCACCTACAACTATAACATCAAACTGATTCATTATTTTCCTATACAGAATTCCTTAAAAACTCTATCCATCACTTCGTCATCAAAGCGTTTCCCAAGAACTTCGTGAATTTTAAATATAGCTTCATGCATTTCAAAACTGATGAATTCAGCAGATTCATTTAGATCGATCAATTCTTTCGCTCTTTCTAAATGACCGTTCACTACTGAAAGCAATTCAAAGTGCCTAGCTTGTTGCAAAATCCCAGAGTCCTCAAAGTGAAATGATTTTGAGTAGTCATTTAAAAGACTAGTCACTTGATCAAGACCACCTGTGGAAACCGAGCTGCAAAATAACACTTTATCGCTAGCTTTGTCCTGAATATCTGGCGTATCTTGAAATTTATTTATAACCTCTAAATACTCAGACTTGTTTTGAGTAGATTGACTAGTCAAATCAGCCTTTGAGACTATTAAATGTATGTTTTTATTATGATATTTTTCAAAAACCTGGGTATCCATTTGATCAGGGGATTGATCAGCAGGGTAGAGAAGTAAGACTATATCTGCCTTCTCAATTGTTTGTTCACTACGTTGAATACCCATTTGCTCAATTTGATCAGAGGTCTCTCTAATTCCAGCGGTATCAAATAAATGAATAGTCATTCCATTTAATTGAATAGTAGCTTCAACCACATCTCTGGTTGTACCTGGAATATCTGAAACAATGGCTTTCTCTTCTGATAAAAGGGCATTTAAAAGAGAGCTTTTACCAGCGTTTGGTTTACCTACAAGCGCAACTTGGACTCCATCTTTGATGGCTCTTCCTGATTTATAACTTGTTAGTAAATTATCTATTAATTCTAGTACCTTAGATACTGAGCTAGAGGCAGCTGGATAATTAACAATTTCAATATCTTCTTCTGTAAAGTCGATTGAGGCTTCAAAATTGGCCAAAAGATAGGTTATTTTATCCTCTAAATCAGCCAAAACAGTGGATAATTGACCATCTAATTGCCTCAAAGCAAGGGCTGCACTTTTATCTGAGTGAGATTCAATTAAAGATAAAACACTTTCAGCCTGAACCAAATCAATTTTTTGATTCATGAAAGCCCTATAGGTGAATTCACCCGGACCAGCTGTTTTTGCGCCAGCTTCAATTAAAGTTTTTAAAACCTTAGAACAAACCGTGGGACTTCCATGACAGGATATCTCCACAGACTCTTCACCAGTATAAGATTTTCCCTCTGCGAAAAAACTTACCAAAACCTCGTCAATCTCTTCATCTGTATTTGGATGGACCAACTTACAGAAATAAAGCTTATGACTTTGTAGAGGTTTTTTTAGCTTTGGAGCTAATTTTTTGATAATTGTTTCTGACTCAGGGCCACTCATTCGAATCACCGCAACCCCGCTTCGCCCTGGTGGGGTTGCCTGTGCACAAATCGTGGACTGACTATCTATAAAATCCAGTCCCATGATTATTAATTCGCTGACTTATGATTGTTATTATTTTGATTATTCTTACGCTTTCCCTTAGCCGGAAAAACCTTGATCTTCTTATAAAGACCATCGCCAATAGACTTTGAAATTACTCTCTCATCTTGGGCAAGGTGTTGATGAATCACACGACGATCACGAGGCGGTAGAGCTCTAAAATATACAGAACGATTCTTCTCAATCGCAATACCCTTCAATTTTTCAGCTAACTCGACTAAGGCCTTATCAGCATCTTCTCTAAAACCATCACAATCAAAAACAATATTTGGTACGTTTTCTTTGAATTTATGTTGAACAACACGTTTTACAAAAAATTGAATACCATCTAGAAGCTGACCATCTTTGGCTTTGATCATTTTATTTTCTTCACCGTTTAAATCAACGTGAACGGAATCTTCTTTTTCATAAATCTCATAGCTGAAGTTTAATCCAGCTTTCTCACTTAACTCATGAAGCGTATCATCGATTAATCCGATAACACCGTCTTGTTTACCACCACCAAATCCAAAAAGCTTTTTTAAGAAACTCATCTTATTCTCCTCCCATTTACGCTTTTTTCATGAACAATTGCTGTTGAATAACTCCAAAAATCGTACTTACAAAAATATATAAAGTAAGACCGCTTGGTAGAGATATCATTAACAAACTAAATACTATTGGCATAAAAGCCATCACCTTCTGTTGCTGTGGATCCATTGTTGATGGAGTAATTTTTTGTTGCAAGAACATGCTTATACCCATCAAAATTGGCAACACATAGTAAGGATCTTTTAAACTTAAATCTGTAATCCAAAGACCAAAAGGGGCTTTGTATAAATCGATACTTTCACTTAACACTCTATATAGCGCGATAAAAATAGGGAACTGCAACAACATTGGTAAACAACCACCGGCAGGGTTTACCTTTTCTTGCTTCATTATTCCCATAACTTCTTGATTCATTCGTACAGGGTCGTCTTTATACTTTTCACGAACCGCTTTTAAAGTTGGCTGAATAGCCTGCATTTTCGACATAGATTTATATGACATTACGTTAAACGGTAATACCACCAAACGAACTAAAACTGTAAGAGCGATAATCGCTAAACCCCAGTTACCTAAAAATGCATAAAACCATTTCATTAAACTCAATAAAGGCTCAGCAATAAGGCTAAACATTCCGAAATCAACTAACTCAGAAAGATTCGCATTCACAGACTGGAGCATACTTACATCTTTTGGACCAAAATAAAGCTTGTATTTAAGGTCCAAATTTTTAGTTCCAGCAAAACTTGGATAAATCATTTTACCAATCAAGGTTTCATTAGCTTTATCATAATTGGACTTAAAATTAGGAATAACATCACTCATATCCATAATTGCAGTAGCAAAATAATGACTGGAAAGAGAAGCCATAAAAACACTATTAAAATCACCAACGAATGGCTCTTGATTATTAAAAATCTCTCTGTCATCGCCTTCTTTGTGTTTAACAATTACTTCTTGTTTTTCCATGCTCGGGCTTAACATCGAAGAAGCGGCAGGAGCATTGGCCTTTTCAGTTAATAAAGTTTCAAACTGAGGAAGCGTGCTTTCACCTTTAACCGATAAACTTGCATCAATGCTAAAACTATCAGGATTGATTTTATATTTCTTTTCATAAGTAACACCCTCAAAACTTCCTTCGCCGATTACCTCAGTTTCAGAAATCTTTTTTAGGTCAAAATATAATAATTCGTCCTTACCTTCTAACTTAGTTGCAAAATTAGAATATGTTTTAGAACTCACAGATAACTGAATATTCTTATCTGCTCTATCCGTATAATCTTTAAGTACGATATCATTTAAACCCATTCCAAAAGGACTTACCGAAAAAGACATTTTAGGAAAATCAAAAACAATCGGAGCAAGGTCTCTATTAATTGTACTATCACCAACTTCTTTTTGAGATTGCTCAACGCTTGCTTCTAGATTTGCTTCTATGCTTTGCTTAACATTTGCATCTATTTTAGAAGCATCTTTTCCAGTAACACTTTCTATCAAAGCTTTTTTCTCAGCTTCTGGATATTTTTTCGCCATGTATTGGCTCCAACCAACCCATACAACAATGGTTAAAACAATCGCGATGATAGTATTTTTATCGAGGAAGCTTCCTTGATTATTTTCCACAACATTTCTCCTTAGGAAGAGGGTCGTAACCAAACTCTTGGCCTGGACGACAACGCATGATTCTATTAAATGTTAATTTTAATGCAGTTAAAAAGGGGAAGGTTTTAAACGCAGAAAAACCGTACTCTGAGCAATGAGGCTCAAAGCGGCATCTTCCACCAAACCAAAATCGAAATACAGACTGATAAAAGCTAATTACAAATATAGCTATATATCTTAGAGTTTTATCGAAAATTCTGGGTAAACTTATCCAGACTGTTTTTGACTTCTTGGTAGTTAAGTTCTTTGATCTTATCAGATTTCCTGAAGATAACATTAAGGTCATAACCTTGCATGGAATCCTGGTTCTCCAAGTTTCGGAAATAAAATCTAAGCCAACGTTTTATTTTATTACGAGTATTTGCCTTACCTACTTTAGCAGATAAAGTCCAACCCACGCGCAACTCTCCAACTTGGTTAGGCTTGTAGACCACCATTGAATAATCGTTGAGAAAGTTTTTACGTGAGTTCTTGCGAAGGCTTAAAAAATCTTTACGAGACTTTAGAGTTACCAAGGATTACTTGCCACCAGTAGTAACAGTTAATCTCTTACGACCTTTTGCTCTTCTTCTAGATAATACGTCACGACCAGATTTCGTTGCCATACGAGTTCTGAATCCGTGGGATGTTTTTCTTTTTTTACGGCTTGGTTGATATGTACGTTTCATTCTCTCTGCTCCTACAAATACGACTAATTTACGTCAAAGGGCCAATTACACTCCAAATTTATTGGAAAGGCTATAAAACATAAGGCACCTAGTTATGTCAAGTGTTTGAACAAACTTTGAAAAGCTGATATAGACAGCACAGAGTAAAATACCCAATTCTTTTATCATTTCTTGAGTTTGCGTAGTCATTTGGGTACTTATTTGGGGATATTGACTAGTCAAAAAATGGAAAGCATATGTTGAATAACCAAGATCAAATGTTCTGGAATACAATTAAAGAGAATCTGAAAGCTAAAAACTCTAGTAATAAGCTTCTTCAAACATGGTTTGAACCTACTATATTGAAAAATGTAGAGGAAAGATCAAATGGTAAATGTTTTTTATTGGGTGTACCTAATGAACTACATAAATACTGGATCAGTGAGAACCTTTTGGATAGAATTTGCCAAGAGATTTCAGGTGTTTATGGAGGTCCTTTTCAGGTTGAGTTAATAATCACTGGTGAGTCCGGAGCGGTTAATCAGGTAGCTCCAGCTGGACCAGAGGTATATGAACCACCATCAAATAGCATTACAGTGGAAGAAATAAATAAAGATTATTTCGCATCTAATCCAAAATCTCCGGATCGCGGTCGTGATAAGTTAAACACTGAATACCTATTTTCTACTTTCGTGGTGGGAAGAAACAACGAGTTTGCACATGCGGCTTGTTATAATATTGCAGAAAAGCCAGGAATTAGAGGGGGTTACAATCCTCTTTTCATTAGTGGACCAACTGGTATGGGTAAAACACACTTGTTGAATGCCGTCGGAAACCATATTCGACACAAGTTTCCTGAATACACTATTACCTATATATCAGCAGAAAGATTCATGAATGACTGTATTTCAGCCTTAAGACACAGAAAAATGGATGAATTCCGTAAGACTTATCGTGGCCATGCTGATGTTTTTTTAGTGGATGATATTCAGATTCTGGGTCGCGGTGAAGCAGTTCAAGAAGAGTTTTTCTATACTCTAAATGATTTATTAGAGCGTGATAAACAAGTTGTCGTAGCTTCTGATAGAATGCCTAAAGATATCAATGGTTTAGCGGATCGTATTCGAACTCGTTTAGAGTGGGGTGTGATTGCGGATATTCAAATGCCAGACCTAGAGACGAGAACAGCGATCTTAAGATATAAGGCAGAGCAAAAGGGTATCAAGATGCCTGAGGATGTAATTTCCTTTATTGCTAAAATATCAAAAAGAAGTATTCGTGAATTAGAAGGAAACTTGAATAAGCTTAAAATGTACACTGAACTACAAGGATTACCTATAAATCTTGATCTAGCAAAGAAGGTTTTGGCTAATCATGCTAGTGAAGCCAGTGCTGTGACTATTCAAGATATTCAAAAAATGGTGAGTGAACACTATAAGGTTAAATTAAATGACCTTAAATCTAGCAACCGTAGTAAACCTTTAGTTGTGGCTAGGCAGGCAGCAATGTTTTTAACTAAAAAGCATTTAGATAAAAGCCTTCAAGATATCGGTAGAGCTTTTGGTGGTAAAGATCACTCCACTGTGATCAACGCAATCAAAAGAATCGAAAGTCAACTGGTTACAAATTCAGATTTACGTAAAGATATCGATGAGTTACAGAACCGTATCCACAACTTAACAGGACTGTGAATATGGATAGTCGATAAGTCTGTGGAAAGGCATGTTGGCTAAATTGGGGATTGTAGTTGTACACAATTTTGAAAAAATAAGTGCCGAATTATCCCTGAAGATTTCCACATTATTTATTGAGTAATTTTAAGTATTTAGATATAAAACCCGGTAATCCACGGGACCTACTACTACTACTAGAATATATATAGAGAGAATTAGATATATATAGAGAGGGAAAAAGCATGAAGTTAAGCATCAATAAAGAAGCTCTTTTAAACTTGTTATCTAAAACACAAAATATTGTA
>JAYZXX010000290.1:0-14006 GCA_036140815.1 Bdellovibrionota bacterium | reverse complement strand
TTACACCACCAGCTTTTAATTAGAAAAGTTCAAACTTGTCCATTTTACAGCCGATGATCTGCGCTCAAATTTATAATTCTCTAGGGATAAAATATTTGCCATGGTCTGGTTTCTAGCTACTTATCTTTCAGTTCAATAAAATCAAAGACTAAAGCCCTTTTCATCCTAGGTAATAGTCACCAATATATGAATAGTTTCTTCTAAACAAAAGCTATTAAAGAATCGACCGCTCTTCAAGACTATTTATAGGTATTTTCAGGAAAAATATATTGATCTACAGGGAACTTTACCCGTCCTCCAGTAGAATTGCTGTTAACTAGCCGCTTGCTACAAACCCAAAGCATTTTGGTTCCTTCATAAAACCCAAAAAAAAGAGGAGCATTCGCTCCTCTTACACTTTCTTCGAAAAGAAAGCCCCCCTGTTATTTTGAAATTCCCTATTGGATCACTTTCAGACCCGTTTTCACTTCTTCATTCCCTGCAATTACTTTTAGAGAACTCACCCCATTTTTTCCCTTTTTAGGAATTTCATATAATTCAGCTACCTTTTCTTGAAGGCATTTGAAATCTTCTTTGCCAACGATTGGCCCTTTAATTTTACATGCGAACAAACTACTAGAAACAGTTAACATTATCGCGATAGCGATGGCTTGCAATCCTTGCATATTTCCCCCTGGCTCAAGGGCCCTCGTTGGCCCTAATGTTTATTAGACGAACTACTAGGGCAAAATGGTTAAAATCGAATGTATTTTTCCTGTCAAAAGACTACACAGTGGCTGAAAAAGCTACTTAAATACTTGAAATTGCGCGCTTTTAACGATTCTTATCACAATTTTTGATATGATATTAATATGAAAATTTGGAGCTTAATACTACTGACACTCTCAGTTTACCTTGCAAGCCACGCAGACCAAAACTCGACTGCTTTATGCCCCAATAAGCCCTTTGAATATGCCTTTCTCAATAATGAGAATGAAAACAATGAGCTAATTGTAGAAATTGAGAAACGACTTACAGTGAGTTCGTGCTTTCACCTACTTCGACCTGATATTCCCAACTACGAGAAATCTCTAAAAATATTGGAGTATCTTGGTGGAAAAATCTACGATTTGAAAAAACTAAAAGAAGATATCAATGAAACAGATCAAGAGTCTCTTGCTGACAAAATTGCAAACCAAATTTTTATGGATGCTCTGGGGATTAATCCTCATTTCGAATATGAGGTTTATTACACGGTAAATAACGGCAAGCGACAGGAGCTGAGAAAACAAAAACTATGGCAGAGCAAAGAAGAGTCTGAGCTTCTATACACAAGTAATGGAGTTTTGATCTCTCTTTCTGTGAGCCCTGATGGGAATTATCTACTTTTTCAAGATCGCACCAACAAGAATGAAGGTCGTGAATTAACTATCTATGATCATCACAAAAATCGTTTTGGTAAAATTCAATTCTCAAATGGAATGGTTCAATCAAGGGCTAGCTTTCATCCAAACTGTGATTTACTTAGTTTCTCTTATCGAAGTAAAAAACAAACAAGTAAATTGGAACAAGGCATCTACCAACTGGATCTTAAATCAAATCGTACGATACCTACAGAACTTTTCGATGAAGCCGGTATTGATATGGAACCAGAATACTCCCCTGAAGGAGAGCTTTACTTTATTTCTGATCACTACAATAACCATCGCTGGAGCCCACATGTAAAAGTGATTCCGAATTTTTCAAGAGTTGCAAGCGACCTTTGGGGAAAAGAGTTTTATGAACAAAGAGCTCCCAGAATTTCTGTTGATGGTAAATATATAGCCGTAAATCAGGCCGTTTCTATTACGAGAAATGGAAAAGCAACTAGACTCTCTAGTATTGGGATCTTCGAAATTGAAAGCTCAAAAATCATTGAGCTTTCAATTGAGACTCTACATCTCTTTGATAACTCGCAAGATCTGCAGTGGATAGATTCAGCTAATATTTCTTTCTTGAAAAGTGACGATTTCAAAAACACTTACACTACCTACAATCTTGGAACAGACCAGTACTTTGAATGGAGTTCATTGCAAAATATTCGTAAGGCGACTCGCATGTTTCCTATTAATCAAAAAGCGCAATGTGACTTAAATAGTTTCTTCCAACAATGAAACCTTATAAACTTTGTGTAAATTCAATCAACTGATCATTTAACTCCAGCCAGGAAGCGGAAAGACTTAAATAACTCAACAAGTATTCTTGGTACTGATATTGATAGGTTGCCAAGTCCTTTTTTCTTTCGATCAAAGTATCTAAATCTATCTTTCCATAGGAGTAGCGATTGTTCTCTGCTTTATAAATGCTCTTGGCTAAGGCAAGTTTTTTATCTAAGAGTTTTATATTCTTTGAATAAAAATTAAGTTGCTGCTTAAACTCAAGAATCTGGCGTTCAATGCTCCGTTCCGTTAAAACTTTTGAAACTTTCAGCTTTTCTTCCTCAAGCCTTGCTACGCCAATGTTTGCTGCACTTTGTTTGTCAGAAAATGGCATACTAAAACTAAGCCCAACATAGTTTTCTTTTTGATTTACTGAGTTTGAGTATCGAACCGACTCTTCCTCTGAATAACCCGCTACCAAATTTAGTTCTGCCCAATTGTCTCTTTTCAAAATCTCTAAATCTTTCTTAGCAATACTTAACTTGGCATCGGCAATTAATTTTTCCCGAACCAAGTTTTTATCTATACCCTTAGATTCCCATTCCAAGAGTTTTGAAAAGAGCTTTTTCATCTCTCCTGGCATATGAGCTATTTCCTTCAAGCCAGTACGTTCAGCCACTTTGGCCTTCATTAGATTAAGGTCTTTCTCCATAGCTAAAAAATCTTCCTCAGCAGTGAGTAGCTCTAGCTGAGATTTTTGATAGTCGGTACTCGTTGCAATTTGCTTTTTGTACTTTTTAGAAACCTGTTGATTCAATTTTTTGGTGTCAGAGAGAGTGTCCTTCGCCAGTAAATATTTGCTGTAGGTGACTTGATAATCAAAAAAAGCCGCGATACTTTCCAGCAAATAATCTTCATAAGCTTCATCTTGTTCTTTGTTAAGTACATCAGCTTCTTCCTCCAATTTAGCTTCAAGCAAGCGAGTATCTCGCCCAAACGAGTTTTTCAAGAGAGACTGTTCAACACTAATATCAAATTCTTCAAATTCAATATTGGGTTGATTGGATTTTGACTTACTTACACTAATACTGGTTCCTGTCTTGGAAAAGTCTTTCGTTAAGCCTATGCTACTTGTTTGGTTGGTATCATCCGAACCTAGTACATAAGCTTTTTCATGATCGAGGCTCAAACTAATTGCATCTGCTGGCATGGATTGATCTTTGATGAATTTGTTCTTTTCCTTTTCCAAGTGTAGCTCTTGGTACTTTTGGTCCTTTTCGATACTAAGACGAATAAAGTCCTTTAGCTCAAAGCTTTCTGCAAAAGCAGAAGAGGAAATCATCAAAAATAAACATAGCTTCAAATTAACACTCATTGCCCTAACTCCTGTAACTTTAATCGAGCCTGGTAGTAGTAACTGTATAGAACGGGAACAAATACAAGAGTCACAAACATTCCAAACAATAATCCCCAAGCCATTGCCAACATCATTTCTGATAACATAGAGTCATAACCTCCGACTCCATAGGCCGTTGGAAAAAGTCCAACTACGGTGGTAAAAGTTGTGATTAAAATGGCTCTTAATCTAGTAGCCGATAGATTTGCAATTTTCGAAAGAATCGATTCTCGTTCTTTCAAAGAGTCACCTTCGAACTCTTCTTCAAATTTATTCACTAATACAATTGAATCGTTAATCACCACACCAAGCATGCCCAAGGCACCAATGACTGAGAAAAAACCAAATTGTAAAATTCCATGAATATAGAACATATAAATAACACCCATCAAACCAAAAGGAAGTATTGAACCGATTAATAGTGGGGTTACTAATGAATTAAACAAAATAACGAGTAGCAGATAGATTAAACCGACAACTAAGCCACCCGCTAATTGAAAGTCTCCCGCTGACTCCCTAGAGTTTTCCACCTCTTCTCGCCAAACCATGTTTACAGTAGGAAACTCTCTATAAATGTCAGGAAAAATCTTTTCTTCTACTAGGCTTGCAACCTCAAGAGGAGTTGTCATAGCCTCTGGTTTCAAATCAGCATAGATCATTGCCGCTCTTTTAAAACTAACCCTTTTAATACTAGAGGCCTTTTCCCGTTTTTTAACCTCTACCACATTTCTTATCGGTAGGAGGTAACCCGCTGAATTGGACACACTTAAATCTAAAAGCTTATCAATTTCCTTGATATTTGAGTCAACTGTGGAGAAACGAAGGTCCACTTCTTCATCCCCAGAATTGATCGTATATAAGACATCCCCCTGAATATAAGTTCGTAATGCACTACCAATATCACTCAACGAAACTCCGAGACTGGCAGCTTCTTCTGCTTTAAGCTTAAATTGATACTCATTCTTAACGATTGGTTTCTCTACTTCAACATTTACCAAAGGACCTAGTTCACTCATCTTCTTTTTAAGACTAGCTAAAACCTCTGCTCTAATTTTGTCATTATTCTCTTGAACCTCAATAGCAATAGGACTTCCACTGCTACTTCCAAATCGAAATTGTTGAAGCTCAATTTTTTCAAAACCCTTTAGTTGATCAAATTGTTTTTGCCAACCAGCCATCAGTTGCTTGAAGGACAGTTCTCTTTCACTGGCAGGAGTAATCTCCACTCGAACACTGGCTTCATTGTCTAAAACTTCCCCTCCACGGCGATTTTGCGCAACATCGGATGTAATGTTAAGTACAATTCCACGATTGTCTTCAAGAAATATTTTTTCAACTTCCAGTAGTTTTTCCGCCATTTCAAATTTATTAAGCCCCTTTTCTCCAACTACTTTTAGGCGAAAATTCCTCGATTCTTCTCTTGGGAACATTACGTAGCGCATCTGTGAACTTGCTAAGACACCAGAACCAATCAAAGCAAGCATAAAAAAACTGATCACAAACTTTCTATGGTGAAGTAAATAGGCAACTTTACGTTCATACCAATTTTCTAGTTTGTGAGTCAGCTTTTCACGAGTCTCAGCAAAAGAAAACTTGAATCGAGATTTTAAGAACCCTTGTCCCCAAAGTGGGTGAATCATATGACTTGGTAAAATCAAGAAGGATTCAAATAAACTAGCAAAGAGCATGAAAAAAATGATCGCCGGAATCACTTTTACAAAAAGCCCAAAAATTCCCGAGAAAAAGAAAAGGGGGATAAAAGCGGCACATGTTGTTAACAAACTGGCAACCACAGGGGCTCCAACGTCTCCCACCGCTTCTAATGCTTCTTTTTCTCCACCACCATTTTGCATTTTTCTTTGGATATTTTCGGCAACAATAATTGCATCATCTACGACGATCCCTAGTACGATAATAATTGCAGCCAGGGTCATATTGTTTAGGGTATATCCCGCCAATGTGGCTAGTATCAAGGTAACACTTAAAGAAAATGGAATTCCCATTCCAACCCAAAGCCCTGATTTGAAATCTAAAAATAGAAACAAAACCAATACTATCAGTATAAAGCCTAACAAACCATTTTCAAAAATCAGATTCAGTCGATTTCTAATGTCGTAGCTTTCATCATCACTTGGAATAATTCGAATTGCTTTGTCTTTATTAATTTCATTAAATTCATTCACAAACTTAATGATGGATTTTTGAGCGGTGATAATATCCACATTTGTACTTTTTTTGATGCTTAACTTAACCCCTTCATTCCCCTGAATTTTGGTAATACTAGCTGGAGTGCTAAAGCCATGTCTTATATCTGCAATTTCCTTTAATCTTAAATTCTGCCCTTCAAAACCACTGGTCAAAATAACTTGCTCAAGAGAATTAATCGTTTCAAGAGGAGCATTTACCGCCACCTCAGACTCTCGCTTGTCTTTCATATTCCCCACAGGCTGTCTTACATTTTGCGCTGTGATTTGTTCTTTTACATTCGCAAGAGTTAACTCATATTTCTTCAACTGTTCTGGATATACTTGAACTTGTAATTCAGGCGCCAAATAACCGCTATCATCAATGCCACTTACCTCTGGTAAGGACAATAGACGGTTTTTAATAGACAGGACATAGCTTTGCAGTAGTTGCCTTTTTTCAATATCTAAAAGGGTTTCCCCCTCCAAATAAATGCCAAGATCAATGATTGCTTTTTCGGAGTTTTTAAACTGTCTGTAAGTAGGGTTCTCAACATCACTGGGAAACGAAACAGAATCTACGGCGTCCTTTACCTCTTGGACCTTTTCGGAAAGATTAACGACATGAGGTTCAAATTCAACTCGAATACTTGCACTACCAAAGCTTGAAGTTACATTAACACTTTTTAATGAGGTAATTCCTTTCAGCTCTTCTTCGACGGGCTTACTAATAAAGCTCTCAACATTTTCAGCGGCGGCCCCTGGATAACTAATACTAATTCTTAAAAAATTCAATTGATGCTCAGGAAGTTCTTCTTTTCCAATAATATCCCAGCACATTACTGCCACAAACATTATTCCGAACATGATCATATTGGCTACTACAGGACGTTTATTAAAATACAACATTAATTTTTTCATTTAGCATTCACCTAGAAATAAGAGCTTTAAACTATTATGAGATATTATCTCTTCCACTTCTATAGTTTTTCATAAAATCGTGGAAACTTTGTGGAAAAATAATGGAATGGAAAAAGATTTTTTTCATCTATAGGTAGTTTTTAGTATTGATACTTTGTTACAAATCTTTGTATTAGAATCGCCCAATAATAGTCTAGGAACTTTTCCAACCACCTCTACTTACTGAGAATATAGCAGTCAAATAAGTATAAAAAAATAAAATTTAAATCAAAAAACTTCCGTTTACCAACCACAAGTCCGTTCTTTTTCTAGAACTCTGTAAACATATATTAGCAACAGTGAAGTTTATTTTTTCACAAAAAATCTTCCGGCACTTTCAAACTGGGAGTTAGAACTCCCATCTGTGCCATTCTGATTTTCCAACCAATCGCTCTTTCCATGGGATTGCATCTAGTGGGCGACATTAAAAAACCTACATCTTGTTTTGAGTTTTTTTCGATCTTATTGAAAACCAAATACCCATCCAGAAGATCCAAAATTGGAGTAGTCGCTGAACTAGTGAAAAACAGAGGACATTCTCGAAAAATTTTTCTTGTTTTAGAATCTAGCTTTTTGTAACGCAATTTACTCTTCTTCTTTGCCTCAAACAAAACAGAATCTGATGGGTCCATCGCCTGTTTCTTAGTGATCTCCACCTCACTAACTGTATTTGATATTGCAATACCATGTTTTTCCAAAAACTGTTTTTTCTGAGAAACATTCATATTTTTCAAAGGTACTTTTGGCTCGAAAACCATTTGTAAAATGCGCCAAAAATGATTGGTTTTATGATGATAAAAAAATGCATCTTCAGCCTCTTCTTTATCACCTACTTTTCGTGCTGCCACAGAAGCCATGGTTCCTAAAATAACCAACTTACATTTTGACTTAGGGATATAACTAGGGATCGCGTCTTTTGATATCATCGAAATAAGATAGCCTTTGAAATTTCAGTGTCAAGTAAGCCCTCTTTTTTTAGAACCCAATTTGCGTTCAAGCCTTTTAAAAAACCAAAAGCTATGAGGGCCACTTTAAAATTTGGAACTGGTCCCTTTGATTGCGGATAGACTTAAATAGCTACCGGCAAAAAGTCATTCAATGAAACTTGTCCGGATTTGAGTTCCCCATGCAATGAAGATAGTAAAGAAATTTAGGCATTTATAATACTTCTATCCGCAATTATAGGGGCCAGATTGTAAACTTCAAAACCTTAGTTATGCTTAACCTTTTCAGCTCAATAGAATTTAAGATCACGTCGATAGCATCTTCTGAAGATTCGTTAATTTCTAGACTTTAAATATTCCATTTACCGAATCCAGAAATCTACGGAAAATGTAATCTAGATCGAACTAGACACAAAAAAACCCAGCTATAAAAGCTGGGTTTATAAAATTTAATTTTTTGAAAAATCCTACCAACGGTAGTGAGCGAAAGCTTTGTTCGCATCTGCCATACGGTGAGTTTCTTCTTTTTTCTTAATCGCGTTACCACGGTTGTTGTAAGCATCTGCTAATTCGTTAGCTAAACGACTAGCCATGTCTTTCTCACCACGTTTACGAGAAAACTCAACAACCCAACGGATTGCAAGAGCTGTTCTACGAACTGGGCGTACATCAACAGGAACTTGGTAAACAGATCCACCAACACGACGAGAACGAACCTCTAGGGCTGGCTTTACGTTTTCGATGGCTTTTTTGAAAGTAGTTAAAGGCTCTTCACCATTTACTTTTTCTTTCAACTGATCTAAAGCACCATAAAAAATTGTTTGCGCGATGCTTTTTTTACCGTCTTTCATTAGCGAGTTAACAAACTTCGCTACTAAAATATCGTTAAATTCTGGATCTGGAATAATCTCTCTTTTATAACTTTTTCTACGTCTAGACATTTTCTACCTGCTCTTACTTCTTAGGTCTTTTTACACCGTATTTAGAACGGCTTTGATTACGATTAGCAACACCTTGAGTATCTAAGTTACCACGAACGATGTGATAACGTACCCCTGGTAAATCCTTAACACGACCACCACGGATCAAAACAACACTGTGTTCTTGAAGGTTGTGACCAATACCTGGAATATAAGAAGTAACCTCGAAACCACTAGTTAAGCGCACACGAGCTACTTTTCTTAAAGCAGAGTTCGGTTTTTTAGGAGTAGTAGTGTAAACACGAGTACAAACTCCACGTCTTTGAGGACAAGCCTTTAGAGCCGGAGAAGTCGTTTTCGTCTTCTGCTCTTTTCTCTCATTTCGAATCAATTGGTTAATTGTAGCCATTAAAATAATACCTCTATCAATAATTTTGTTAGGCAAATCAGCACGCCGAGCTGGTATTTTTAGCCGTTCTCCGCTCGCTGGTCAAGTTCTAAACTCTTGTTTCCTGAGCTTTTTATGTCAAATTACTCGTAGAATCAATATCTTCACTTAGATCTGTCTTAAAACTGAAAAAAATATCAAAAATACACTATAAATTCATATACTTAGAAGGTTAAATCGATACCTAGGATATTTCTCATTTAAAAGCCCAAATGAAGCAATTACATTTTCAGCCTTTGTTTTAACTTTGCCAGAATAGAACTCGAATCCCTCAGCTGAGACTCTTGGCTCAAGATCAACTTAAAACAAAAGAATAACTAGCTAAATTTAATTTAGCTTTGAGCCTTTTAAACCGGCTCCCTTGATTGCGGATGAATCGATCCACCTTAATGGAATTCCATTTAATTTCACTAATGTCCGGACTTCAATTTTACTAAATAAAATTTCCCCTAAAATAATCAATTAGATCTTAAAGACTTATCCGCAATTGAAGGGGCCACTATAAAAGGAAGAATTTAGAGCATCACCCTCTCCCTCAGCAAAATTATTTGTAAGCCACTTCAAATATCTCACAAATCACTAAGTCTTCCTCATGAAAGCCTTCGTATTGTGAAAAAAACTCGACATGTGCTTTTCGCCAAAACTCGTAGGAAAGGTCTCCTTCCCCCTCTAATCGAGCAAATTCTTCAGTTATTTTATTAAATTTTTGAAGATAACATTCCTTTAATAAAATGACCGCTCTGGGCTTATTATCTCCATCACACAATAAAGTATACAGGCCAACGCGAGGAAGTTCATTTTCCTCTCCTCGATAGGCCCGCAGCAAACTACAGGTTGCAGTCTTTTTTCCCTCTAAAACCAAAGCACACAAACTATCTGCCAAATCCTTAGTATTCCCAAAGGACCAGGCGTAGTAGTCAAAAGACTTCAAGTAGGTTTCATCTTCCGTTGTCGCACTAAACTTAGCCCAAAACTCATCCATTTCCTTCGTATGCGCGATTCCCATAAATTCCCTTCTTTTTCAGCCTTTGATTTAGCTGTTATAAGCTCAATAAGATTTGTATCCTTAATTAGAAAATACATAAAATACTGACTCATTTCAAGACAAAGCCTTTATCTCTTCTTGAGAATAGCCGAACAATTTTCATGAAACTTTATTCTACATCCTTAATCTTATTTGCTTTTTTCGGACTTTCTCAATCTCTGCATGCATACAATATGCAAAATATTTGTGGAGAGCTAAAACAAGCCTATAAACAAGCAAAAAGCAGAAATGCAAAAGAGAAATGTGTCGAGGTTCAAAGGCTTTGTCGAAGCAATGCCCTCGAAAATATTTCTAGTGATTTCTGTAATGCCGCTAAGTCCTGGAACAATATGTGTGAATACTCTCTGTCTGAGGCTTGTAAAAAGCGCCCCTCCATCTCCGGAAATACAGAATACGAGTTTCAACGAAAGATGGCTGACTTTTGTTCGTTTAACCATAATAGAAGAAGAGACCGCTTTGGTATTAAACTCAACCAACAAAGCTTTGCAAATTGCGCTCCTCAAGTAAATAGACCTTTAACAGTAAATTCTAACACGAAGGAAGAGTATAATTGCGGAGAAATATACCAAGCCAACATTGAAGGAAGAGCACAGGCCAATTCTTTTAGTGAATACCTTAAGGGAAGTGACTATTCCTCCTTTACAGCCGTTGACTCTACCAATCCCAACCTACACTACCGCTCCTATCAATGCTTTGCTAAAATCAAAATATCAGACAATGCACAGATTATTAGCTTGGGCGATTTTACAGTTAATGGAGAACAGTTTAATAAAAAGCCTTCCAGTCTATGCATATTGAAAGATACCTTTGGAAAGGACGAAATCTACTGCAAAAAAATCACTGAAAAGTCTTGTAGAGACATTGTCCAATACACTGACAGAACAAGTTTCGATAGAATGATAGACAATTTGTCTAGCGACACAATTGATAAATACGAAAAAAGCTTTAACTCCGCTTTTAAAAACACTCAAGGCAAAGACTATATTGAAGAAATTGTTCCACAAAATATAAAAAAGGGAGCTGAGCCTCTAACTGAAGAGGAAAAAAAGCGCTTTCAAAGCCATATGAAAGAAAAATGTTATGGCTTATTTCCTAGTAATGCAAAACCAAGCTTTAACCGCGGCAATAGAACGCCACTTGGAACTGACCGAGGTGGTCGAGACGGTTCTAGGTAAATACTCTCATGAAAACAAAAAAAGCGAGCTATCTCTAGCTCGCTTTCTAAATTCTCGAATATTTTTAGACCTTATTGACCTGGATGAGTCGAAGTACCCATAGCATCTCCGAAAGGAAGTGCAGAGGCAGTTTCTTGACCAGCGTGTTCGTCTACGATCATCTTCCAACGTTTGTAAGAAGGCAATCCAGTACCTGCTGGGATCAAGCGACCCATGATGATGTTTTCTTTCAAGCCGCGAAGCATATCCACTTTAGAGTTAATCGCTGCTTCTGTAAGAACTTTTGTCGTCTCCTGGAAGGAAGCTGCAGAAATCCAAGACTCAGTACTTAGGGATGCTTTCGTGATACCCAGTAACATTGAGTTATAAGATGCAGGTTCTCTACCCTCTTGAGATAGACGCTCGTTTTCTTCAAGAAGCTCGTACTTTTCAACTTGCTCGCCTGGTAAGAATAATGTGTCCCCTGGATCCACAACTTCTACACGACGTAACATTTGACGTACGATTACTTCGATGTGCTTATCATTGATTCCCACACCCTGTAGACGGTAAACGTCTTGAATCTCATTTACTAAGTATTCAGCCAAAGCTTTAATACCTAATACTCTTAAGATGTCATGAGGGTTAGTAGAACCATCCATCAATGCTTCACCACGAGTAACAAACTCACCTTCACGAACCAATACGTGCTTACCTTTAGGGATTAAAATCTCTTTCGGTTCGCCAACATCTGGAGTCAAGACAACGCGAGTTTTACCTTTTACGTCTTTACCAAAACTTACGTAACCATCAATGTCTGCAACAATGGCAGCTTCTTTTGGCTTACGTGCTTCAAATAATTCAGCAACTCGAGGTAGACCACCTGTAATATCTTTTGTTTTTGAAGCTTCACGGTGAATCTTAGCAATAATATCACCAGCGTGAACTTCTTGACCATTGCTTGCAAGTAACTGTGCACCAACTGGTAAGATGTATTTTGCAGGAGTATCTCTTCCTGGAACTCTTACTAGTTCGCCATCCTCACCTACGATTGTTAATGTAGGCTTCACTTCTGCTTTCTTCGTCTCAGCAATTACTTTTGTAGAGAAACCAGAAACTGGGTCAACTTGCTCGTTCAATGTTAAGCCTTCAGTAATATCAACGAATGCGATTTTACCGTTAGTTTCTGCAATGATTGGAGCAGAGTACGGATCCCACTCAGCTAGTTTTTCACCCTTAGCAACTGTTTGACCATCTTTCACTTTCAATACAGTACCGTAAACTAAGTTATAACGATCTCTCTCTCGACCATTTTCATCAGAAAGAACGATTTCACCACTACGGTTCATCACAGTTTGTGTACCTTGTTTGTTTTCCACGAACTGCATGTTTTCAAATCTTACTGTACCCGCATGCCTTGCTTCGTGAACAGATCTCTCAACCGTACGAGTTGCCGTACCACCTAAGTGGAATGTTCTCATTGTAAGCTGAGTACCCGGCTCACCAATCGATTGAGCAGCAATAATACCAACTGCCTCACCAAGGTTAACCACAGATCCACGAGCCAAGTCACGACCATAACAATGACTACAAACACCACGTTTCGTTTTACATGTAAGAACGGAACGAATTTTAATTACTTCGATACCAAGATCTTCGATTCTCTCGATGTGTTCCTCAGTAACTTCTTGCCCCTTAGCCACGATCACTTGATCTGTCGTTGGATCAACCACATCCTCTTGTACGAAACGACCAAGAATTCTCTCACCTACGTTACGAACAATCTCACCCGCTTCGATCAATGGACGAATTTCGATGTAACCATCCGTTCCACAATCTCTTTCTAGAATTACTGCATCTTGAGCAACGTCAACTAGACGACGAGTTAAGTAACCAGAGTTTGCTGTTTTCAATGCTGTATCGGCAAGACCCTTACGAGCACCATGCGTAGATGTAAAGTACTGAAGCGCAGACAAACCTTCACGGAAGTTTGCAGTAATTGGAGTCTCAATGATCTCACCACTTGGTTTCGCCATTAGACCACGCATACCAGCTAGCTGACGAATCTGAGCCGCACTACCACGAGCTCCAGAGTTTGCCATTACGAAAACTGAGTTGAAAGAATCAGATTTTACTTTCTCTCCGTTCACGTCAAACTCTTGAGTTTCGATACGCGCCATCATCTTCTTCGTCACGTTATCTAGAGTCTGTGCCCACAAATCCACAACTTTGTTGTAGCGTTCACCATCTGTAATTAAACCTTCATCATACTGACGCTGGTACTCGGCAACTTTGTTGGCGGACTCTTCGATTAGAGTATATTTTTCGTCAGGAATAATCATATCGTCTACACAGATAGAGATCCCTGCTTTCGTTGAATATTTGAATCCATACTGCATCATTTTATCAGCAAGGATACATGTAGCTTTACCACCAGCAACACGGAAAGAAGTATCAATCCACGCAGCCAATTCTTTCTTCGTAAGTACACGGTTAATTACAGAGAAAGGAACACCCGCTGGAAGAATATCACTTAGGATCGCACGACCTGCAGTAGTTTGCTCTAATTTTCCGTTGATACGAACTTTACACTCAGCTTGTAAGTTAATGTGACCGTTTTCATAAGCAAAAATCACTTCTGAAACATTCGCAAAAACCTTACCAGAACCAGTTGCTCCCGGACGAACACGAGTCATCCAGTATAGACCTAACACGATATCCTGTGTTGGGTTAATGATTGGCTTTCCGTTTGCTGGAGAAAGAATGTTATTTGTAGACATCATTAGTACACGAGCCTCTACCTGTGCTTCGATAGAAAGAGGTACATGAACAGCCATTT
>JAYZXX010000289.1:0-3320 GCA_036140815.1 Bdellovibrionota bacterium | reverse complement strand
TCGATACCTAATAGTTTATTCATAGTTTGGACCCTCCGGTTTGTTTTTGTCTGGATAGTATATCCATACCGGCGCAGCTTGTACTGACGCCTTTTGTAATCGGCGGGTCCATCTCATTAGTCCTCCTACGCCTTCGGCTTCGTGCGGAACTCGCGTGGACAATACTTTTGGAACTGACCAGGCTCTTTCTTTTTCCAAATTTTCAATATCTATTATTTTATTTTTTATAGTTTTGTTCTTATCTGGTTTCCGGCCATTCATTTACTAAGAAGCTTTTCATTTGCTCTTTGAATTTTTCGTAAGATATTTTTTCTTCTGTAAATTGAGATAGGTGAACCATAGTGTTGGTGTTGAACCCACATGGGGATATGCCAGTGAAAGCTTTGGGGTCGTGGTTTAAATTTACTGCCATTCCGTGATAGGTCACCCATTTGCGAACTGCAATGCCTAAGGATGCAATTTTTTGTTCTTTGATCCAGACACCTGTAGCGTCCTTTCGACCTCCCTCGGCAGAAATTTGGTAGTGCTCTTTTAAGCAATGGATTAGAGAGTTTTCTAATTTTCTGAGGTGCAGGTGAAGGTCTTTGGTTCGGTTTTGTAAATTAATTAGTGGGTAAATTACCAATTGCTCTGGGCCATGATAGGTTGCTCTGCCGCCTCTTTGGCTCTCGAAAATCTCTCCTTGCCAACCCATTAAATCGCCATTTTCAGTGGCGCGCCCCAAAGTAACTACACTAGGGTGTTTACAGAAGATGATTTGCTCTTCTTCTTGGGATTTAGCAATTTTCTCAATAAGATCAATTTGCATTTCCATGGCATTTTTATAAGGGATTAATCCCCAATCGGTAAACTTCATAGCATTTTGATATTACGCTTTTACATAAAAGCCAAGAAAAGTCTGGAACATTGCAAGCTTTCTCAGTAAAAAGAGCCCATGCAAAGTTTAAAAGACGCTTTAGATCAAGAATACGATTGGCCAGCCCTTTATACCTTTAAATTTGTCGTTCCTAATAGCAGGAAGCAAGACTTGGCAAATTTTTTTCCGCAGCAGCTAATTAGCTGGAAAGAGTCGCGTACGGGCAAATACAGTAGTTTGACATGCACTCAGACCATGATGTCTTCAGAGGAAGTGCTTGCAATTTATGAGGAAGTAAAGTCTCATATTCCTGAGGCAATTGGGCTTTAAGATTCTGGAGGATCTTTTTGCAGGAAGAATCTTTATACGAAAAGTTGAAAACAGAACTTCAAACGGTAGAGTTTGACGCTTTGAAACCACATGTAGATCGTGATGCATTAATTGTTTGTCGTCCTAAGTTAGATATTATTCAAATTGCCATTGATTTAGCTCAAGATAATGTCGAGAAGATTAAAGCTTTGATGGCAACTGGCGATCTAAAAAAAATCACCAAAGAAGAAGCTGAAGATATTCCGATGGATAGAAAATATGTTTTTATTATTATCCAACCTTTTGTATTGGTGCAGGCAATTCATTAACTCTTTTGGAAGATGGCGTAACGGCTGTCTTCTTCTAAAACTAGTTTCCATGAAAATTTTTTTTCAATATATTTCCATGTTTGGCTGTTATAGAAACAAACGTGGGTAGGGTCTTTTCTGTACCACCAATTATCTAGTTTGCACATTTCATCTAAAAACTCTGTGCGAAATAAAACGAAGCCATTTTTGCTCAGGAGAGAATCTATTTTTTCAAAACTTGTGGCAGGTGAGTAAAAATGCTCGATCACCTCAACACAGCAAATCACGTCAAAGCTTTTTACATCAAAGTTTTCAAGCTTATGAAAAATTGGATCGAAACTAGCCACATATTCAAAATCTTTACTCCAGATATGTTCTAAGCCTTTCGCTGGACCACATCCATAGTCTAAGAGTGATTTTTTTGAAATTGGAAGCTCAAAAATTCGCTTTGTAGACTCTTTTAGGTAGTTTAAGTAGTCTTGTCTCAGAACATCATTGTTGTGCTCTAGGTAACGTTTTTTTTCTTCGAAGTAGTGGGGAAGTTGTTCTCTTTTTTGGAAAATGAGGCCACAGTTGTGACAATTGTAATATACAGACTCATCACTTAGAAGTCGATGAGTCTCCGTGTGGCAGTTACATAGGCGACATTGTTCTGCATCAGCTATCAAAAGAAAACAACTTTTTTTGCTTAATGATCTCAGCCACTTCCTTTGGAACTAGTTTTTCCCAATCTGTATTTCCTGCCTCGATCATATCTAAAATCTCTTGGGAGTTGTAACTGGACTGATCCGTTGCACAACCAAGAATGTCTACAAACTTTCCTCTAGCCATTAAGTACTCATAAAGCAGTGAAAGTTCATCATTTGGTCGATAAGTATCTGAAGTGACTAAGTTTCCTGTCTCAGAATCGGTTTGTGGGTAGACGTATAGCTTTGTTTGACCTTTTACAAGTCTTCCGAAGCCTTCTAAAACACCACCTTTCAGGTCTTGGTAGTGCTCACGATTGAATAGTTTTTGTAGGAGACTTGCTCCTAAAACCATTCGAATAGGAAGCTTCGTGTATTGCTGTAAGAATTGACGTACTTGATAAAATAGAAAGAAATTTGTGATCAAAACCGGCTGGTTTAAGGCTGCAATGGCATCCATACGATCTAAAAAATTTAAACGATCAATACCAGAATCGGAATTTAAATTATGTACTGTGATCTCCATCAAGACAGCAAGTTTGTCTGCATCTTCAGGAAACTCTTTTTTGAATTGTGCGATTCCTGATTCCTGAAGATCCCAGTGGATTTTGGTTACTGGATTAAAACTTCCTCGCTGTACAAGAATGGGTCTCTTGTACAAATAGTCAGAAATCTGCAAAACTTCCCCTTGGGGAGTGAATAGGGCAGCACTAGTGAAACCCTCTTCTACAAGTTTTAAACTCATAATTCGGTTATCTACTTCTTCATGGGCAGGACCTGAAAAGCGAATCATATCAATTTCAATTCGTCTTTGACCAACTTCATCAATTAATTGTTCGATCAACTCTTCAGCTGGAAGCTCACGAGTTGCGCCGTAAATTAAGTTCACTCCCACTGTACCAATGGCATCAGCTTGGAGCTGATTGCTAGGGTCATGCATTTTAATGTGCAAAATGATTTCATTGAAAGGGCCATGTGGTTTTGTTTGGTATCGAATACCTAACCAACCATGTCCAGGAGCGGTTGAGCCGTAAGGTGTTGTTGCAACAGTATCGGCAAAGGCAAAAAACTTTGTGTGATCCGCCTTTTCCGTAAGTCTTTCATTAATTAAAGTGTATTCGTGTTCTAACATTTTTAAAAGGCGAGGTTCACAAACGTATC
>JAYZXX010000288.1:0-4246 GCA_036140815.1 Bdellovibrionota bacterium | reverse complement strand
TGGATCTCTTTTACTTCTTTTAAGACTTGCGCCTTAAATTCCTCGGAATGTAGTGACTTAGCCAAACTGGACCTCCTAGACTATTCTAACATATCAATTTGTCCGGAGTATATAGGGGGCTAGATTGGTTCCATGCTTGAAGAAAACCAACTTTTTTTGCTCGATGGTCGCTTGGCCTTAAAACTTGACTTCTAGACTCACCACGAAGAATCACGGCCTTGGATGTTGCAGAAAAAGTTAATAGAAAGAATGATAGAATTATTCTCATTCGAAACCTCAATTTTTTAAAATTTGTTTTTACTATTTAATAGCTTAAAAAAGGTCAAATTCGTTGGATTTTTGGTTGATACCTTTAAGATCGTAAAATATACAATCTTGTGTATATAGATTTAGGCATAACAAAATCTATTTGGTTTTCCTTTGTCTATTTCTTGATGAAATTTGGATTTTTATCCGCTTTGGGAGTTGGAGAACTTGTAAGTAGTATAGTTTTTGGGAAACCCGAGATTTGATAAAAAAATTATTGTTTGAAAATATAGAAAATCTAAAGTTCGTATTTGATTAAGTTTTTTAGATTTTATCTAGGCTCAATAATTTCCACCTCATAATGACATATTTTTAAATGCCTCGGTCGCAATTTTTCTAAGTATCTATTGTCTACCCAGCTCTTGATGTCCTTCATTAGGCTCTCTTTCGAATCTGAGCTAAAAATTGCATTTTCTTTTTTGATCAAGGCATAAAAATGATCTGGGTATTTTCTAATTTCAACTTCAAGGGTGTTTGAAATTGGAAAACTGGCAATTCTATAAATGGCATAAAGGTGACTTAATGCTCCTGCCATTACAAAGAAATGAAATAGCTCATGAGCTTCTAAAACCTGTGGGTAAAGATTTGGCCACTTAGAGAAATCAAAAATAGCACCAATGGTATATAGAACTCCACCGATGAAAATATATTTCAAACTAAAACGGTCAATTTCTCGAATAAACCAAACGGTAGACACACTCATCCAACCCATACCAATGAAGAAGCTTAACAATAAAGACTCAGGCATATCACTAAAAAAGATAGCGGTTAAAGTAAGGCCTGTGATGGCCAAAATCCATATTAGTATTAATGGAATCCATCTACGCGATCCACGAAGTAAAATAATTTGAAAAGGTGTGAAAGAGCCTGCGATCATTAAATAGATTCCAGAGTGATCTAGGATCTGCAGAACATAGTTACTTGTACTGCCTTTTTCTAAAAGGTGATAGACACCACTCATGGAGAATAAAAAAACTGCGCAAAAAACATAGAGCCCAATACTGAAGACTCTTAGAGCATTGCCTCTAGCTGTCCATATCATTTTTCCACCGATGATAAGGAAGACAAAAGATGTTAAAATGTGACTTATAGAACTGACGGGCTCTGAAAAACCTGGAATTGCAATGATTGAATGTTCCATCGAAAAGCCTTCTCCTTGCTTAAATTTCTTTCTCTAAAATCAAAGCCTGGTGTGGTTGAAACAATAGGTAGGATTCTTTGCCGTGAATATTTTTATAAAATAACCATTCTGAATATCCATCTTCATCATAATCATTAAAGTCTAAAAACAAAAGATTGTTACCGATATACAAAATCTCACCGGCGGCATTAGAATAGTACCATTTTTCCCCAGCCTGATTTGGAGCTACTTGTTCAGGGCATTTTGTGTTTTCGTTTTCTGATTTAATTCGAAAACTAGCAATCATTTCTCCTAAATGATTTCTAAAGTTAGTACCGTCTTCAATTTCAGCTGGAATCAATGGAATGCTATTAACAATTTTTTCCTTTATAGGATCACATATCTGTTTTCGTTTAAGTTTTTCTATAAAAAACTGCATTAGGTTGTTATGTACGGCAGCAAGCTTTCCATACTCCCATTTTTCTGGATTGTTGCTCTTGTTTGAATGAGTCAAAACCACGGGGAAATGCAGCTGATTCAAAGGCCATTCTAAATAGCGATAGTCCTCGTGCGGGCTTAAAGCTAAATCATTCATACTTTGGCTGTCTATTTGATCATCTGCTATTTTTAGAGTGATTTCTCCGAGTGCTTTTCTGTTTAGATTTTGGAAAAAATGATAATGCCCATCTTTGAGGGGCGTTTTTCGTACGAGCCATTTATCTGATTTGAAGAACGCGATATTTACTTTTCTTCTGGTGTTCCTTTGAAAAGGTTGGTTGATATCCTTACTTTGATAGTTTTGTTGAATCTTTGCTATACCCAAAAGGCCTTTGCTGCTCATGTTTGTACAAGCCGCTAAAAACAAAGCACTGAATAGAAAATAAATTTTAAAATGATTTAGCATATAAATATCATAGTCCGATTTAGCTTTAGGGCAAAGATTTTGACCTTTTGTGCTTAAAAGACCTGCAGTGATTTGGTTTGTTGTTTTTGCAGGAATTCAAGGAAAAGAAAAGTAAATGTGTTTTTTATACCTCACGTCAAAAACTTCGCCAGGTAAAAAATCCTTTAAATAGGACCTTTAATTAGAACTTTGTTAGCGGGGAGATCTCTTGTTTATTTATCGGTTTTATCAGACTACAAAAAATCAAGGCTCAAAAAGTATCGAGTCAGGAGGGTCTCCCGATGCAAGAAGTATTTATGCTTTTAGGATTTTTATTTGCCGCTTATTCAATTGTTGCAAATGATTCTATTCAAACTTTGGGTACTTTTTTAAACTCTAATGATAAGCGGGCTTGGTGGCAGCTTTGGTTGTTTGCCGGTGGAATCTTAGCTGCTGTAGTTCTTTATGGTTGGGCGGTACATAACGGAGACCCATCTTATGGTCGCCTTTCAAAAATTCCATTGCCAGCGCAATTTACTTGGGTTCACGTTTTACCGCCGGTGATTCTATTATTTTTAACTCGATTCGGATTTCCGGTAAGTACAACTTTCTTAGTGCTAACTTTGTTTTCTCAAAAAGCCTTGGGGCCAATGCTACAAAAGTCCATCTTAGGTTATATTGTTGCCTTTGTAGGTGCTTCAGTTATTTATTTCACAGTTTCTAAAATTTATCAGAGACATTTTTTAAATGAAGAAAAGGCCAAGGCAAACCGTAAGTTTTGGATGACAGCGCAGTGGATAAGTACAGCCTTTTTATGGAGCCAATGGCTAATTCAAGACCTTGCTAATATTTTTGTTTACCTACCAAGGCAGCTTAGTTTTATCGAAATTTCCGCTGCATTATCAGCGATGCTCGTAATGAGTGCCTTTATTTTCTATAATCGTGGTGGTGAAATTCAAAAGATTGTTAGTTCTAAAACAAACACTGCGGATATTCGTTCTGCTACCATGATTGACTTAATTTTTGCTTTTATGTTGTTTTACTTCAAAGGCATGAACAAGGTTCCGATGAGTACCACTTGGGTTTTTATTGGTTTATTGGCTGGTCGCGAATTGGCGATCAATATTCGTTTAAAATTAAAGAATCAATCGGAAGTTTGGCCATTAATTGGTAAAGACATCATGAAAGCTTCTGGTGGTTTAGCAGTGAGTGTGGTTTTAGCTCTAAGTCTTCCTATACTAACTAAAATGGCTCAACCAAAAAATCCAGGTGTGGTGGATAAGATTTCTCCTAAGAAAGCTATGGGCTTAAAGGATGCAAAAGAGATTCTTTCGAAACGAAGTATTGCAAAAATAGATTCCTAAAATATTTTTTCTCGTATTAGGTTAAAAAAAACTCTGGCAACACCAGAGTTTTTTTGTTTAAAAGCCAGCATTTAAGAAATACATTCCACAAGCGAAAGAAATAAAAGTGTAGTAAAGTTTTTTTGTGGGTTTTTCACCGAAAAAGATGAACTCAAATATTGCCGCCCAAAGAGGACCGGTTGCAACGATAGCACTGATGGTAGCTAGGTGACCAATTTTAAGGGCTTTCAGATATATGAACAGACTTACACAAGTTCCGAACAAAGAGGCAACAAAAATGAAAATTCTTGTGCTAGGGCGGAGCATCTTGAAGTGACCAATAAGACCAATCTTAGACCTAGCTGTCCAAATACTAAAAGCAATTACACAGAAAAAGGAACGAATTAAATTAGCCATAGAGCTATCCATTGCGGGGTCTTTTTCAAAGGCCATTCTGGTCAACAGAACCCCAAACGCGTCAAGGCTAATGGCACCAATTGCAACTAAGAGAGGGCCAAATTGCCATTTTTTATTTTCGTCAATATTTTCAGAGCCTAGTAGAAATAAGCAAATGAGCATAAAAAAGATCGCCAC